>NZ_JBQUZW010000003.1:0-414909 GCF_056313665.1 Lysobacter sp. DMC104 | reverse complement strand
CTGATTTTCAGGCTGTTGAAGCAGACTTCGATACAGGAACTAAGGCCCACTTTGGTCCGGAAAGGTTAGGAATTACCAAATATTTTACTTGGGTTGGCGCCTACAGTGGTTCTATCGACTGTCACTTTTGAAGACTCGATGCAGGGAAGAGAGATGCTTTCTGTGTTACAGCAATATCACTCGGAAGACGATGGGCTGGAGAAGCCTCTTGCCTAACAATTCATTCAAGCCGACCCCATATCGTGGCGTCGGCCACGTGCCTACGCTACGCCAGTACGTGTCCGCCACCCCGCTGCGGGGCGGCTTAACTCAGGTGTTGGCAATTAAATACTGAGGAAAAGCAAGTAGCCCGGACAGGCGCAAAGCGCGCACCCGGGATGAATCAATCGCAATCCTCGCCGAAGATCCCGGGTGCGGCCTTCGGCCTTACCCGGGCTACGTGGCTAAGATTCCTCCAAGTCGCCCCCGCGTCATGGCGTCGGCCACGTGTCTGCGCTACCTTGGAATGCATTCACCGCCCGCAGCGGCGTGACTTAAATCAAGCGTTCGGCGGCTGAGGACTTCGTGTTGTGAATGTTCTTGCGTTACGAAAGTGGCTCGCGGAGCCTAGAATAGCGCTGGTTGCAGCTGTGGCTGAGGGTGTCCGTGCCCATGTTGCTGCTCTGCGGTCGACTGGCGTCGATATCTACGGGTACGCCCTGCTGCCTGGCGAACCGTATGGCATCCACAGTATGGTCGCCGTCACTAATAGCGAGACCAATATCAAGGTGCCGCCTGGCCATGATGATTTTCTCTACTACCGCTACTCGGTAGACGAATGGGCGGACTGGTATCAGGACCAATTTGCGGAGGTCGACAAAATTCTGACTGAGGAAAACGAACGATTCCGCTCGATGCACTCGAAGGCCAATGACGGCGACACGATGGACGAGTTCGAGGTGGCCCATTCAGATGCTCTGCTCAACGCCTTGGTTCTCGGTCTGGAAACAGCCAAGAATGCCGGGGCGTTCGATTGGGTCAATCCCTTTCTGGCTGTATGGATTTCGGACTCTTGCCATTCGATCATGTTCGAATCGGTGCGACGACTCAACGCTAAGGCCTTGGCGGACGAGTTCATGGCCGAGTTCCGGTAAAAAGTAGCCTAGGTAAGCGAGAAGCACACACCCGGGATGAATCAACCGCAGTCCTCGCCGAAGATCCCGGGTGCGGCCTTCGGCACGCGGCACTCGGGGTGTTCATGGCAGACATCAAGGCACGACAACGCGCCAGCAGGATCGCCCGGGAGCGTGGCCTCGGCGCCTTGGCGAATGACACGAAATGGCGCGAGTTCATCGCTTGGGCGCAGGCGACGGGCATTCCGCTCGAAGTGAAGTTCCTGTACGAGGACGCGCCGTTCGAGGCGACCCCGGTCTTTTCTCCATCGATGCACTATCTCGAAGGCAACCGCGACATGGGTCCGGGGTTGTTCGCGTTCATCGAGTGGGTGCGATCACGCTCGGTCGACGAGACGATGGCCGCCGCGAAGGTGGTCGGGCTCGAATGCGAAGTGCAGGATGGCAAGGCAACGGTCTTTGGGTATCGTTAGCGAGTCGCCCGGGTTTCTGCCCCTCGCACCTCCGTTCCGCCACCAGAGACACCGCATGCTGCTGATCCCGCTGTTGTTGCTCGGCCAAGCCACGCCCGCCGCCACCGCGGCCGTCGATGTCGACGCTTACGCCGATCGCGAGATGGCGTCGTACCAGGCCAAGGTGCTGTTGATGGACCAGGGGTGCATGCGCAAGTTCATGCGGATGAAGGTGCCGCGGTTGGCGCTGGATGTCCTCGTCGATCTCGACGCAGCCGGCAGCGTCACCGCCACGCGCATCGGCGGCAGCGGCAGCGGCAACGACGCGCTCGATGCGTGCATGCAGGGCTGGATCGGTCGCATGCAGTTCCGCGACGACGCGCCGCGGCACGGGACCTACGTGCTGACGCTGGGCAACGCGCGGCTGATGCCGCCGCCGGCGAAGTTCGAGCCGTACGCAGGCGACGATGCCGCGATCATCGACCGCTGGGGCGCGGCCGTCAGTCTGTGCAAGCTCTCCGGGCTGCCCGGCCCGTCCGGGCGCAACGCCTGTTCGGCGTACGTCTCGATGGTCGATCTGCACGTCGCGAAATGGTATGCCGGCAGCATCCGCATCGCCCCGGGCACGCACAGGCTCGATCTCGCCTGTTCGACGCAATCGTTCGGCGGCCCGTTCCCGTCCGAACTGCTGCAGTCGCAGGGACACGTTTTCACGCTGCAGCCCGGCGGCCATTACAAGCTCGACGCACGCTGGGACGCCGACACGTGCGTCGTCGACATCATCGATACCGCCAGCGGCCAGCGACTGGAGAAAGCGCCGGTGGAGGCAAAGCCTGCGAGCGGATGACGGTCGCGGCCCGCCTGCGTTACGCTCGCACCGCCGCAAGGGGACGGCAGACATCGGGTGGCACCATGGTGAAGTGGCAATGGCTGTGCCTGCTGGCGCTCGCGACCTGCGGCTGCGTCAGCACCGAGTTGCTCGCGCCGAAGGGAGCATCGGCGGAACTCGCGATGGACATCGAATCGCAGTCCACGGGCGGCGGACTCGGAAAGCACTGGCACGTGTGGAAGTTCAAGGATTCCGCATGCCGCGATCCGGAGAAAGGCGTGCGCGTCGCGCGCAAACGCAAGGGCAAACCGATCGAAACCCTCCACCTGCCCGCCGAACAGCCGATCACGCTGGCGTTCTGGTACATCGAGGCCAGCTACGGCGTCAATCGCGAGTGCAGCTACACCTGGACCTTCTCGCCGAAGACCGGCGAGCACTATCGCGCACGCCTGTCGGTGGCCCGCGACATCCATTGCAGCGCGACCCTCGTCGACGCCGCCGGTGCACCGGTCGAGGTGTCGACGCCGGTGAACTCCTGCGTCGTCGGTCTCTACGGTCGGCGCATTCCGAACGGTGAGCCCGCGATCATCACTTATGAAGTCCGCGTCGTCCCCTACTGACCGCGGATGCGACGTCGGCCCGGCGCCCGTCGAGCGCTGGTGCGTGATGCGCCGGGACGACAACGCCAACGACTTCGTGGTGCAGGGCGGGCTGACGTTCGCGGACGCCACCGCACTGGCGCTGGACTTCGAGCGTCGCGGCCACAAGCAGGTCTATTGGGTGCGGCGCGAGTGAAGGCCGGCCTCTTCGCGACGTCGATGCATTCCGGTGGCCTGCGGAAATGAGCCAGACTTACGAATTCTCGCCTGAGCGTCATGCCACGTTCCTTGACGGTTACATGGATGCCGTCGGGCGCGCATTCACGGATGATCTTGTCCTGTACGCACTGACCGCGCATTGGGTCAAGGTCGACGATGTGGAGAATGTCATCGGCGCAGCGATCATCGATCGAACGCCGGTGGCCTCCTGGGCGCGCGAATTCCATGCCACCTGCACCTCCTTCCTGCAGACCGACGGCCGGGATCGACTCACCTACTACCTGATCGAGTACATCGAGTGGTTCGAGGCATTCCATGCAGGGGCGAAGGCGAGTCGATTGCAGTGCTCGCCGCTGCCGGACGAGGAGATCGACGGTCATCGCTACCTGATCGAGATCGACACGACGCATGCCGTGATCTTGATCTTCTGGAAGAAAGCGAAAGTCGGCTGACGACGTTCCAGAATGTGGTACGTCGTCGCATGGTCGATCGCCCCGACGACATCGCGACAGTGCTTCGCGCGCGAAGGCTTGGTCTTGCGACATACTTCCGCGCTGACCCCCGCAGGCTCCATCTCATGTCCACCATCAACGGCATCGGCACCCGCTTCCACGGCTGCTCGGAGATCCGGCGCGACGGCTCCTACCTGTCGACGAAGTGGTTCTGCCTGGTGTTCCCAATCGTCCCGCTCGGCAGCTGGCGCATCTGGCCCGAATCCCGCGAGCGCCACCTGATGGGCATGTACCGCGCCACGACCTTCAAGGCCAAACCCTCCGGCTTGTATCTGCCGCACGTCGCGAAGATCTACGGCATCTACCTGGCGATCTACCTCGCCCTCGTCGTGGTCGACTGGTTCGATACCGGGGTGTGGCGGTTTTCTTGAGGCGACGCTGATTGCCTGCATCGCCTCAAGTCGTGCGAGCATGCCGTCGACTCCGCGTTCCCTTGTCGCAAGTCGACGCGACGCGCGGGTCTGCCGCCGGAGCAGGTCCGGCATGGAGGCGTCCTCGTTCGCGAGGCGGCCGCACGGTTCAAAGGGAATGCATCGATGGCCAAGGTCTACAACACGAAATTGCAGAATGTCCAGGTGGCGTTCGACAACATCTCGCGCCAGGGAAAGCTGCGCAATTTCTCGGGAGAAATGGCGGATGACGACGGGCTTTACGGAGAGATGGGCACTCACGTCCAGGGCATCGTGCACACCGAAGACTACGTCTTCCTGTCGCACAACCGCCTGTCGCGGCAGTACACGGGCATGATCGCCGTGATCAGCAAGAAGAAGGGCGAGGTGGTCTACTGGTTCGATACGCCGCGGCAGGAACACAGATATCCACATCCGGGCGGCATGCAGTTGATCGGAGATTATCTGATGGTGCCGGTCGAGAACGGCGACCACAACCAGTCGTATGTCTACTTCTACGACCTGACGACGATGACGAACAAGGTGCCACCGCAACCGTTGTCGTATTCGCTCAGACGGCACAACGGGACCGGCGCCGCCGGCATCACCAACTACGTGTCGGGCGGAACCGAGTACTACCTCATGGCCGCCTACGACAACGGCAAGCTGCATTTCTACAAATCGAACGGGAAGACCCTGGCGGATCCAGATTTCTCCTTGTCGTCGTTGTTCGAGACCAAGGTCGCGGAAGGTGGGTACAGTTCCATTGCGCTGCTCACCGACAAGAACAACGGTTTGTACATGATTGGTTTCTGGACCGAGGGGGAAGATGGGGCCGACCCGACCGACTACATGGACTACTACACGCTCAACATCGACAAGAAGAGCATTTCTGCTGTCGTGCAACGCCGTCACATGATTACCCAGTACGGCGGGGTCGCGGGGGCGGATGGTGTCCATTTCCGCTTCGGCGCCGGCCTGCGGATCCTGTCCGACACCACGCTGAAGGCCTTCGCGACCCAGCGCAATTTCGTCGCACGCTCCGTCTCCACCAACGGGTTCCCGCCCAAGTAGGGGCACGGCGTACCTGCCGTCGCTCGTGCAGGGTGCTCGCTCCGCGCGGGCGATGTCGCGGACCGGGACGCATTCCCCGGGGAAAGTCCCGCCTGCCACGCCTGTTCCTTGCATGTGCGAGCATGGCGCCGACGGCGCGGCACCTCGATGTCGATCGGGGGCTCGGTGCGCATCTGCCGCCGGAGCAGGTCCGGCATGGAGGCGGCATCGGTCGCGATGGCGCCGCACGCGTGAAGGGAATGCATCGATGACGAAGGTCTACAACCCGAAACCACAAGACGTACCGAAGGCGTTCGACAAGATCCAGCGGCAAGGCCATCTGCGCACGTATTCCGGCAAGACGCCCGAGGACGAGCCCGGGCTGCCGTCGCTGATCGCGACGCACGTGCAGGGCATCGCACAGAACGACGACTACGTGTTCCTCTCGCACAATCGACTGTCGCTGGCGTCGACCGGCATGGTCGCGGTGATCTCCAAGGCCAAGGACAAGGTGCTGTACTGGTTCGACACGCCGAACCTGCCGCACCGCTATCCGCATCCGGGCGGGATGCAGATCATCGGCGACTACCTGATGGTGCCGGTGGAGAACGGTGATCACGACAAGTCGTGGATCCATTTCTACGACCTGTCGACGATGACGAAGACCGACGCGCCGCAGAAGATCCGCTATTCGCTGCACCGGGAGACCGGGTCGGGGGCGGCCGGGATCACCAACTACACCGTGGGCAAGGACGAGTACTACCTGCTCGCCGCGTACGACAACGGCGCACTGTATTTCTATCGTTCAAACGGCCGCACGCTGTCCCAGGGCGACATCGACTTCGCGCCGCTGTTCGAGACGCGCGTCGACCAGGACGGTTACAGCAGCATCTGCCTGCTGACGAGCAAGGCCGGCGCCCTGTACATGATCGGGTTCCGGACGCACGCGGCCGACAGCGATCCGGAAGACTACATGGACCTGCACGAGATCAACATCGACAAGGGCAAGCTGTCGCTGGTCTCGTCGCGGCACATGGTGAGCGAGTACGGCGGGATCGTCGGTCCCGACGGCGTGCATTTCCGCTGGGGCGCGGGCCTGCGCATCGTGGCCGGGAATTCCGGTTCCGATGTGGCGCTCAAGGCCTACGCAACGCAGCGCAATTTCGTGTTCGGCACGATGTGCACCAACGGTTTTCCATCGAAGTGAGGCCGGCCGCGGTGCCCGATGTCCGCCGGTCGCGCGAGGTGGCCGTTGTGCGCGACCGGCGGCGTTGGACTGGATGGCCGGGCAATCCTGCCCGGCGTTCGACACAGGAGCGTGTCATGGCATTGCGCAAACCGAAGTCGCGACTCGATTTCATCCTGCAGATCACCCACTACTTCAACGGCCACTGGGAAGATCCCGAATGGGGTCGTCGCCCGGCCAATCAGGTCTTGATCGCGCTCGCGATCCGCGATCTGGCCGGCGGGGTCGCCGATGCGGCCCTGCAGAAGCAGATCGTCGACGCTGCCGACAAGGCGATCGCGAAGAACGCCGCCGCGGTGAAGTGATCGCGGCATCTTGTCGCCCGCATCCGGTGCGCAGGACGCGCCCGGATGCATTGGGCTACCTGATCCGTGCCGTCGGGTGGCATGGCGTTTCGTCCCGGCCTACACTCGATGCCGGAGTGACATGCCACGACGTGGCATCCGTTGTCCCGACCACGGCGCCGCCATACCCGCCGCATCGGTTCGTCGGTGCTCCATTGATCCCTCATCGATCACCGCGACGTCGCCTCATGACCAGACACGGTTTCACGAACGCCTTCATCGAGGAACAGGGGAATGGCCGGTTTTGCCATGAATCCGCTCTGGTCGCCGAGTCCCTCGCGCGACGAGGAATTCCGTTCGAATGCTTCACGCCGAAGAAGATGCTCAGGCGTGCATTGCAACTGTCGATGGACACGTTCGTCGCGGGCACCATTCCGATCGTGCTGGGGGCGATGAAACAGCTGGGTATCGAAGCACCGCCAGCGAACGATTATCCCGAGGTGTTGTACCCCTGGCTTCACCGGCGCGTGTGGCGGGCGACCTTGCGTGACGTCGAAGCGGGAGTCTGGGAAGGTGCGCCTGCGGTCTTCGCGAAGCCCGCGGATCGATTGAAGTCGTTCACCGGACGCGTCTTCCGCGGGACCGACGATCTCTACTTCCTCGGCAATGCCTCGCGGAGGCAGTCCGTCTGGTGTTCCGAGGTCGTGCAGTGGCGTTCCGAATATCGCGTCTACGTTGTCCGGGACGAGGCCGTGTCGATCGATCGCTATGCGGGTGATGCCTCGGTGCCGCTTGCGCTGGACGTCGTGCATGCGGCGATGGCCCGGTATCGCGACGCGGGCGCGCCTGCCGCCTATGCGGTCGATTTCGGTGTGCTGGCGGACGGACGCACGGCGCTGATCGAGGTCAACGAAGGTTACGGTCTCGGTGCATATGCCATCCGTGCCGATGCCTACACCGAACTGCTGATGACGCGCTGGTCGGAACTGGTTGCCGGCCCACGTCTACCGGCGGACGCGGCCTCGTCTCGTGCATGAGCAGGTCCCGGCACGCAGCCTGCGCCTTTCGCTGGACACTGGGCGACGGTCCCGATCCCGACGCGCTGGCGCGCCTGCGGCGCCGCTTCCCGTGTCCGCGTGTGCCGATGGGCGATGCCTGGTTCATGGGCGACGAGCGCTGCATGTACACCTCGCTGCTCTCGCCCGATCCGACGACGTGGTCGTGCGACGACCTGCGCGGGGCCATCTGGGCGCTTGCCAGCGGGCCGGGGTGTTTCGGACACATGCGCGAATGGTCGCTGTGGTTTCCATACCTCGTCCACGCGGCGCTTCCGTTCGTGGAGGGACCCGCGTTCCTCGACAGCGAGTACGGCGTGCTGGTCAGCGCGGTGATGGTGCATTGCCCCGATGCCGATGCATCGCCGTACGACGAAGGTTTCATCGACGACGTGCTGCGGACGCTCGGCCGCATGCCGATGATGGACGTCTGCTGGGACGAACGGCGGTGGACCTCGCGCAATGCCTTCCCGGCCGTCGAACACACCGTGCATGGCTGGGTCCTGTCGGACCGCGGCAACCTGCATGCCGCATGCACGCTGTTGGCGCGTTATCTCGACGAGGCGTCGCTGGATGCCTGGCTCGCGTCGGCGATGGACATCGACGATCCGCTGTGGCGCGCGGGCATGGTGTCGTGGCTGGCGCATGTCGCTCCGCTGCTGGAGGATCCGTCGCGGTGGCCGGCTGCGTTCGATATCGGTCCGGGCTCGTGGGAGGCCTCGCATTGCGTCACCGGCCGTACGCCCGCGGGGGAATGCGACGCCGGGACCGGGCTGTTTCCGTTCTTCGATCCCGCCCGTCGCGTGGTCTTGTGCGCAGCGGTGCGCCGCCACGCCGCAAGGCCCCGCCTGCGCGCATGGGGCGCGGCGTTGCAGGTGCTGCCGGGCTCGCCGGGGCAGTGGGACGCGGTCTGTGGCGACTACGCTGCGGCCTGCCGTCGGATCATCGCCGCGTACGGGCTCGAATGACATCGGCCGCCGGCCCGGTGACGCCATCCCGGCGCCGCGTTAGGCTGGGTCCTCACATCGACGGGGGCGACGGCATGAAGCGCTGGATGATCGCGGGATTTGCGTGGCTGTGCCTTGCGTCGCAGCCATCCATGGCCTGCGACCGGCCGACGCAGTTCAAGGCGGCGATCGGCGGTTTCTTCGGACCGTCGTACGCAGTGGAGCTCACGCCGGAGGGCGATCTGCGCTATGCGCACAACCCGAAGACGTTCGTGTCCGACGATGCGGACACGGTGCGCGAGACCGTGCAGGTCGCGCCGGAGGCGTGGACGGCGTTCTGCCGCGAACTGGACGCCATCGGTGCGTGGCAGTGGAAGCCGAACTACGTCGATGGCAGCGTGCACGACGGCACGAGTTGGTCGTTCGAGATCACGGTCGACGGCAAGTCGATGAAGAGCGGCGGCTACAACGCCTGGCCGGGCGGCAGTGTGTCGTCGCCACCCGCGCCGGGAGGCGATACCTCCTTTCCGCAATGGTTGAAGGCGGTGCGCACGCTGATCGGCGGACGCGAGTTCCACTGACGGCGGCCTCGCACGCTGCAAACGATGACGCCCGGGCAAGCCGGGCGTCGTCGCATCGGAACATCGGAAACCGGTCAGGCCGTCATCGAGGCCGGTCGCTGCTGCGGCGCATCCTGCGTGGGCGCCGGCGGGGCGACGGTCTGGTTTGCGGCGACTTCGACCGGCGTGCTGCGCGCGGCGTTCTCGCTGAGGCGGGCGTGGTTGGGGCCCTGCACGCCGTCGGTGCCGTCGAACACGAACAGCGTGCGGTCGGGATGGCCGTTGGCGTCGGTGATCGGTTTGCCGACCTCGATGCCGGTGACGCCATTGAGACCGTCGCGCTTCGCGGCGGCGTAGACGTTCGCGGCCAGCGCATCGCCTTCGAGGCCGCGTGCCGCCATCGCGGTCACGACCTGGCCGTACATCGGATCCTGGCGCATGCGGTCGACGGCGGGATCGGCCGCGGCGAGGCGCGTTTCCGGCTGCCCGGGCGTGATCGGCGGCGCGGCCTGGCTGACCTGGGTGTCGGTGGAGACCACGCCGGGCGTGTTGATCGCCGGCGCGATCGCGCCCGACGGTGCGAGGCCGTGCTGGCCGCGCACGACGCGGTCGCTCCATTCCAGGTTGCCGGCGTTGTTGATCACCGTCAGCTTGCCCTGGTTGAGCGCCTGCTCGACGAGGTTGGCGAGCTGGTCGGGCGTGGCGTTGCGGTTGGCGGCGCCGATCGAGCGACCGACCTCGTTGTTGTAGAGGTCCATCGCCTCGCGGTTGGCGGGATTCCCCGGGCCGCCTTCGTGCGCGGTCGCGAACGCACGCGTCCAGTTCTCGCCGAACTGCTGCGTCATCAACGCATTCCAGTAGGCGTGGCGGAACGCGTCGCGGTGGCCGTCGTTGCCCTGCCATTCGCGGGCGCGATCGGCGGGAATGCCGGCCGGCACCGGATTGTCTGGGAAGCGCCGCACGCCTTCGGAAAACGCACGGTCCTTGATGTCGCTCATCTGTTGCAGGCCGTGCAGGCCGCGATCGAAGGTGAGCTGGTCGAGCAACTGGCCTTCGGTGCGCGTCATCCGCACCGCGCTGGTGAACGGGATGTCGATCGCGCCGAACGCGCGCGGGTGGTAATCGATCATCTGGTCGTCCGCGACCTGGTACCGGGTGCGGACGGTGTCGAGATCAGGCCTGGCCATGGGATGGGGCTCCTGTTCCGGTCATGCGGTACGGGCGTGCGGCTCAGCGCCGCTGCCACTGGCGCGATTCGACCTTGCCGTCGCGGTAGTGGATGGCGAGGTATTCCTCGTCGACGCCGAACTTGGCGACGCCGAGTTCGTAGGTGTCGGTCGATGTGGCGGCGTCGGTGGCGTCGGGTTCGCCGAGCAGGCGGAGGACATCCTCGCGCGCCATGCCGGGCTTCACCGCGGCTTCGGCGGCCGCGAGCATGCCGCCGCGGGTATTGTCGGCCGCAGCCGCGCCGCGCTGTGCTTTCCAGGCGGCGGAATCGAAAGTGGGGGTCTGTTCCATGGCGCAGGCCGAAAGCGAGAGGGAGAGGACGAGCGCGGCGCAGGCGACGCGCGCGGATGCAAGCGGCGCCGCGGACGCACGGACAGGCGTGCGTGCAGGCGCGGACGCGGGATCGCGTGGGGGATCGGGGAGCGGGACGCCGGAAACCGACATGTCCTTGTCTCGAAGTGCGGGGGATGGGCGGACCGTACCACGGAAGCCGGGAACGGTGCTGCGCGCCGCATTCTGCAATCCGCGCATCAGGGAAGCTGCGGCGCGGGGCCGGCGGCGCGTCGTGCGCCGCCGGCCGGTGTCGCGATCAGAAGCGGTAGTTCACGCCGATGCGCAGCGTGTCGAGGTCGAGGTCCTGCGAGAAGCGTTCGCTGTACGCCGGGCTGGTGAAGCTGCTGCCGGCGACGTAGCTGGTGTCGTAGTGCGTCCTGCCGAGGTTGGTGCGCAGGTATTCGATGCGGCCGGTCCAGTGCGGGTTGAAGCCGTACTCGTAGCCGACGCCCCACTGGATGCCGTCGAGGTTTTCCGACTTGTGCGCGCGCTTGTGGTACGCGCCGCTGCTCAGCACTTCGGCGGTCAGGTCGGCGCCGACGCGGGTCGGGCCGGCGGTGAAATAGCCGAAGTGCGCGCCGCTGGCGTAGCCCAGCTTCGCGCGCAGGCTGTACTGGTGGTTGGCTTCGATGCGGTTGGTGGTGTCGTAGTACAGACTGCCTTCGCCGCCGCCGTACGGGTTGGTGGTGCCGTCGATGAACTTGCGGTCGTCGGCGTTGAGCTGGCTGTAGTCGAATTCGGCGCCGAGCACGAAGCCGTTCTCGAACGCGTGGTTGTAGCCGACCTGCACGCCGTAGGTGCTGCCCTTCGGGCTGAGGTCGTTCGACCACTGGTCGACGACCAGCGTCTGGAGAGCGGGCGATTCCGAGGTCCAGCTGTCGCCCAGCGCGACCTTGGCGCTGGAGTCGCCGTCCACATGGCCGACGCTGGCGCCGGCGTACCAGCCGGTCCAGTCGGCGGCGAACGCGGCGGGGCTGAGGAGGGTGGCGGCGATGAGAACGGAGAGACGCTTGTGCATGGGAAATCCTGTGTGTTCGGTATGCCGGCCTCGTCGCCGGCTGCCAGAACCAACGCCGACACCCGACGCATCAGGACAACCGCGATGCCGCGGCGCGCGGGATGATCCAGCGGACGTTCAGCGTTGTCCTGTGCGCGGCCGCTTTGCCGTTCGTGCAAGGTGGGGTTCGCAGAGGGTTTCCATCGCCGCATAGCCTTCCGCGTTCGGATGCACGCCGTCGTCGGAGAACGCGGCACGCAGGCCGCCCTGGCCGTCATCGAGCGCGTGGTGGTAGTCGAGCCAGTGGCAGCGGCGCGCATGCGCGAGCTGTGCGAGCCGGCGATTCAGCGCGACGATGCGCGCCGCCGGCCGCAGTTCCGGCCGCCAGCCGAACGCAGCGGCGGGCGGGATCGCGCCGAGCAGCACCTCGATGCCCGCGTCCTGCGCGATCGCGATCATCATCGCGAGATTGGCGACGATGGTGTCGTCGTCGACCGGGCCGGTGTTGCCGGCGACGTCGTTGGTGCCGGCGAGCAGGTGCAGGCGCTTCGGTTTCAGTCGCAGCACGTCCGACGGCAGCCGCAGCACCATCTGCGGCGTGGTCTGCCCGCTGATGCCGCGGCCCACGCGCGTCGCGGGGAAGAAGTCCGGGCGCAGGCGCGGCCAGCCTTCGGTGATGGAGTCGCCGAGGAACACGGTGTCGATGCGTTGCCCCGCGGCGATCAGGCGGCGGTCGTCGGCGTCGTAGCGCGACAGCCAGCCCCAGTCGTCGAGCATCTGTCGTTCGTCGCGGCCCGGTTCGGCAGCGGCGGGCGCGAGCGGCAGCGCGGGCACGGCGAGGGCGGCGGCGCAGGCGAGGAAGGTGCGGCGGCGGAGCATGGGCATGCGGCGTCCCGGTGGCGATGTCGGTGTCCGAGCATAATCCCCGGCGAGCGACCGCGTCGCCGGGCGTGCTACAACACGGCACGCGGGCAGCCCGCTCCCGGGCGCCGCGTTCCGGAGATCGTCGATGCCGCGTTCCGCTGCGCTGTCCTTCCGCCACGCCCTGCCGCGTCGCGCCCTGCACGCGTTTGCCTTCGCGCTGCTGTTGTGCGCCAGCGTCGCCGCGCAGGCCCGCGAGCTGCGCGTGATGTCGTTCAACGTGCGCCTGCCGGTGGCCGCCGATGGCGAGAACCGCTGGGAAGCGCGGCGCACGTTGATGATCGACACCATCCGGCGCGCGCACCCGGACCTCGTCGGCACCCAGGAACTGTTCGGCCTGCAGGGCGACGCGCTGGTGGCCGGTCTGCGCGGCTATCGCTGGTTCGGCCGCGGACGTCGCGGCGGCGGTGCGGACGACGAACACATGGGCGTGCTGTATCGCGTCGACGCGCTGCGGCTGGTGGAGTCCGGTGATTTCTGGTTCTCCGACACGCCGGACGTGGTCGGCAGCATCAGCTGGGGCAATCTCTATCCGCGCATGGTCACGTGGGGCCTGTTCGAGACCCGCGACGGCGCGCGCTTCTATCTGCTGAACACGCACTTCCCGTATCGCGACGAGGACGAGGCCGTGCGCGTGCGCTGCGCGCAGGCGCTGCTCGATCGCATCCGCGCGCTGCCGCAGGACGTGCCCGTGGTGGTGACCGGCGACTTCAACACCGGCGACGACAGCGCCGCGCATGCGCTGCTGACGACCGACCTGCGCGATGCCTGGCAGGTCGCGCCGCGACGCCGCGGCCCGGAAGGCACCTTCCATGCCTTCACCGGCCAGCCGCAGCGGCGCATCGACTGGATCCTCGTCCGCGGCTTCGACGTGCGTTCTGTCGAGGTGCAGACCGTGCATCGCGGCGCGCACTACCCGTCCGATCACTTCCCGGTGCTCGCGGTCCTGCGCCGCAGCGCGACGGCATCCGCGGAGCAGACGCCATGAAGCGCCATCGCATCGCATCGGCTTTCGTCGCGGGCACGTTGGCCGGCCTGCTCACGGGCACCGCGCACGCGGGGCCGGTGTTCGACAGCGCCTACACCGATCTCGCGCACGACTGCCGCCCCGCCTACGCCGAGGCCGAACTGGAGGAAGGGCAGGACAACGCGCTGCGTTGTACCGGCCCGGGTGGCGATCGCCTGTTCGTGTTCTATTCGGCCGAGGACATCTGGCTGTCGGTGGAGAACGCCGCGGGCGATGCGTTGCTGAAGGCGCCGCTGCGGATCTTCGACGACGCGCACGGCAAGGTCGAATGGCGGCTGGCCGATGGCGTGCCGTTCGCGATCATCGTCCGCCTGCGTCGCGAGGGCGCGCGGCCGGAGACGCTGGAAGTACGTGGCCTCGGCGCCGACGGCGCGCTGTCGGCGAGCGTGCCGGTGACCCGCGGCAGCGATGCCAACGCGGCGGCCCGGCGCCTCGCGGATGCGCACCGCGGCGTGCACTGAGCCCGCGACTCAGGGGCGGCACGCGACGACGGACATCGTGCTGTCATCGAATTGCAGCATCCTGCGGGTCTGTTCCCTCGATCGAGCCCGGCCATGCGACCGATCGCCGCCTGCTGTCTCTTCCTGCTGTGCGTCCTGTCGAGCGTTGCGCTGCCGCTGCGCGCGGCGGAGCCGGCGTCCACGCCCTACGTCGACATCGAACGCCGGCTCACGCCGGAGCAGCGGCACGCGACCGGCCTGGACACGTTGTCGCCGGAGCAACTGGCGCTGCTCAACCGCCTGTTGCGCGATGCGCAGGGAGAGGCCATCGAACAGGCCGTGCAGCAGGCGACCGTCGACGCGCGGGCGCAGGGCCGCGCCGAGGCGGAGATCGAGGCCGCCGCGCAGCGTCGCGAAGCCGCGGCCGCCGAGCCCGCGCGCGGCGCGAGTCGCTTCATCGGTCTGGATGACGGCCCGATCCGCGCGCACCTCGTCGGTGACCTTGCCGGCTGGCAGCCCGGCGATCTGTTCACGCTCGACAACGGCCAGCAGTGGAAGGTGCTCAAGGGCAGCCTGCGCCTGCCGGCACCGCGGCATGCGCCCGAGGTGCGGCTGGTGCCGGGTGTTGCGGGGCGCTGGTTCCTGGAAGTCGATGAAGACCTGCCGAAGGCGCGCGTCTACCGCGTCGATTGAAGCGGGACGTCGACTGACGCATGACGTCGCCGATGCGCGCTCAGCCGTGCCAGTCGCGGATGAACGGCGCCAGCTGCGGCAGCAGGTCCATCGTGCCGTGCAGCAGCACCACCAGCCACAGCGAGCGCGTGCGTGCCCACAGCACGCCGAACACGATGCCGGCCGGGGCGACGATCGCGATCGAATAGGCCACCGCCCACAGTGGCGTCGCCGTGGCGACGCCTTCCATCAGGTGCGCACCGCGCAGATACAGGCCGGGCGCGTGCGCCAGGCCGAACAGCAGGGACGCCCACAGCACCGCTGCGGTCGTCGAACCGGTGGCATCGGCAAGGCGCTGCTGCACCACGCGCCGGAACAGCACTTCCTCGCACAGGCCGGCTTCCAGCACCTGCCACAGCCAGCACAGCGGGATCGCCCACGCCAGCGTCGTCGCGTCCAGTGCCAGTTCGCGCAGCGTGATCAGGCCGCGGCCGAACATCGTCTGGAACCCCAGCAACGCGATCGCCATCGCCGCGAAGATCGTCCACAGCCGCGCGCTGCCGAAGCGCGGGCGGCGATGATCGTCGCGCAGGAACAGCAGCGCCGGCAGCGCGACCATCGTCGCCAGTTTCACCAGCGTCTTCGCGATCGACTGCGCGGGTTCGCCGGGCCACTGCGCGGCGATCGCGCCGAAGCCCCAGCCCAGCACCAGCACCGAGAACACCGCGAGATACAGCAGCGGCCCGCCCAGCCGCGACGGCGGCGGCGACAGCGGTGCCGCCGTCGCGCGCGGCCTGCGCGTGAGCGCCCATGCCAGCGCCGGGAACACGAGGCCGAGCGAAGCGAGCAGGAACAGCGGCTCGACGAGGTCGGCGTCCGGCGCCCGCAGCAGCACCGCCAGCGAGGCGGCATACGCCGCGGCAGCAACCAGTGCGGCCACGGCGGCATGCAAGCGGGGACGAAGGCGGGCCATGCGGCCATGGTGCAGTGGTGCGCGCATACCGGCACGCGCCATGCGTCACCCAACCTTCGTCACGCCCCGAACGGATGGCGATCACGTTCCGTCGCGTTTCGTCGCGCTGCAGCGTGCGTCGCCGGCCACCGCCGGCCATGATGCCGCGGCCCGCCGGCGACCGGCGGCAGGGATGCGTCCGGGGCAGGGGACCCGACACGACACGGACATCTCGTGCAGCGAGACTGGCGCGTCTTCCATCCATCCATGCCATCCGTGGCAGCCTTTCCGGGGAGGTTCCATGAAACGCCGCATCGCCGCTTTGCTCGCCGTGTGCCTGTTCGCGTTCGCCGCGCAGGCGTCGGCCCAGTCGTATCTCCGCGTGGTCTCCTGGAACATGCTGCATGCCGGCTGGTCCGGCCAGCAGGACTGGGACGCCTACGCCCGCCAGATCTGGAACAACTTCGGCAGCACCGGCACCGCCGCGAACGGCGCGGACCTCGTGTTCGGCCAGGAGATCATGTACGCCGACACGCCGGCCAACCTCGTTGCCGCGCTCAACCGCGTCAGCGGCTACACCTGGGATTACCGCGTCACCGACGCCATCGGCCGCAGCAGCTACAAGGAGCGTTACGCGGTGCTGTTCCGCACCGACCGCGTCCAGTTGCTGTCGTCCACGGTGTGGGCCGATACCGGCGACAAGTTCGAGCGTGAACCGCAGATCGTGAAGGTGCGCCACATCCAGACCGGCGCCGATTACACCTTCATCAACTGGCACACCGTGTTCGGCACCACCGCCGAGCGCCAGGCCGAGATCCAGCAGATCGCCACCGTCTTCAACAGCGTGCAGAACGGCAGCAGCAGCGACCAGGACGTGATCATGGTCGGCGACCACAATCGCGAGGCGACCTCGCCGTGGTGGACCGGCCTGACCGGGTCGTCGCCTGTGGTGAGCTACCGCGTCAACGAGCTGACCTCGATCAACACCAGCTGCGCGTTCGCCAGCGCGTACGACCATTTCTGGATGCAGGCCAGCTACGTCACCGAGTATTCGGCGTCGGGTCGCGACTACATCGCCGACATGTGCACGTTCCGCAACGGCGTGTCCGACCACGCGCCGATCTATCTCTCGCTGTATTCGTCCGCAGACACCGACTGACGCCGGATGGCGTCGCGCCGGACGTCCATCGCATGGCTCGGCGCCGGGCTCGCGCTCGGCGTCGTGCTGTCGCTGGCGTGGTGGTGGCGCTCGACGTCGCATTCTGCATCGCCGTCACTGACGGATGCGACCGCGACGCACACTGCGACGAACGCGCAGGTCGTCGATGGCGTTCGCATCGTGCTGCTGCCGGACGGCGGCGTGTCGGCCGATCCGCGTTCGGTGCGGATCGGCATCGCGAATGTGTCGCCCGACGATCTCGCCGCCTATCGCGCGTGGCTGCGCGGCGGCCGCGAGGGCGCCGGTCCCGGTGATCTCGCCGATCTGGCGCAGGTCGTGCGCTGGATCGATGTCGCCGCGACGACGCAGGCCGACGGCATCGTCGTCGCCGGTCCCTTCGCGCTGCCGCCGGCGGATCGCTACGTGCTGCAGGCACGCGCCGGCGATGGCCTGCGTTTCTGGGAAGCGCGCTTCGCCCGCGCGGACGTGCCCGCGCAGCTGCGCCCGCGCGTGGCCGCGGGGCTGCGTGTGCGTGCGCCGCGCGTGCCCGGCGTGCGCGCGGGGCTGCTGCTCCGGCGCGTCGAAGGCGCGATGCAGGACGCCGATTGGCAGCCGCTGATGCGCCGCGAGCGGCCGGCGTTGCTCGACGCCTACGACGACACGCCGCTGCCGATCGACGCCACCGCAGCGACGTCGATCGCGCCGCTGCCGCCCGGCGACGTCGACGTGGTCGCGGTGGTCGACGGCGTGGAAAGCGAGCGTCGTCGCGTGACGCTGTCGGCGGGCCGCTATCTGGAGGTCGACCTCGATCCCGCCGCGACCGAACTCGGCGCGGCGTTGTCGACCACGCTGCGCCTGCGGCTAGTCGAGCGCGGCAGCGGCACGCCGGTGACCGCGCCGACGCTGGTCTGGAATGCACCGCGCGGCGAGCGCCGGTTCCGACCCGATGCGCGCGGCGTGGTCGTCGTCGACGGCATCGACGCGTCCCTGCCGCTGTCGATGCAGTTGTCGTTTCCGCCGCCGGCATCGCCGTCGTTCCTCGTCGATGCGCTGCCGACCTGGCCCGAACGCCTGCCGCTCGATGTGTCGCTCGGCGATGCGCCGGCGGCCACGGTCGAGAAGACGATCGAACTGCAGCCGCTGCGCTGGCTGCTGGTCGACACGCCCGGCATCGACGTGCCGCGACGCCCGCGCGCGGAATCGCCGTTCCCGGTGTTCGTCCTGCAACGGCGCGAGGGCGGTGCATGGCGCGATGCCGCCGCGGACGCGTTCCGGCCGTTCGCCGGCGGCATGGCGGTGTCGCTGGATCGCGAGGGTCCCGTGCGCGTCGCGGTGCTCGTCGCACCGTGGCGCGTCGCGATGAGCCACGCGGTCGAGGTGCGTGCGGACACCGCGCGCTATCGCACGCGGATCGAGGCCGGCGGCGGGCGTCGCGTCGTGCTGCGCCTGACTGCGGACGGACGGCCGCTGCGCGGCGCACCGGTGGCGGTGCTCGCGCCGCTGCGGGGTGTGCCGCCGCTCACGCTGACCAGCGATGGCGACGGGCGCCTCGTGCTCGATGGGGTGAACGTGCCGATGGTGCGCGTCGAAGTGCCCGGATTCGCGCAGGTCGAAGTGCGACTGGATCGCGCGGAGGCGACGGTCGCGCTGGTGCGCGACGGCGGCTGAGGCGTGTCAGTCGCGCTCGCGGCGCAGCAGCATCGCGATTTCGTCCAGCCGGTCGCGGATCGCATGCAGGGCGTCGAGCTGCAGCGCGTCGTGGTCGGCGCGTGCACCGGCGAGTTCGTGGCGCAGGCGGTCGCGGCGACGCAGGATCTCGTCGCGGAACCGATGCGCGTCGATGATGCCGGCCAGCTGCATGTTGTGCGCCTGCCCCGGGCTCTGGCCGGCGGTCTCGATGCGAAGCACCGTCAGGTCGAAGCGGCGCAGCAGCGGGCCTTCGAGGAAGGTCACGTCCTGGATGTTCTCCAGCGGCACCGTCTTCTCGACCTGGAACAGGATGCCCTTGCGGAAATTCAGCACGCGGTCGTCGAGCTGGCACTTCAGTTCGCGGAAATAGTGTCCGGCCCACCACTGGCCCGGCCCCAGCACCCAGAGCACCGCCAGCGGACTGAGCACGACCGTCATCAGCAGCATGCCGGCCACGTAGACCACGAGGTAGGCGCGCAGCAGCGGGTTGAAGGTGGCGCGCAGGATCGGAGCGTCGTCGCCGGAAGCGTCCGATGCGGGGGCGGGGAGGGGCGAATGCGAGGTCATCGGCGGGTCGTGCGGCTGAAAGGCGGAATTCTGACACGCGGATCGTGTCCGGCCGTCGACCCCGTTCGCCGCATCGGTGCGTTCGACACGGTCTCGCCGCCCACTCCGGAGCCCGCCATGCGTCCCGCCGCGTCCACCGTCTCGATCCTCCACACCGCCCGCCTGGCAATGATCGCCTGCGTCCTGCTGGCCGCCTGCAGTGCGCCCGCCGCGCCGCCGGCCGCGAAGCCGAAGCCCGCGGCGGCGCCCGAGCAGCCCGACGGTGAAGCCGCCGAACGGCGCCGCGCGGACATCGACAAGGAACTGGCCGGCCTCGGGGCGCATCCGTGGGCGGGCGATTACTACGAGGGCGACGGCCTCGGCGCGAACATTGCGCTGTCGCTGGCACCGCGGGCCGGCGTCGCGGCGACCTGGCACGGTTGCCTGGGGCTGTACGGCGCCAACCACGGCCGGGTGGAAGCCCGAGACGGCACGCTGCGCTTCGTCTATGACAATCCCAACAAACCCGGCTTCGGCGGCTTCCCCGAGACCGTGCATCCGGTGCGCTGGGGCGCGCGCCGCTATCTCATTCCCGACGCGAAACTCCTCGATTTCGTCAACGCGGTACATCGCGGTTTCGAGCCGCGGCACAGCGTCCACGGCATGTTCCTGCTGGCCGACGGCGACGAGAAGAAGTCGGTCAGTGGCCTGCCGACGTTGCCGCCGCGTTTCCTCGCGCTGCTGCGCCGCCAGCCACTGGAAGTGCTGGTGCGTGAGGTCGTTCACGTGGAATCGAAGCGCGACAGCATGCCGTCGCTCGGCTGCAACCACGTCTATCGGTTGACGCTTGACCGCGGCGCGAACGATCGACTCGCGCCGGGCATGGAACTGGTCGGCGTCGGCGCGGCACGCTCGGGCATCACCGCGACCGTGCTGGAGGTCGCGCCGGACAGCGCCACGGTGAAGGTGGTCGGGATGTTCGAGGACTGCAAGAAGCCGAAGACCGTGCCGGTCGTCGGCTGGCGTTTCACCACCGGCGCCTACGATCCGGCGAAGGCCGCGGCGCGCTGACGCCGGCGGACGTGGCGGCTATGCTCGGGGCATGGCCGCCGATTTCATTCCCGATGCCTCCGACCTCGACAACCCGTTCTGGTCGGCGCTGCGCAGCCGCCACGCGCACCTCGCCATCGGCACGGACGCGGTGGCGCGCTATCCCGCCGACCACGCGCCGTTCCTCGGCGTGGCGCATGCCGATATCGATGCGGATGCGGCGCTCGCCGCGCTGCTGGCGCCCGGCGAAAGCCTCTACCTGATCGGCGTTGCGCCGCGCGTGCCGGCCGGGATGACCCTCGATGCCCACGGCGACTTGGTGCAGATGATCCGCACCGAGCCGATGCCGGTGCCCGACGGGCCGGAGATCGTGTCGCTGGGCGAGGCGCAGCGCGACGACGTGCTCGCGCTCACCGCGCTGGTGTATCCCCACTACTTCCGCGAACGCACGCTGGCACTGGGCCGCTACTTCGGGATCTGCGTCGACGGCCGACTCGCGGCGATGGCCGGCGAACGGCTGGCCACGGATCGGTATCAGGAACTCAGCGCGATCTGCACGCATCCCGATTTCCTGGGCCGCGGCTATGCCCGCCGGCTCACCGCATGGCTGGCGAACGACGTGCTTGCCGCCGGGCGCACGCCGTACCTGCACGTGAGCTCCGCCAACGCGCGGGCGAAAGGCGTGTACGACGCCATGGGCTTCCGGCTGCGCAGCCTCGTGCCGTTCTGGTCGCTGCGTCGCGATGCCTGAAGTGCCGCGAACGTCTTGATCGACCACGTGCGCGCCGCTGCCGGCGCACGGCGGTCACTCCAGTTCGCGATGGAACGTCGCCACTTCGGGCCAGCCGCGCGCGCGGGCATGCGCGGCGAGGGTTTCGGCGAGGTACACCGAGCGATGCCGCCCGCCGGTGCAGCCGAACGCCACCGTGATGTAGCTGCGGGTGTCGCCCTGCATGCGCGGCAGCCAGTGGTCGAGGAACGTGCCGACCTGGCGCACGTAGTCCTGCGCGTCGGTGTCGGCATCGAGATGCTCGCGCACCTCGCGATCGCGGCCGGACAGCGGGCGCAGCCGCGCGTCCCAGTGCGGGTTCGGCAGCATGCGTGCGTCGAACACGAAGTCCGCATCCGCGGGTACGCCGCGGCGGTACGCGAACGATTCGAACAGCAGCGAGATCGTGCGGTCGTCGCCGAGGCCGAGTTCGGTGATCACCCGACGCCGCAACTGGTGGACGTTGGTCTCGCTGGTGTCGACGACGGCGTCGGCCAGCGCGCGCAGCGGGCGCAGCAGCCGGCGCTCTTCCTCGATCGCCTCGGCCAGCGCCAGCCCGCGATGGCTGAGCGGATGCCGGCGTCGCGTCTCGGCGAAGCGCTTGAGCAGCACGCCGTCGGTGGCATCGAAGAACACCAGCGTCGTGTCCAGCCCCAGCGCGCCGGCCTGCGACAGCCACGACGGCAGTTTCGTCAGGTCGGTCTGGCGGTTGCGCACGTCGATGCCGACGGCGAGTTTCTGCGGCAGCTCGCTCTTGCCGGTGGCGTTGCGCACGAAGTCGGGCAGCAGCTCGGCCGGCAGGTTGTCGACGCAGTCGAAATCCAGGTCTTCCAGCGTGTGCAACGCGATCGACTTGCCGCTGCCGGACATGCCGCTGACGACGATCAGGCGCGAGCCGCGCTCGGCGTCGGTACTCATTCGGCGCGCTCCAGGAAGTGCGAATGCCGGGCCATGAACGCGGCGGCCGGGTCCACGCCCTTGATCCGCAGGATGTGTGCGCGCGCCGCGGCCTCGGTCAGCACCGCGAGGTTGCGGCCGGGCATCACCGGCAGGGTGATCATCGGCACGTCGAGATCGAGCAGCCGGCGCGAGCCGAGGTCGCCGAGCAGGCGTTCCATGCCGGTCGACTGCGGCTCGTGGTGCGGGCGCGCGAGATGCACGATCAGGCGCAGGTACTTGTTCCGTTTCACCGCGGTGTCGCCGAACATCTGGCGCACGTTGAGGATGCCGAGGCCGCGGACTTCCAGCAGGTCCTGCAGCAGTTCGGGGCAGGCGCCGTCGAGCACGTCGGGCGCGATCTGGGTGAATTCCGGCGCGTCATCGGCGACGAGGCGGTGGCCGCGCGTCACCAGTTCCAGCGCGAGTTCGCTCTTGCCGGCGCCGGATTCGCCGGTGATCAGCACACCGATGGAGTAGATCTCCATGAAGACGCCGTGCACCGTGAGCCGCGGCGCGAGCTTGCGCGCGAGGTGGTACTGCAGGTGGTTGAAGAGTTCGTGGCCGCGGCGCGGCGACAGCCACAGCGGCGTGTCGGATTCCTCCGCGGCGATGCGCAGGTCCTCGGGGCAGCGCTGGTCCTTGCTGACGACCATCGCCAGCGGGCGGAACTGGATGATCTTCTCGATCGTCTCCCAACGGTGGCGCGCATCGAGCGCATCCAGCCAGGCCAGTTCCTCGGTGCCGAGGATCTGCACCTTGTTCGGATAGATGATGTTGAGATAGCCGGCCAGCGACGGGCGCCGGGCAACGGTATCGACGGCTTCGAGGAGGCGGTGTTCGCCGCGTTGTCCGGCGACCCAGCGCAACGCGAGGCGCTCCTGCTGCTGGTCGAACAGATCGCGCGCGCTGATGCTGGCATTCATGGCGGGAGGCGGTTGGGGCGGGCCCGGCGACGCGCACGCGCCGCCGGGCGGGACGGACGTCAGTCCGCGGTGCGCGCGAGGCTTTCCCCGCGATGGTGGTCGACCATCTTTTCCTTGTGCTTGATCAGCAGTCGGTCGAGCTTGTCGGCGAGCAGGTCGATGGCGGCGTACATGTCCTGGCCATCGGCGTCGGCGTGCAGCGTGCGGCCGGAGAGGCTGATCGTGGCTTCGGCGCGATGGTGCGGCTTGTCGATGCTCAACTGCGTGCGGATGACGTCCATCGAGTGTTCGAAATGTCGGCTGAGGCGCGAGAAGCGGGTTTCGACGTAGTCGCGCAGCGCGGGAGTGACTTCGATCTGGTGGCCATGGGTTTCGATACGCATCGACGGTGTCCTCTGTTGTGCCGGGCGTGTGGCGCACATCGCGATCCCGGCCCCGGCCCGCCGGCGTGCGACGCGGGCGGCGGCTTCGGCCGCTCGCCTCATGGGAGACATCGGGCCGGAACGGGGGTCGCACAAGGGCGGTTCGTCCGTTCCGATGCTCCGCTTCGACAGGGTACCCCAGCAGGGCACGGACGCAAGGCCGCACGACGGCGCGGTTCAGGCCTTCAGCCCATCCGCACGCGTTCGTGCGAGGCCGGGATGTTCATCGCCTCGCGGTACTTCGCCACCGTGCGCCGTGCCACCGGCACGCCGGAGGCTTTCAGGGTGTCCGCGAGCTTGGCGTCGGACAGCGGCTTGCGCGGGTTCTCGGCCTCGATCAGGCGCCGGATCATCGACTGGATCGCGGTGCTGGAGGCTTCGCCGCCGCCTTCGGTGCCGATGCCCGAGGCGAAGAAGCTGCGCAGCGGCAACGTGCCGCGCGGCGTCAGCGCGTACTTGCGCGCGATCGCACGCGAGACGGTGGATTCGTGCAGGCCGATCTCGGTCGCCACTTCGCGCAGCGTGAGCGGACGCAGTGCCTGCTCGCCGAATTCCAGGAATCCCGACTGCTGGCGGATCAGGCAGCGCACGACCTTCAGCAGCGTGTCGCCGCGCGCCTCCAGGTGCTTGAGCAGCCAGCGTGCTTCCTGCAACCGGCCGCGCAGATAGGCCGCGTCGCTGGCGTTGGCGTGCTGGATCATGCCTTCGTAGCCGCGATGGATCGTCAGTCGTGCATGGCTGCCTGCCAGCGCGGTGCGCCACATGCCGTTGTGGCGCCAGATCACGCAGTCGGGGGTGATGTAGGTGTCGGCGCTCATGCCGCCGAGCTGCGAGCCCGGGCGGGGATCCAGCGAGCGCACCAGCTGCATCGCGGTGGCGGCATCGTCGGCGGACAGGTGGAGTTCGTTCGCGAGGCCATCGATGCCGAGTTTCGGCAGCCGTTCCAGCGCTTCTTCGACGATGCGCAGCGCCGCGGCACGTCCGGGCGTGTCGTCGGGCAGGGCGTGCAGTTGCAGCGACAGGCACTCGCGCAGGTCGCGGGCAGCGACGCCGGGCGGATCGAAGCGCTGGATCTGGTGCAGCACGGTCAGGATTTCGGCATTGCCGACATGCACTTCCGGCAGCAACGCTTCGGCGATCGCGTCCAGCGGTTCGCGCAGGTAGCCGTCGTCGTCGATCGCGTCGATGATCGCCGCGCCGATGCGCTGGTCCTGCGGCGACAGCCGGGTGAGGTGCAACTGCCACGACAGGTGGTCGTGGAGGGATTCGGAATGGGTGAGCCGGTCCATCGGATCCAGCCCGTCGTCCTCGCCACCGCCGCCGCCGCTGGCGCTCCAGCTGTCGGGCGGCTCCCAGCCGTCATCGACCTCGGCCTCGCTGCGCTCCTGGGCGGTGTCTTCGGCAGTCGGTGCTTCGGCGGCGACCTGGGTTTCGGGCATGCCCTCGGGCGCCTCGCCTTCGGGGGCCTCGGCCCAGTCGAGCAACGGATTGCTCTCGACCGCGACCGCGATCTCCTGCTCCAGTTCCAGCGACGACAATTGCAGCAGATGCAACGCCTGCCGCAACTGCGGCGTCAGGACCAGCTGTTGCCCCAGCGATGTCTGAAGACGCGCCTTCATGTCCGTATGTTAGCCCCCCCCGTGCCGCTCCGGGCAACCCTTGGCGCGATTCTTGCAAAGTCCGCGTCCGGCTTACCGGGATGCACGACACAACCCGGCGAGTCGAGGCCACGCGTCCGCATCGGCGCACTCGATCGCCCGGCATTGCGAGGCCGGTGGAGATCGATCGAAGCAGGTCGGCCGGCGGCGCGGCCGGGGATCAGAGGCGGAACGATTCGCCGAGGTACACGCGGCGCACGTCGGGATTGGCCAGCAGGGCGTCGGGCGCGCCCTGGGCGAGGACCGTGCCTTCGCTGAGGATGTAGGCGCGGTCGCAGATGCCGAGCGTCTCGCGGACGTTGTGATCGGTGATCAGCACGCCGATGCCGCGGTTCTTCAGGTGCCGGACGATGCGCTGGATCTCGCCGACGGAGATCGGGTCGACGCCGGCGAACGGTTCGTCCAGCAGCATCATCCGCGGCTTGGCCGCCAGCGCGCGGGCGATCTCGACGCGGCGACGCTCGCCGCCGGAGAGACTGGCGCCGATCTGTTCGGCGACGTGGCTGACCTGGAGTTCCTCCAGCAGCGCCGCCAGCTCGCGCTCGCGGCCGTCGGCGTCGAGGTCGGAACGCATCTCCAGCACCAGCCGCAGGTTGTCGGCCACGGTCAGCTTGCGGAACACCGAGGGTTCCTGCGGCAGGTAGCCGACGCCGCGCTTGGCGCGGGCGTACATCGGTTCTCCGGTGATGTCATGGCCGTCCAGCACGATGCGGCCGGCATCCGCGGGCACCAGGCCCACGATCATGTAGAAGCAGGTGGTCTTGCCGGCGCCGTTGGGGCCGAGCAGGCCGACGACTTCGCCGGCCTCCAGCTTCAACCCGAAGTCGCGCACGACCTCGCGCGACTTGTAGCGCTTGCGCAGCCCCTCGGCGACGAGCATCAGGGCTTGCCCTTGGGCGCGTCGGGTTTCGGTGCAGGCTTCGGCGCGGGCGTGGTGCCGCCGTTCTGCGCCGACTTCGGCACGAAGGTCATGTTCACGCGGCCGCTGCTGCCGCCGCTCTCGACCCGGCTGTTCTTCAGATCGTAGGTCAGGCGCTGGCCCGTGGTGCTGCCGCGCGGCGTGGTGACGGTGTAGTTGCCGGTCAGCACGAGCACGTCGTTGCGGGTGTCGTAATCGATGCGGTCGGCCTTCGCGTTCATCCACGTGCCGTCGTTCATCTGCTGCTTGAGCGTGGCGGGCTTGCCGGTCAGCTCGGCGCGGGCGACGTCGCCGCCGGCGCGATGGATGTCGGCGCGGTCGGCGTGGATCTCCATCGTGCCCTGGGTGATGACCACGGCGCCGGTGAAGGTGTAGACGCCGCTGTCGTCGAGGCTGCCTTCGCTGTGCGCGGAAGCGATGTTCATGTTCTGGTTGCGGTCCGAATCGCGGGCGATCGCGCTGCCTGCGCCGAGCGCGAGCAGGGCCGCCGGGAGCGTCGCGAGGATGCGCGCGCGCCGGGAACGGAGAAGGGAATCAGCGTGGGCTCGGCGCATGGGTGGACTGGACCTCGGATCGGAACACGTAACGTTTCGTGGTCGTGGACACCGCGAAACCGCGACCCCGGAGTATAGAACCGGGTTGGACGATGGTCACGACGGCGTCGGTGCTGGCGCGGTTCTGCTGCGGATAGACGTTCAGGCGCTCGGTGTTCATGGTCACCGGGCGCAATTCGTCGCTTGGGCCGTTCGCCTTGACCTCGCCGATCAGGCGGATTTCCTTCTGGTCGGCGCTGACCCAGCCGGTCTTGCTGCGGATGTCCCAGTAGCGGCCTTCGCCGTTGGGCACGAGGAACACCGGCGTGGTCAGGCTCATCGTGCGGTCGCCCGGGCGGCGCGCGAGCGTCGGCGCGCGCAGGGTGAAGGACTCGCGGCCGTCGGCGTTCAACGCGACCAGCTCGAAATCCTCCAGCACGTAGTCCGGTCGCCCGGCCGGGCCCGTGGTGCGGACCTCGGGCGCGCGGTGCTGCCAGACCGCCCAGCCGGCGAGCGCGGCGCCGGCGATCAGCAGCAGCACGAGGATCGGCCGCCAGTTCATGCGCGGTCTCCGGTGATGCCGGTCGGCGCCATCTCGGTCGGGAAGTGGCCCTGCGCCGCGAGCAGCAGGTCGCATAGCTCGCGCGCGGCGCCGCGGCCGGCGCGGGCGCTCGTGCGCCAGTGCGCGGCGGCGCGGGTGGTGGCATGGGCGTCCGCGGGCGCGACCGCCAGGCCGCAGGCCCGCATGACCGGCAGGTCAGGCAGGTCGTCGCCCATGAAACAGACCATCCCGGTGTCGATGCCCAGCTCGGCGCACAGCGCCTGCACGCAGCCGAGCTTGTCCTTCACGCCGATGTGGGCGCGCACGCCCAGTTCCTCGGCCCGCCGCGCCGCGACTTCGCTGCGCCGCGCGGTGATGAACGCGACCTCGATCCCGGCCTTGCGCAGCAGCACCAGACCCTGGCCGTCGTGCACGTGGAAGGCCTTGAGTTCGCGGCCGTCGGCGTCGAGGAACAGGCGGCCGTCGGTCAGGGTGCCGTCGACGTCGAAACACGCCAGCCGGATCCGCGCGGCGCGGGCCACGAGGCTGTCGTCGAGATCGGCGAGGTGCGCCGGCAGTGTGAACGTCATCCTCAAACCACCCGCGCGCGCAGCAGATCGTGGATGTTCAGCGCACCGACCACGCGGCGATCGCCGTCGACCACCAGCAGCGCGTTGATCTTGTGCGCTTCCATCAGCTGCGCGGCTTCCACCGCGAGCGCATCGGCGTCGATCACCACCGGCGCGCGGGTCATGACCCGGTCGATGGGCGTGGTGTGCACGTCGGTGGCGGGATCGGCCAGCGAACGGCGCAGATCGCCGTCGGTGTAGAGGCCGAGCAGGCCGCCGGCGTCGTCGACCACGGCGGTCATGCCGAGGCGCTTGCGGCTCATTTCGAGCAGCGCGTCGGCGAGGGTGGCGTCGGGGCCGACACGGGGAATGTCGTCGCCGGTGTGCATCACGTCGGCGATGTGCAGCAGGAGGCGGCGGCCGAGCGCCCCGGCAGGATGCGAGCGCGCGAAATCCTCGGAGGTGAAGCCGCGGGCTTCGAGCAGCGCGACGGCGAGGGCGTCGCCCATCGCCAGCGAGGCGGTCGTGCTGCTGGTCGGCGCCAGCGCCAGCGGGCAGGCCTCGGCAGGCACGCTGACATCGAGGTGGAGGTCGGCCTCGCGGGCCATCGTCGACTGCGGCCGGCCGGTGATCGCGATCAGCCGATTGCCCTGGCGCTTGAGCACCGGCAGCAGCATCAGGATCTCGTCGGACTCGCCGGAGTAGGACAGCGCCAGCACCACGTCGCGGTCGGTGATCATGCCCAGGTCGCCGTGGCCGGCTTCGCCCGGGTGGACGTAGAAGGCCGGCGTGCCGGTGGAGGCGAGGGTGGCGGCGATCTTGCGGGCGACATGCCCGGACTTGCCCATGCCCATGCAGACCACGCGGCCGGTGCAGGCCAGTATCGCGCGGCAGGCGGCGGCGAAGGCGCCGTCGGAGGCCGGATCGTCGATCCGCGCCGCCACGGCGGCGAGGCCGTCGCGCTCCACCTCGAACACGCGCCGGCCGCTGGCGGCCAGCGTGGCGTCGGAGGTGGAGACGGGAAGGGGCGCGGAGGCGGTCGGGCGGGGCGTCGCCATTGGGGAGCCGGCGGCTTTCCGTTAAGCTGGGCGGCCCATTCTACGCACCGTCATTCAGGTTTGCCCGGACGGCCGATGAATGCGCGACCTGCCCGATGGGCCCCCTCCGACGCCTCCCCGACCGACACCCCGCCATGACCCCAGACGCCATCCGCCAGCTCATCGAACAGGGCCTGCCCGGCGCGCAGGTGCGCGTCTTCGGCGACGACGGGGTGCATTTCGAGGCGCTGGTGGTGTCCGAGGCCTTCCAGGGCAAGCTGCCGCTGGCCCGCCACCGCATGGTCTACGCCACGCTGGGCACGCTGATGGGCAACGAAATCCATGCGCTGTCGCTGAAGACGCTGACCCCCGCGGAAGCTGGCTGAGGCCCGCTCGGGCGCGGACGGGACGGAGCCCGGCGACACCCCGGTTTCAACGCTGTTTCCACGATCGGCGACGATCGTTTCCTTCTTTCCCTTTCCGATCCCTTCCGACCATGCAGAAAATCGTCGTCACCGGCGGCGCCCCGCTCCAGGGCGAAGTCCGCATTTCCGGCGCCAAGAACGCCGTCCTGCCGATCCTGTGCGCGACCTTGCTCGCCGACGGTCCGGTCGAGATCGGCAACGTGCCCTACCTGCACGACGTGGTCACCACGATCAAGCTGCTGCGCGAACTCGGCGCGCAGGTCGACCACGACCGCGAGGCCGGCACCGTGCGCGTCGATGCGCGCAGCGTGAGCAGCCACGTCGCGCCGTACGAACTGGTGAAGACCATGCGCGCCTCGGTGCTGGTGCTGGGCCCGCTGCTGGCCAAGCACGGCGCGGCCGAAGTGTCGCTGCCCGGCGGCTGCGCGATCGGCTCGCGGCCGGTCGACCAGCACATCAAGGGCATGCAGGCGCTGGGCGCCGACGTCAGCGTCGACCACGGCTTCATCAAGGCGAAGGCCGAACGCCTGAAGGGCGGCCGCGTCGTGTTCGACATGGTCAGCGTGGGCGCCACCGAGAACGTGCTGATGGCCGCGGCGCTGGCTGACGGCACCAGCGTGCTCGAGAACGCGGCGATGGAGCCGGAGATCGTCGACCTGGCCGAGTGCCTGATCGCGATGGGCGCGAAGATCGAGGGCGCCGGCAGCAACCGCATCACCGTGCACGGCGTCGAGCGGCTGGAAGGCGGGCGCCACGACGTCGTCGCCGACCGCATCGAGACCGGCACCTTCCTCGTCGCCGCAGCGATGACCGGCGGCCGCATCGTCTGCTGCGCCGCGCGCCCGGACACGCTGGACGCGGTGATCGACAAGTTGGTCGAGGCCGGTGCCGAGGTCGTCGAGGAAGGCGACACCATCACCCTCGACATGCACGGCAAACGGCCGAAGGCGGTCGACATCACCACTGCGCCGCACCCGGGCTTCCCCACCGACATGCAGGCGCAGTTCATGGCGCTGAACTGCGTGGCCGAAGGCGTCGGCGTGATCAGCGAAACGATCTTCGAGAATCGCTTCATGCACGTGCAGGAGTTGCTGCGCCTGGGCGCCGACATCCGCATCGACGGTCACACCGCGATCGTCCGCGGTCGCGAGCAGTTGGGCGGCGCGCCGGTGATGGCGACCGACCTGCGCGCGTCGGCGTCGCTGATCCTCGCCGGCCTCGTCGCCGACGGCGACACCACGATCGACCGCATCTACCACCTCGACCGCGGCTACGAACGCATCGAGGAAAAGCTGTCCGCGCTGGGCGCGAAGATCCGGCGCGTCGACTGACGCCTGCCGGGCCTAGCCGACCACCCTTGCATGACCTGCATTGCCGACGTCGTGCCTGCGACCCCTCTGGATTGGGCCTCGCTTTCGCTCGAGGGCCTGTCAGTCGGGGATGCGTTCGGCCAGTGTTTTTTCGATCCCGCCTGGATGCATCGAACGGGCGATGCGATCGCCCCCGACGGGCCGTGGTATTACACCGATGACACGGAGATGTCGCTGTCGATTCTGCGGACGCTGGGGCGGTACGGTCGAATCGAACAGGATGCCCTCGCTGAAAGTCTGGCGTCGCAGTACAGCTACGATCGGGCGTACGGACCCTCGATGCACCGCGTACTTGCATGCATCCGCGAAGGCGAAGATTGGCGTGAAGTCACCCGCGGTGCGTTCGGCGGGCAAGGTTCTTTCGGCAACGGCGCTGCAATGCGTGCAGCACCCGTGGGGGCCTTCTTCCACGAAGATTTCGACCGCGTCGTGTCGGAGGCCCGGGCCAGTGCCGAGGTCACGCACGCCCATCCAGAAGCCATCGCCGGAGCCATCGCCGTTGCCCTCGCAGCCGCGACGGCGTGCCATGCGCTTGAACAAGGAGCGCTGCCCACGATGGCGTCATTCCTCGGTGGGATCATGGATCGCATGCCTGCAGGTGAAGTGCGATCCAAACTGGCACGTGGCCTGGGCATCCGTGGCGTTTCGTCGCGGACGCATGCGGCGCAGTTGTTGGGTAACGGCACGACGATGGCGGCGCAGGATACGGTCCCCTATGCGCTCTGGTGCTGTGCGCAGTCGCTCGATGACTACGAACAGGCGTTATGGCTGGCTCTTTCGGCGGGTGGTGATCGAGACACTATCTGCGCGATCGTCGGCGGGGTCGTGGTGTGCAGGACCGGCCTTGCCGGCATTCCTCCCGCGTGGCGCGAGGCTCGGGAAACGCTGCCCGATTGGCGCTTCCCCGACGAAGCATCGTCGGGGGATTGATGCCGGCGGGGTGCGCCGGGGAATTACTTCGGCAGCGCCAGGATCCGCAGGTCAATGTCGTCCTTGCCGTCCTTGCGTTGCAGGATGCGCGCGGGCAATTCGAGGCCGTCGACCACCCACACGAACATCTGCTTGTTGCCGTTGGTGCTGACCAGCTTCGTCGCCGCCTGCGGCTTGCCACCGATGGTGAGGGTGTCCCTGCCGGCGACGCTGAACTGCATCAGCTTCGCGCGGCCTTCGTCGACCATGCGGTAGCGCAGCGGCTTGCCGGCCTGTGCGTCGCGGGCGATGGCGAGGTTCAGCAGCAGCGCGTCGACGTCGCCGGCCTGCAGGGTGACCGGGCCGGCGCGTTCGGGTTTCACGTCGCCGCTCCAGCGCGCCTGTCCGGCGCTCCAGTCGTAGACGGCGTTGCGGCGGATCTTCTTCACCAGCAGCAGCGAGGCGTCGGTGCCCGACAGCGGGCGCCACTGGCCGTTGCGGTCCTCGAACACGGTGACCTGGGTCAGTTGCGCGACCTGGTTGCTCACCTTCAGCGTGTACTTCCACTGGTTGCCGGCCTGCGGCTCGATGGTCATGCGGCCCTTCGCCGACAGGCCCATGTAGCTGGCCTCGTAGTCGGCGGCGAAGGCTTCGAGCGCATGCGCGGGGCGCGCTGCGGCGGTGCCGAACACGGCGGCGGCGAGGGCGAGGCCGCGGAGGGCGACGGGAACACGGTGCGAGGTCATGGGCATCCTTGGGGGAGGTCGGGTGCGGACTCGGTGGGTGACCAATGTGGGGGCGGGCTCAGCGATATTCCATCAAACGCAGATCGATGGCGTCGGCGCCGTCCTCGCGCTGGAGGATGCGCACCGGCGTCGGCACGCCCTCGGCGACCCAGACGACGGTGCCGTCGCCATCGGCATTGGTGCGTGCCACGCGTAGCGCGGAGAAGGTGAGTTCGCCGACGGCGATCGTCTCCGGCGTGTCGGCGACCTGGTAGACATGATCGCGGACCCGGCCGGCTTCGACGAAGCGATAGTGCAGCACCGCGCCGGGGCGGGCGTCGCGCACGATCGCGAGATTGATCAGCAGGCCGCTCATGTCGCCGGGCTGCAGCGGCACCGGCTGGCGGTGCCGGGCCTTGAGATCGCCGGTCCACTGCGCCGTGCCACGCGCCCAGTCGTAGGTGCCGGTGGTGGACTTGCCCATGAACAGGCCCTTGCGGACCGTGCTCTGGCCCAGCGGGCGGTAGGCGTCGCCGACCAGTTCGAACGCGGTGCTCTGCTGCACGTTGAGGCCGAGCACGCCGAGCATGCCGCGGCGACCTGCGATGCCGAGATCCACCCGCCAGCGCGGTGCGGTGCCGCGGACCAGCGCCAGCGTGGCGTCGCCGGCGGCCTTGCCGTGGTAGGCGGCCTCGTAGCGGGCGGTGAAGGGAATGAGCGTGCGGACGGGCGTCGCGGCCTCGACCGGCGCCGTCGCCACGGCCTGCGCCGACGCCGCGGCGGCCGGCAGCAGTGCGGCGAGGACGAAGGTGGAGACGAGGCGGGCGGTGAGCGGGCGCATGACGGCCGGCATCATGCGAGCCGGCGGTTGGCTCGCAGCTGAAGCGGGGCGGCCAGCGGCACGTCATTCAGCAGGATCGTGCCGCCCTCCAGCCGCAGCCGGCCTTCGGCGAACAGCCGCACCGTCTCGACCAGCAGCGGATGCTCGACGTCGCGCACGCGGGCGGCGAGGGTGGCCTCGTCGTCGCCCGGCAGCACCGGCACCGGTGCGCGCGCGATCACCGGGCCGTCGTCGAGGTCGGCCGTCACCACGTGCACGCTGGCGCCGTGCTCGGCGACCCCAGCCTCCAGCGCCTGCCGGTGGGTGTGCAGGCCCTTGAACGCCGGCAGCAGCGACGGGTGCAGGTTGATCATGCGGCCGGGTCGGCGCCGGATTTCCGCGGCGGAGATGATCCGCATGTAGCCGGCGCAGACGATCAGGTCCGCGCCCGCGGCATCGACTTCGGCGAAGAACGCCGCGTCGAAATCCTCGCGTGAGGCAAACGCCTTCGGCGACAGCGCGGTCGCCGGCATGCCCGCGGCGCGGGCGCGATCGAGCGCGACCGCCTTCGCCTTGTCGGAGAACACGCCGGCGATCGTCGCGGGCAGTTCACCCGCGACGATGGCGTCGATCAGGGCTTGCAGGTTGGTGCCGGCGCCGGAGGCGAGGATGGCGAGACGGAAGGCCATGTCGTCGGGAGGTGTGCGGGGATCAGCTGCCGGTCGTCGACCTGGCGCCGAGCAGGTCCGCCAGCGCCTCCCGGCCGATGCGGTCATCGGGGAACAGCACGGTCTTGCAACCTGCGAGGCCGGCCACGAGCAGGCCGCCGAAGAAGATCGGTTGCTGCCTGACGTCGACGCCATGCGTCATCGCCGACCAGGCCATGAAGCCGATGAGCATCAGCACGATCGCCATGAACGCTTGCGTCAGCGGGCGCACGCGGAGCGTGAGCTCGACTCGGGTGCCGCTTTCGCAGGGCGACAGCTGCCCCGCGATGTGCGGCAAGATGCGCGTTTGCGGCAGGTTGCGCCGGATCTCGAAGCGGGTCTCGCCGATCTCGCCGGCAAAGTAGGCACGGGCCTGCCTGCCGAAACCATCGAAGAAGCCCGGAGGCGAAGACGCCGTACGCGTGGCGGCCCGCAGCCGTTCGACGATCTCGGCCGGCGCCAGCGGGGACACGAAGACGAACCGTCGCGCGAGCATCGCCTCAGCCGATCCGCACCCGCTCGCCGTCGCCGGCCGGCGTCACTTCGCCGATGCGCCAGTGCGGCAGGTCGAGGCGGTCGAGTTCGCCTTCCAGCGCGACCGCGGCGTCCTGCGGCGCGACCAGCACGAAGCCGATGCCGCAGTTGAAGGTGCGCCACATTTCCTCGTCGGCGACCTGGCCTTCGCGCTGCAGCCACTGGAACACCGGCGGCAGCGTCCAGCTCGACGCATCGATCGACAGGCCGAGGCCGTCTGGGATCACGCGGATGATGTTCTCGGTCAGGCCGCCGCCGGTGATGTGCGCCATCGCGTGGATGGATTCGCCGTGCGCGCCGCCCAGCAGTTCAAGCACCGGCTTCACGTAGAGGCGGGTCGGCGCCATCAGCGCGTCGACCAGACGCACGCCGCCGAGGTCGAGGTCGGCCGGGCGGTCGGCACGGTCGTAGATGCGGCGGATCAGCGAGTAGCCGTTGGAATGCGGGCCGCTGGAGGCGATGCCGATCAGCACGTCGCCTTCGCGCACCTTGGCGCCATCGAGGATCTTCGACTTCTCCACGCCGGCCACGCAGAAGCCGGCGAGGTCGTATTCGCCCGGCGGGTACATGTCGGGCATCTCGGCGGTCTCGCCGCCGATCAGTGCGCAGCCGGAGAGTTCGCAGCCTTTCGCGATGCCGCCGACCACGGCCACCGTGGTGTCGACGTCGAGCTTGCCGGTGGCGAAGTAGTCGAGGAAGAACAGCGGTTCGGCGCCCTGCACCAGCACGTCGTTCACGCACATCGCGACCAGGTCGATGCCGATGGTGTCGTGGCGGCCGAGTTGCTGCGCCAGTTTGAGCTTGGTGCCGACGCCGTCGGTGCCGGAGACCAGCACCGGCTCGCGGTACTTGCCGGAGAGGTCGAACAGCGCGCCGAATCCGCCCAGGCCGCCCATCACCTCGGGGCGGAAGCTGCGCTTGACCAGCGGCTTGATGCGTTCGACCACCTCGTTGCCTGCGTCGATGTCGACGCCGGCGTCGCGGTAGGTGAGTCCGGAGGAGGCGGGGGGCGTCTGGGTCACGGCGTCGACTGCGGTCGCGGAAAGGCGGAATTGTAGCCCGCCGCGGCGCGATGCCGGCCGATGCGGGCGCGTCCGGGGCCGTTCGCTAACGGGGCGGGAGGGGCTTGTGGCACCATTCCGGACCTTGGCCAACCTGTCCGGGACTTCGAAGATGCGGCAATCGAGCTGGTGGAAGATGCGTTGGGTCGCGGGGCTCTGCCTCGGGCTGGCGCTGATCGCCCCCGTCGTCCACGCCCAGCGGGTGGAGGGCGACCGCGCCGCCGCCAGCGGGGTCTACGAGGCCGAAGTGCCGGTCAACACCCAGACCGATACCGAGCGCGACCGCGCCTTCGCCCGCGCACTGGCGCAGGTGCTGGCCAAGCTGAGCGGCGACCGCGCCGCCACCGGCCGCCCCGGCGTCGGCCAGGAACTGCGCCGCGCGAAGGAATACGTCGCCGGCTTCGATTACCGCCAGGACCAGGGCGTCGGCGCCAATGGCGCGCCCAGCTTCAAGACGATGCTCGTGGTCCGCTTCGATCAGGGCAAGGTCGACGGCCTCATCGGCCTGCTCGGGCTCCCGATCTGGCCGCAGCCGCGGCCCAAGCCGGTGCTGTGGCTGGCGATCGACGACGGCAAGGGCCCGCGGCTGGTCGCGCTGGCCCAGAGCAACGCCGCCCGGTCGGTGCTGGATCGCGCGATCGAGCGCGGCTACCGCCTCGGTCTGCCGGCCGGCAACGCCGCCGAACAGGCCGCCGTCGGCGCGATCTGGCGCGGCGACACCGGTGCCGTGGCCCGGGTATCGGCCCGCTACAGCCCGCCGATGCAGTTGATCGGCAAGCTCTACCGCAAGGGCGCCGGCTGGAAAGCCGACTGGATCTTCGTCGACAGCGGCAAGGCGCTGGCGAACTGGTCGACCGAGAACACCGATGCCCGCGCGGCGATGGCCGGTGGCGCCGACGGGGCCGCCGACGCCCTGATCCGCCGCTATGCCCGCCGCGGTGCCGCGGCCGGTCCGGCCGGCACCTACCGGGTGCTGATCACCGGCATCGACAGCGCCGACGACTACGTCCGCCTGATGGCCCACCTCCAGGACCTGTCGGTCGTGCGCAAGGCCCGTCCGGTGCGCGCCACCGCCGACGGCCTGCTGCTGGAGCTGGACCTGATCAGCGGCATGCCCGGGTTCCGCCGGGTGATCACCGATCGCGGCGTGCTGACCGCGCCGGCGACGACCGACGCCCCGGACGCGCCGCCGCCGGAGGGCGGGGAGCCGGTGATCCCGACCTTCGACCTGCGCTGAGCCGGCGATGACGTCCGAACTCCCCGCCGCCGCACCGCCGCCGCCCGATCCGAACCGGGCGGTGGAGGACATCGCCACGTTCTTCCGCCGGCTGCAGTGGGGCCTGCTGCTGCTGGGCGCCGGGGCGCTGCTGTGGGCGCTGGCGCCGGTGCTCACGCCGTTCGCGGCCGCGCTGCTGCTGGCGTGGATGGGCGATCCCGTGGTGCTGCGGCTGCAGGCGCGCGGGCTGTCGCGCAACACCGCGGTCGCGGTGGTCTTCAGCGCGATGATCCTGCTGCTGGCGGTGCTGATCGTGGTGCTGGTGCCGGTGATCCAGGACCAGATCCAGGTGCTGGCCGACAACGTGCCGACCTACCTCGACTGGTTCGTGCACACCGGCCTGCCGTGGGTGCAGGCGAAGACCGGGCTGAACGTGACGACCTGGCTCGATCCGGATTACCTGGTCGAGATGCTCAAGCGCAACTGGCAGGGCGCCAGCGGCATCGCCGCCCAGGTGCTGGGCGTGGTCACGCACTCGGGCTTCACCGTGCTGGGCTGGGTCGCGAATCTCGTGCTGATCCCGTTCCTGAGCTTCTTCTTCCTGCGCGACTGGTCGGCGCTGGTGCAGCGCGCCGCCGGGCTGGTGCCGCGCAGCCGCATCGGCACGGTCGCGATGCTGGCGCGCGAGTCCGACGCCGTGCTCGGCAGCTTCCTGCGCGGCCAGTTCCTGGTGATGCTGTCGATGGGCCTGTTCTACGCCATCGGCCTGTGGATCGTCGGGCTCGACGTGGGCGTGATCATCGGCCTGCTCGCCGGCCTGCTCACCTTCATTCCGTACATCGGCCCGCTGACCGTGCTGCTGGGCGGCAGCATCGCCGCGCTGGTGCAGTTCGGCGACTGGCCGCACCTGGCCGGCGTGCTGGCGGTGTGGGGCGTCGGCCAGATGCTCGAAAGCTACGTGCTCACGCCGAAGCTGGTCGGCGACCGCGTCGGCCTCGGGCCGGTGACGGTGGTGTTCGCGGTGATGGCCGGCGGCACGCTGTTCGGTTTCCTCGGCATGCTGCTGGCGCTGCCGGTGGCGTCGGTGGCGAACGTGCTGATCCGCCATCTGCACGGGCAGTACACCGCCAGCCGGTTCTACCTCGGCGACGCGCCCGTCGCGCCGGAGATCGAGATCGTGGCCGCTCCGCACCACGTCCGTGATCGTCCCGCCGATCCGTCCGCCGACCCGCCTGCGGGGCCGACGGATCCGGCGTGAACGCGCAGTCGCCCGCCGGCGCCGCGCAGTTGCCGCTGGCGCTGCGCTGTCCGCCTGACCAGCGTTTCGAGACCTTCGTCGGCGCGCCAGAGGGCGCGCTGGCGCAGTTGCACGCGTTCGCGCGGGGCGAGGCCGGCGTCGCCGCAGCGGAAAGCCTGTATCTCGTCGGCCCGGCCGGCACCGGCAAGACCCACCTGCTGCTCGCCGCCTGCGCCGAAGCCGAAACCGCCGGCCGCCGTACGGCCTACCTGCCGCTGGCGGCCGCAGCGGGACGGCTGGGCGATGCGCTGGAGGCGTTCGAGCACGCCGACCTGCTCGCGCTGGACGGCCTCGACGCCATCGCCGGCACGCGCGAGGATGAAGTCGCGCTGTTCCACGCCCACAACCGGGCCCGCGACGCCGGTCGCCAGTTGCTCTACGCCGCGCGGGTCGCACCCGATGCGCTGCCGCTGACGCTGCCCGACCTGCGCTCGCGTCTGTCGCAGTGCACCCGCGTCATGCTGGAACCGCTGGACGACGCCGGCCGCGCCGACGTGTTGCGCCTGCGTGCGCAGCGTCGCGGGCTGCATCTGGACGATGCCGCGATCGACTGGCTGCTGCGCCGCGTCGATCGCGACCTTGCCAGCCTCACGGTGCTGTTCGATCGGCTCGATCGCGAATCGCTGGCCGCGCAGCGCCGGTTGACGGTGCCGTTCCTGCGCAGCGTGCTGGGCGGCTGAAAACCGCCGCGTCGCGGTATCGCGTGCGGGTCAGTCGACCGCGTCGCGCGCCAGCTCGCGATCCAGCTCCGCCAGCCGCTCCGGGGTGCCGACGTCGGTCCAGCGGCCGCGGTGGTGTTCGCCGGCCACCGCTTCGCGGCCCATCGCCGCACGCAGCAGCGGCGCCAGCTTGAAGCGCGGCGGCTTTTCGCGGGCGCCGGGGGCATCGCCGATCACCCGGCGCCAGTCGTCGAACAGGCTGGGGCGGTACAGGCCGATGCCGGAGAAGGTCAGGCGCGTGCCGGGTTCGGCGGCGGTGGGCGGGCCGCTGTTCACGCGGCCGTCGCCGCGCAGGGTGAAATCGCCGCGCGGGTTGTGCGCGGGATTGTCGACCAGCACCACGTGCGCGTCGCCATCGGGTTCCTGCGGCAGGCGCGCGAAGTCGTAGTCGGTCCAGATGTCGCCGTTGATCGCGAGGAACGGTTCCTCGCTGATGCGTTCGGTGCCCAGCAACGGCAGCGCGTGCCACATGCCGCCGCCGGTCTCCAGTGGCGTCGGGCCTTCGTAGGTGTACTGGATGCTGACGCCGAAGTCCTCGCCGTCGCCGAGCGCGTCCGGGAAGCTGCGCGCCAGCCAGCTGGTGTTGATCACGAGGTCGCGGATGCCGGCCGCCGCGAGCCGCTCGATGTGCCAGACGATCAGCGGCTTGCCGCCGGCCGGCAGCAAGGGCTTCGGCACGGTGTCGGTGAGCGGACGCATCCGTTCGCCCAGACCCGCGGCGAAGATCAACGCTTTCATGGTGCCGGTTCCCCCTACTGCGACTGCGCGGCCACTTTGCCACGGAGATCGAAGCAAGGACTGTGCCGTTCGGCACGCCGTCGAGCGTCGGGGCGCGTGGGCTCAGCCGGCGGCGAGGGCAGGGCGCACGTGGCGATCCAGCAGCGTCGCCAGTGGCGCCAGTTCCGGGTATTTCGGCAGCACGCCGTCGAGGTAGGCGAGGAAGCGCGGCGCGTCGGCGAGGTACTTCGGCTTGCCGTCGCGATGATGCAGCCGCGCGAAGATGCCCATGACCTTGAGGTGACGCTGCACGCCGATCCAATCCGCATCGCGGCGGAAACGCGCCAGCGGGGACACCGGCAGCCCGGCGGCCGCGGCACGCGCGTGGTAGCGGTCCAGCCAGCCGTCGACGCGCGCTTCCGGCCAGCTGAGGAAGGCGTCCTTGAACAGGCTCAGCGCGTCGTAGGCGATCGGTCCGCGCACCGCATCCTGGAAATCCAGCACCGCGGGACCGTCGGCGGCGGGCATGAGGTTGCGCGGCATGAAGTCGCGATGCACCAGCACCTGCGGCTGCGCCAGCGCGGCGTCGATCAGCCGGCGATACACCAGGTCGATCGCTTCGAGGTCGGCGCAGTCCAGCGTCACGCCGAGGTGGCGGCCGAGGAACCATTCGTCGAACAACCGCAGTTCGCGCGTCAGCAGCGCTTCGTCGTAGACCGGCAGGTCGGCCGGCGGTGGCACGGCCTGCAGCTTCAGCAACTGGTCGACGGCGGCGTCGAAGAGTGCGTCGGCATTGGTTGCGTCGATCACGTGGAGGTAGGTGTCGCGGCCCAGGTCCTCCAGCAGCAGGAAGCCGGCGTCGGCGTCTTCGGCCAGCACCTGCGGCACACGCACGCCGCCGGCCTGCAGCAGCGCGCGGATGCGCAGCCACGGCTTCACGTCTTCCTTGTCCGGCGGTGAATCCATCACGATCCGCGTGTCGCCTGCGGTCTCGCCGCGCCAGTAGCTGCGGAAACCCGCGTCCATCGAGGCGCGTTCGAGCACCAGCGTCGCGTCGCCGGTGGCTGCGCGCGCCCAGGTCGTGCGGGCTTCGGCGCGTGCGTCGGCGTGCGGATCGGCGGGAAGTGCGGATGGTGTCGAAGTCTGCGACATGCGGGGCCCGGAGTGGCGTGCGGATGGCATGGAATCTGCAAAGGGTAAACTGTCCGCCGAACCAGAGGGAGCCGTCATGGCCGAGCTTTCCGCCCAGAACGATCCGACCGCGCTGCAGCCCGTCCTGTTGTCCGGCGGTTCCGGCACGCGCCTGTGGCCGCTGTCGCGCGAGGCGCATCCCAAGCAGTTCCTGCCGCTGGTCGGCGACGACACGCTGCTGCAGGCGACCTGGCGCCGCGTCGCGCCGCTGTCGTCGGCTGCGCCGCTGGTGGTCGCGAACGAGGACCACCGTTTCCTCGTCGCCGAACAGTTGCGCGTGATCGGTGCGCCGCGCGCGCGGATCGTGCTGGAACCGGTCGGCCGCAACACCGCGCCCGCGATCGCCGCCGCCGCGCTGATCGCGTCCGCCGACGGCTGCGATCCGCTGCTGCTGGTGCTGCCGTCCGACCACGTGGTCCGCGATGCCGATGCCTTCCGCGCTGCCGTGCGCGCCGCATCGCCTGCGGCCGAGGCCGGCGCGCTGGTGACGTTCGGCATCGTGCCGCAGGCGCCGGAAACCGGCTTCGGCTACATCCACGCGGAAGCCGGCGAGGGCGTGCGCAAGGTGCTGCGTTTCGTCGAGAAACCCGACGCTGCGACCGCGCAGGGTTATCTCGATGCCGGCGGTTATTACTGGAACAGCGGCATGTTCCTGTTCCGCGCCTCGCGCTTCCTCGAAGAGCTCGGGCGCCATCGTCCCGACATCCTCGCCGCCGCGCGCGCGGCCTGCGGGCATGTGGATCCCGATGGTGAATTCCTCCGGCTCGATCGCGACGCCTTCGCTGCTTCGCCGTCGGAGTCGATCGACTACGCGGTGATGGAGAAGACCGACGCGGCGATGGTGCTGCCGGTCGACATCGGCTGGAACGACGTCGGCTCGTGGTCCGCGCTGTGGGAGGTGAGCGAACAGGATGCCGACGGCAACGCGCGCCACGGCGACGTGATCACCGTCGACAGCCGCAACAGCTACGCCTACGCGCGGCGACTCGTCGCGCTGGTCGGTGTCGACGACCTCGTCGTGGTCGAGACCGACGACGCGGTGCTGGTCGCGGCCAAGGACCGCGTGCAGGACGTGAAGCAGGTGGTCGCGCGGCTGAAGGCGGAGCATCGCTCGCAGGCCGTGCTGCACCGCGAAGTGCAGCGCCCGTGGGGCAGCTACGATTCCATCGACGTCGGCAACGGCTTTCAGGTCAAGCGCATCAAGGTGAAGCCCGGCGCCTCGCTCTCGCTGCAGTCGCATAGCCGCCGCGCCGAACACTGGATCGTCGTCCGCGGCACCGCGTTGGTCACCCGCAACCTCGACCTGTTCGAACTGCACGCCAACCAGTCGACGTACATCCCGATCGGCGCCAAGCACCGCCTCGAAAACCCCGGCACCGAGATGCTGGAACTGATCGAAGTGCAGTCCGGCGACTACCTCGGCGAAGACGACATCGTGCGCTACGAGGATGTGTACGGGCGGGGGTGAGCCCACCGCTCATGCCCGGCCTGCCTGCCGTGGCGGCTGGTGATCGGCATCCCGATCCCGGTCCGAGGCTGCGGTATCCTCCCGCGATCTTCACGCAGAGAGGCGTGGCATGAGCAACGTCGACGCACTGCCGATCCGGGCAGGCAACCCCCATTCCGGCGCCGCCGCCCGCAGGGCATCGCGGACTTTCACCCTCTTGCTGTCCGGATGCCTTGCCTGTGCCTCGATGGCAAGTGCACAGGACCGGGCCGTGGTGGCGGATGCGCCTCGGGCAACGACGCCGGACGCCGCGCTCGAAGCCGTGTCCCGCGACCCGAACATCCAGCAGCTTTTCTTTGCATCGAAATTGCAGCGCGCCAAGCCGGTGCTGCGGGTCGACTACGACGCGTCCGGCGTACCGACGGCGGTGACGCTGAAGCGTGCGTCCGGTGATGCCGCGCTCGATGCGGCGATCCTTGCCTGGGGACGACAGTTGCGGTTGCCGGCCGGAAAGGCAGGCCACGGCTTCGTCCCGTTCGATTTCGGCAGGGAGACGGCGCCGTCGCCGTCGCCCTATTCGCAGGAGACCGCGCAGTTCGATTTCCAGGGCAAGGTGCTGAAGGTGCCTTCGTTGCGGCACGTCATGCGCGCATTCGGTCGCAGCAATCTCACGCGGGTCTCGACGGAACTGGCGATCGACTACAACGTGTCCGGCGGTGTCGTCGATGCCAGGCTGACGACACCCACACTGGACACGGGGCTCAACAAGGCCATCGTGACGTGGGCGCTGGGGCTGCAGTTCAAGCCCGGCGAAGCCGGCACGCTGCGACTGCCGTTCCACCTCGAACAGCGCTGAACCCGTGACGTGTCGAGGGGCGGTGATCGGCCCCCGGCCGCGCCTGTGGCATCCTGCGCGCAATCTGCCCACGGGATGCACCGCATGAAGTCGTCCGTCGCGTTGTCGCTGCTGCTGGTGTCTGGCGCCGCCTGGGCGCAAACGGTGCCACCGCCCCCGCCGCCGTCGGAAATTCCGTCGCTTGCGGCCTTGGGGCAGCGTGCCGATGCATCCATGCGTGTCGTGTCGCATCCGCCATATGACGTGCTATCGGAAGCGCTGGTCGCGTCCGACCTGTCCCAGGCGCGGGTCGGGCTGTTGATCGACCACAGCGCGAAAGGTGTGCCGAAGAACGTCCGACTGACAGCGTCAACCGGCAGCGACGTGCTGGATCAGGCGATCCTGGCCTGGGGGCGCGCGGTGCGACTCACGCCGGGCGAGGCGGGCACCGTTCGCCTGCCATTCGACCTGCTGAATGAATCGCCGCCGTTGACGATGACTGCGGATGCGGCTCGGGCCGAGTATCCGGAGATCGAATACGCACAGTTGGTATCGCCGCCGCCGCTCAAAACCGTACTGCAAGCGGCTGCGAAAGCAGGGCTGTCGCGAGCGGACGCCGAATTGCTGCTGGCCTATGACGAGACCGGACGCATCGCGAGGATCGGCGTGCTCGACTCCAGCGGCAGCGCCGTCATCGATTCCGCGATCCGCGTCTGGGCGGCGCAACTGCATGTGAAGACCGACGCCGAGGGCGTCGGCCGGCTGCCGTTCTCGTTCACATCGCACTGAGCCTTGCCGATGAATCGCACCGCGAAGATCCTGCTTGCCCTGCTGCTCGGCGGCCTGCTGTTCGCTGTCTGCGTCGCGGTCCTGCTGTGGCGTTACGTCGACGGGCACAAGGACGGATGGCTGGAGGCCGGGCAGACGGCCTTGCAGGACGGCGCACGCGAGGGCGCCGCGATGGACGATGCCGGCTGCATCGAGGCCGGCTTCGCCCGGTTGCGCCGCGACGATTCGCTGGCGGGGCTGAAGTCGCGGCTTTGGCTCAAGGGCTGCCTCGGCGCGAGCCAGCCGAAGGACGGCACCTGCGAGAACGTGCCGCGGGCAGATCAGATCATCGACACCGTGCGCTGGACCAGCGCGTTCTGCGCGGCCCACGGGATGAACAACAGGCAAGGCTGCAACGGGTTTGCTCAGGAAGTGCAGGCGCATTGCATGGCGCTCGCCGAAGCGGAGCGGTAAGTACCCGCCGAGGGGCGCCCATGCCACGTCGTCGACCCGCGCCCGACATGGTGCCCCCTGTCATTGCTGACAGTCGAAGCGGCGATGCGATCGATCTAGGCTTCGACGGCGAGGCGGGCGTCACGCCCGACTTCGGTCCCGTCGCCGCAGGGATGGCGTGCGAAGCAGCGGCGTATTCCGATACCACATGGAGAGGGTCATGGCAGCTCTGACAGTGAAATACGCCGTGTACGGCGCGCTCGCCGGCGGCAACGAGAACAGCAGTCAGGCGGTGGATGTCACCAAAGCCCTGCAGACGGCGATCGACAACGCGCAGGGGATCGTCAGGATCGACAACGACACGATGGGCGGCGATCCGTCTCACGGTTACAAGAAGCATTTCGGCGCCTGCGTGGCGCTCGATGGTCAGGATCGTTTCTTCGCGTGCGAGGAGGGTCAGACCATCGACTTCTTCCACACGATTCCGCCGAGCGGTTGAGCGTCCAGTCTGCGGCGATGCATGCCGTCGCGGGCGCTGCGACGGCATGCTCGGGGAACGATCTGACCGATCTCAGCCCAGCGACGCCAGCCACTCGTCGTCGGAACCTTCGTTGACGCCTTCGAACAGGATCGTCGACAGGTAACGCTCGCCGGTGTCGGGCAGCATCGCCAGCAGCACCGCACCTTCCGGTGCCTGCTCGGCCGTCTGGAGCGCGGCGGCGATGGTCGCACCGGCGGAGAGACCGACGAAGATGCCTTCCTCCGATGCGAGGCGACGCGCGGTGTCGCGGGCGACGAGGTCCTCGACCGGCAGGATCTCGTCGGCGATCGTGCGGCTCAGCACCGCCGGCAGGAAGTCCGGGGTCCAGCCCTGGATCTTGTGTGGCTGCCATTCCTTGCCCGACAGCAGCGCCGCGCCGGCGGGTTCGCTGGCGATGATCTTGATGTCCGGGCGCGCGAGCTTCAGCACTTCGCCGGCACCGGTGATGGTGCCGCCGGTGCCCCAGCCGCTGACGAAGTAGTCGAGGCGTTTGCCGGCGAAATCGCGCAGGATTTCCGGGCCGGTGGTGCTGCGGTGGTAGGCCGGGTTGGCCTCGTTCTCGAACTGGCGCGCCAGGAACCAGCCGTGCTTCTCGGCCAGTTCCTTCGCCTTGCGCACCATGCCGGTGCCGCGCTCGGCGGCCGGGGTGAGGATGACCTTGGCGCCGTACGCGCGCATCAGCTTGCGGCGTTCGACCGAGAAGGTCTCGGTCATCACCGCGACGAACTTGTAGCCGCGCGCGGCGGCGACCATCGCCAGCGCGACGCCGGTGTTGCCGGAGGTGGCTTCCACGATCGTGTCGCCGGGCTTGAGCAGGCCCTTCTTCTCCGCGTCCAGCACGATCGCGATCGCGAGGCGATCCTTCACCGAGCCGCCGGGGTTGAACGACTCGACCTTCGCGTAGAGGGTCACGTGCTTCGGCGCGATGCGCTGGAGGCGCACGATCGGGGTGCCACCGATGGTGTCGAGGATGTTGTCGTAAAGCGCCATGGGAATCTGCCTCGGGAGAGTGCGTGGAGTGCGGGATGCGTGTGGTCAGGGACGCGGTGCGACGCCGCGGGCGGCCATGCGTCGTGAAACGATGGGCGGCCGCGCGGTCATGCGGCCTCCGCGAGCGGGTCGTCGACGGAAACGCGGTCGTCCGCCTGTGCAGCGCAGTCGCCCAGCGGCGGCGCGCCGTACCAGTGCAGCGTGGAGGCGAGAGCCGCGACTTCGCCGACGAACAGCAGCGCCGGCGAGCGCACGGCATGTGCGCGCGCGCGCTCGGGCAGCGTGTCCAGCGTGCCGAGCACGACGCGCTGTTCGGGGCGGCCGCCGTTCTCGACCAGCGCGCAGGGCGTGGACGCGGCGCGGCCGTGCGCGATCAGGCGGTCGCGCACGCGCTCCAGCCCGGACACGCCCATGTAGAACGCCAGCGTCTGCCGCTCGCGCGCGAAGCCGGCCCAGTCGAGGCCGTCGTCGGCCGTCTTGCCGTGCGCGGTCACGAAGCGCACCGACTGCGCGTGGTCGCGATGGGTCAGCGGGATGCCGGCATGCGCGGCGCAGGCGAGCGCGGCGGTGATGCCGGGCACGACTTCGTAATCGATGTCGTGCGCGCGGAGATATTCGAGTTCTTCGCCGCCGCGGCCGAAGACGAAACCGTCGCCGCCCTTCAACCGCACGACGCGGCGACCGGCGCGGGCGTGTTCGAGCATCAGCGCGTGGATGCCGTCCTGCGAGACGTGGTGATGGCCGGCTTCCTTGCCCACTTCGATGCGTTCGGCATCGCGGCGGGCGAGGTCGAGCACGTCGGGCGAGACCAGGCGGTCGTGCAGGATCACGTCCGCTTCGTTCAGCAGGCGCAGCCCGCGCAGCGTGAGCAGGCCGGCATCGCCCGGACCGGCGCCGACCAGCGCCACGCGCCCGGCGACGCGCGTCGGGCTGCCGTCGAGGCGGGCGAGCAGCGCGTGTTCGGCCGCGGCGGCGTCGCCGCGACGCAGCAGCGCCGGCACGTCGCCTTGCAGCACGGCGTCGAAGAAGCGGCGGCGGGCGTCGAGATCGGGCAGCCGCGCGCGGATGCGGCGGCGATGGCGCACCAGCAGCGTGCCCAGCGCGCCCAGCGCGGGATCGAGGTCGGTTTCGAGCTTCTCGCGCAGGTACCGCGCCAGCATCGGCGCGCCGCCGCCGCTGGAGATCGCGATCTGCAGCGGGCCGCGTTCCACCCGGGCGGGCATCTGGAAGGCGCACAGCGGCGCATCGTCGACCACGTTCACCCAGACGCCGCGGGCTTCGGCGGCTTCGGCGACGGCGCGGTTGACCTCGGCATCGTCGGTGGCGGCGATCGCGAGGCGGGCGCCATCCAGCCAGGCGGCTTCGAACGCGCCGGGGAGGTGTTCCAGCCGGCCCTCGGCGACCCAGGCGGCCAGCGTCGGGTCCAGCGCCGGGGCGCCGACCCGCACCCGCGCCCCGGTCGGCAGCAGGGCTTCGATCTTGCGTCGGGCCACGGCGCCGCCGCCGACCACCAGCACGTCGCGGCCGCGCAGGTCGAGGAAGACCGGGAACAGCGGCGGTGTCCCGTCCGCGTCCTGCGCGCCGGGGTCGCCGGACGCGGGGCCCGGGCGGGAGTCGGCAGCCGAGGACGGAAGGAGGGGCATGGCCATTCCACCGGAAGGGAGGCCCAACTTAGTCGTGCGTCATGGCCCCCGGAAATGACCGGGCCGTCTTGGCTTATGCTTTCTGGGAATAAGCCGGTGCGCGCCCCGTGGCCGGCGATCTGCTATTTCTATCGCTTGATCCGAATGAAAGGATCGAGATGCCCCGACAATGGCGGCATCGCGGTTCCGCCCGCCTTCCGACACCCGCCATGACCCTGGTCCAGCTGCGCTACTTCGTCGCCATCGCCGACGCCGGATTCAACATCACGGCCGCCGCCGAGCACGTGCACGCCACCCAGCCCGGGCTGTCGAAGCAGTTGAAGCAACTGGAGGACGAACTCGGCTTCCTGCTGTTCGTGCGCAAGGGCCGCAGCCTGGAAGCGCTGACGCCGGCCGGCACGCAGGTGCTGTCGCACGCCCGCCGCATGCTGGCCGAGGCCGCGAACATCCGCGCCTTCGCCGCCAACCAGCGCCGCGACGCCCACGGCCAGCTGCTGATCGCCACCACCCATACCCAAGCCCGTTTCGTGCTGCCGCCGGCGCTGTCGCTGGTGCACCAGGCGTATCCGCAGCTGAGCATCCACCTGCAGCCCAGCGCCGACGGCGACGTGCTGGCGCAGCTGGCGCGTGGCGAGGCCGACCTCGCGCTGATCAGCAGCGCCGGCGACGTGCCGGCCGACGGCATCGCCATCCCGCTGTTCCGCTGGCAGCGCGTGGTGCTGGTGCCGCGCACGCATCCGCTGGCGCAGTCTGGCGCGCGGCCGACCCTGGCCGACCTCGCCGCGTATCCGCTGGTGAGCTACGAATCCTCGATCCGCCATGATTCCTCGCTGCGCCGCGCGTTCGCCGCGCGCGGGCTGGAGCCGCAATTGGCGATGACCGCCCGCGACGCCGACCTGATCAAGACCTACGTGCGCGCCGGCATCGGGGTCGGCCTGCTCGCCGAGATGGCAGTCAGCGCGATCCACGACGCCGACCTGCTGGCGCTGCCGGCGCCCGAGTCGATCCCCGAATGCGTCGCATGGGCGGTGCTGCCGCGCGAGCGTGTGCTGCGCGACTACACCGTCGAATTGCTGGTGGCGCTGGCGCCGCAGCTCGACCGCCATGATCTGCGCCGCATCCTCGCCGGCCACCAGGCCCCGTCGTGGCCGGCGCCGCCGACGTGGACGTCGCTGAGCCAGGCGATCACCAGTTGAGGTGACGGCGGCGCATCGCGCTGATGCCGGCGGCCGGGACGCCGCATCGGCACTACGCGGTGGTGCGCGGCGCTCAGGTGTGCGCGACGCTCTTCGACAATCGCATCCACGCCAGTACCGCCTCGCCGTAGTAGCGGCGGCCGTCGAAGTGCCCTTGCCGCAAGCCGCGTGACGGTCGGAAGCGTCCGGTGTTGTAGACGATCGCGACGTGCACGAGGCGTTCATCACTCAGCTGCACGGCTTCGTGCAATCCCAGCGTGCGAAGACCGTGTCCGAGCGCGTCGACGCAGTGCGCCAGCGTGCGGTCGAAACGCGCCCAGTCCCGCGACAGAAAATAGTCGGGGTCCTTCGGGAAATGTTGCAGGTCGCGCTGGAACAGGCCGAAACCGCGGCAGAACTTGCCGGGATTGGCGGCCGCCCGCTCGTAGCCGCGGACATGCGTCGCCATCGCGACCAGCGCCGCGCGCGCGACCGTGAACATCTCCGCGCCGCGCGGATGCGCCAGCAGGTCGGCGCGGTTACGGGGGAACGCCTGGCGTCCGCGGCCGTCCGCGCGTGCATCGAGCGTGTCGCCCACGCACAGCGCGAGCAGCGCGTCCTCCTCCAGTCCCGCGCGCCGCAGCGCGGACCACACGAGGCCGGTTTCCTGGCAGGCGATCGCGACGATCAGGTCGAGCGTGAGCGGTGTGCCGGCGAGCGCCGGCACGATGCGATCGGCGAAGCGTCGCTTGAACCAGAGGAGGTCGTCGCGGGTCGGCATGGGGCATCTCCGTAGGTCGGCCGGATCGGTGGAAGAGGCGCGCCGGCGGATTCCGGCGCGCGGTGGCGGGGCGGAGATCAGCGCACGCCCATTTCGAGCGGGAAATCGCGCGGATCGATTTCCTCGACCAGCAGCAGCCGGATGTCGTCGGACGACAGCAGTGCGCGCAACTGCGCCGCCATCGGCTTGAGCTGCTCGTGGCCCGTGCACAGCGCCCAGATCCGGTCGATCATCACAGCGAGATCGCCCGCGGGGTCGTAGCGCACGGCACCGCTCTGCGCGACGATCTGCATCAGTTGACGCGCGAGGTCGCGTGCCTGCTGCAGCTTCGCCGCGTGCGGCTGCACCGCGTCCTGTACCGCGCGCTGGAGGTCGTGCAGCAGCGATGCCGCGACCGCGATCTGGCGACGGCGCAGGTTGGTGCGTGCGTCGGCAGCCAGCGCGGGCGCGAGGATGCGTGCCTTGAATCCGGCGACATCGGCGGCAGCGACCAGGCGATGACCGGACAGACTGCGTTCGGTGCGATCGATCCAGTCCAGCAGCGACGGCAATGCGCCGGGTGCTCGTCGCTCGAAGCCCCGCACCAGCGTCGGCACTTCCAGCAGCAGTGCGGTGGTGTCGTTCACGAGGTTGATCGTCGACTGGAACATGGCTCACTCCGGGATCAGGCGACGATCGGTGGTGCCGTCGTCGCGGGTGGTGGTCTGCCATTCCATGCCGTCCTCGACGATCTTCAGCTGGATGCGCACGATGTCCTCCGGGCGCTGCTCGCGCAGGCGCGCGGCGTCGGCGATCACGGTGAGCGGGTCGAGCACCGGCTTCTCGACGACGCCGGACACCAACTGCATGCCCAGGTCGAACGTCTTCTTGGTGATCTCGTCCTGGGAATAGCCTTCTGGGAACTTGCCGTCGCGCAATTTCGTCTCGATGCCGATCACGAAGAGGTCGGCGATGATGCCTTCGGCGAAGGTCCACATCGGCTTCTCGCGTTCGCCCGTATCGCGCATCCCGTTCACGAGTGCCGGGATGCGATTGGCGAGCGCCGCCTGGAATTTCTGTGCGGCGACGGCCGGCAGCTCGCGATAGTCGAGGTATTGCGGGATCTCGCGCGAGAGGGCCTTCTGGAATTCGGCGTTGCCATTGGGTGCGAGCTGGTAGTCCTTGCGCTCGGACAGGCCTTCGATGGCGACCGGGATGGACAGCACGATGTCGCCGATGCGCATGCGCGGCACCGGGAAATGCCGCAGCAGTTCGTGCTGCGCGTACTGTTCGGCGACCTGCACGGCATGCGCGTCGGCCATGACGCGGGCTTCGGTGACGCTGGCGACGAGGCCGCCGAGGTAATCGTTGAGCGTGGGCATGGGAATGTCCTCTGGTGCGTGGGAGAGGGGCCGGCGGCTGCCGGCCCCGTGGATGCCTGGCCGGTCGATCCCGCGCGCGACCCGGGTCGCACGCGGGATGTTCCGATCAGCCGCCGGACGCCGCGGGCGCCGGGATTTCCGTGTGGCGCATGCTGTCCTCGAGGATGTTGAAGATCCGCTCGAGGCCCGCCGGCATTTCGTCGTTGACGGCGCGGACGTGGACGTTGAGGTTGTACGTGCGCTCGGTGGTCGAGGTGCTGCTGGTGGTGCGCTTGTACGAGGCCGAGGCCTTGAAGTTCACCTTCCAGATGCGCGCGCTGATCTCGGCGCTGCCGGCGAATTCGCTGCTGGCGGACGAGGTCTCGGCCGACGTCAGCTTCGCGTTGAAGTCGATGGTGACTTCGTCGATGCGCAGCGCCGGGATGGTCAGCATCGACAGGAAGGGCACCGAGATCGTGACGTTCACGTCCTGCGTGGGGCTGTTGCTCGTCGAGACCGGCTGCGCCGGATTGAACGCCGGGTTCGGCGCAACCTTCTTGTAGGTGAAGTCGACGTAACGCAGCTTGTTGACCGCGCTGGCGCCCGATCCTTCCTGGACGAAGCCGACCGCCTTGATGAAGTCGACCTGCGACATCGACGCCGCATGCTGGGCGCTGACCGCGGCCTGCAGCGGGCCGCCGATGTAGACGCTGAAGTCGAGACCGTTGAGTTCCTGCACGAGATTGGGCATGGGATTGCTCCTTGTGATGTGTCGCCTACTCTGTTGCGGCTTTTCGGCATCCGCCGTCGTGCGCATCGCCGTTGCGTCGCGGCGGCCCGCCCGGTCCATGGGCCCGGCCGCCGCGGCGCAAGCGTCCCTGCGAAGCGCGGCCGCGTGCCGTGCCTCCGACGATCGACGTGGGATCCGTCCCGCGACATGCGGGGCGGTGATGACGCGAGGCATTCGCCTCGTGTGATGTCATTGTCCGGACCGCGGTCGCAGGGGGTGCGATCCCGGAAACCGCCTGTTTTCATGGGCGAACGCATGTCGCGTTCCGTGACGCGTTGCCGCGTCGGCCACGGTGGCGGCAGGCCCGGGCGCATGGGCGGGGGCAATGAGGGGCGCGCGGTGCGATGCGGCTGCGCCCCTCGCGACCGCACGGCCGGCTGCGGTAAGGTAGTGCCCTGCCGCGGGTCGCGGCGTCTGCAGGAGCAGGGGGAAGAGGCGATGACCGCCGCGCTGTCCGTCGACACCCGCGAGCGCATCGCGCGGGAATGCCGGCAACTGGTGCTGAGCCAAGGGCGCGCGGGTGCGATCGCGACGCTGCTCATCGCCGTTCTGTTCATCGCGACCCTCCGCGACGTGCATTCCCGTGCACTGCTCGCCGGCTGGGGCGTGGTCGTCGGCGTGGCTTCTCTGCTGCGCATCTGGCTGGCATCGCCGTCGATGTGGCAGGCCGACGAGGACGGCGACAGTCGCGCCGGCACGCCCGTGGTCTGCCTGTTGCTGGGCGCGTTCTGCGGTGCGGTCTGGGGTGCGGCGTCGACGCTGTTGTTCCCGCTCGGCCACGAAGAACTGTATTTCGTCGTCGCGTTCCTGCTGATCAGCATGCCTGCCGCCGCGGTCAGCAGCTTCGGTGCGTGGTGGCCCGCGCATGCGGCCTACGTGCTGTGCAACGTCGGCCCGTTCGCGCTGTACTTCCTGTTCTCCGGTCGCGGCGATTTCATGGTCGCCGGCGTCGCCGCCTGCTTCTTCATGGTCTTCCTGCTGCGGCAGGGCTTCGTCATCAGTCGCACGATCCGCCGCAACATCGCGCAGCGCATCGCGCTGATGGACATGACGAAGACTCTCGGCGAGGCGCTGGACCGCGCCGACGCCGCCAACCGCGCGAAGTCGACCTTCCTGGCCAACATGAGCCACGAGCTGCGCACGCCGCTCAACGCGATCATCGGCATGAGCCAGCTGCTGGCCGAGGCGCCGGACGCGCCCGCGCACCGCGACTTGCCGCGCTCGATCCGCCGCGCCGGCCAGTCGCTGCTGGCGCTGATCAGCGACGTGCTGGACATGTCGCACATCGAGGCCGGCAAGATCTCGCTGTGCATCGCACCGTTCCCGCCGCACCGGCTGCTGGAGGACGTGGCCGACATGTTCGGACCGCAGGCGCAATCGAAGGGGCTGCGGCTGGAGGCCGAGATCGCGCCCGACTTGCCCCCGCATTTCGCCGGCGACCAGGCACGCCTGCGCCAGGTGCTGGTGAACCTCGTCGGCAACGCGGTGAAGTTCACCGCCAGCGGCAGCGTGCGCATCGAGGCCGACACCACGCGCGATGCGGGCGGACGCCGCGTGCTGCGGGTCGCCGTCGTCGACACCGGTCCGGGCATCCGCGAAAGCGAACGCGAACGCATCTTCCAGGCGTTCCAGCAGGGCGACGATTCCCCGACGCGGGCGCATCCGGGCACCGGCCTGGGCCTGCCGATCTCGAGCGACCTCGTCGGGCTGATGGGCGGCCGGATCGAGCTGTCCAGCGTGGTCGGTGCCGGCAGCCGCTTCACGGTGCTGGTGCCCGAGGCGCCGGAGTCGGAGATCGATCGCCACCATGCCGTGGCGCACGCCGATGCCGCTGCCGCGGCCGAGTTCGATCTCGTCGGCGTGCGCGTGCTGGTCGCCGAGGACAACGCGCTGAACGCGTCGCTGGTCAAGTTGATGCTCGAACGCGAAGGCTGCGCCGTGGTCTGCGCCGGCAGCGGTTCGGATGCACTGGAGTGGATGCGCACGGATGCCTGGGACGTGGTGCTGATGGACTGCCAGATGCCCGGCCTCGACGGTTATTCCGCGACGCGCCAGTGGCGGCTGTTCGAGCAGGCCGAGCGCCGCCCGCGGTTGCCGATCGTCGCGCTGACCGCGCACGCCATGGCCGACGACCGCCGGCGGTGCATCGAGGCGGGCATGGACGACTACCTCACCAAGCCGCTCAAGCGCGAGGCCCTGTGCCTGGCGCTGGCGCAGCACACCCGGCGGACGACGACCGATCCGCTGCCACCCAAGGAGCCTTCACCCCCATGACCCAACGTTTGTTGCTGCTCGGTGCGACCGGGCTCGTCGGCAGCCATGCGCTGCGCCAGGCCCTCGACGATCCGCGCGTGGCGCGCGTGATCGCGCCCACGCGCCGCGCGCTGCCCGCGCATCCGAAGCTGGAGAACCCCGTCGTCGACTTCGATGCGCTGCCGGACGACGCGCCCTGGTGGGCGGTCGACGGGGTGATCTGCGCGCTGGGCACCACGATCCGGCAGGCCGGCTCGAAGGCCGCCTTCCACCGGGTGGACGTCGACTACGTCATCGACACCGCCAGGCGCGCCCGCGCTGCCGGCGCCCGGGCGTACGCGCTCAATTCCGCGGCGAACGCCAACGCCGCGTCGCGGATCTTCTACCTGCGCTGCAAGGGCGAGGCCGAGGGGGCCGTGCAGGCGCTGGGCTACGCCTCGGTCGCGATCGTGCGGCCGTCGCTGATCGGCGGCGAGCGCACGCCGCCGCGGCCGTCGGAGCGGCGCACGGCGCGGATCATGGACGCCCTGGGTGGCCTGATCCCGGCCCGCTACCGGGTGGTGCCGGCCGAGCGCATCGCCGCCTGCATGCTGGAGGACGTGCTCAATGCGTCCCCGGGCGTGCGCTTCGTGGAGTCCGAGGCGATCTGACCGCGCTTCCGCCAGCGGCGCCCGGGCGATCGCGCGCCTGGGCCCCGGGGCCGGCCCGGTGGTCCGGACGGGCCGGCCGGCGGTGCCTTCCGGGCGGCAACGGCGTCGATTAGAGCGACAACCCGAGCGCCGGGGCGCACAATGTCCGGTTTCCAGCCGTGCGGGTGCGTCATGTCCACCGAAGAATCCTCCCTGCGTTTCGCCGATCTCGGCCTGACCGAGCCGGTGATGGCCGCGGTCCGGGAGGTCGGGTACGAGACCCCGTCGCCGATCCAGGCCGCCACCATCCCCGCGCTGATGGCCGGCCGCGACGTGCTCGGCCAGGCCCAGACCGGTACCGGCAAGACCGCCGCCTTCGCGCTGCCGCTGCTGTCGCGGCTGGACCTGTCGAAGCACACCCCGCAGGTGCTGGTGCTGGCACCGACCCGCGAACTGGCCATCCAGGTCGCCGAGGCCTTCCAGCGCTACGCCCACCAGTTGCCCGGTTTCCACGTCCTGCCGGTCTACGGCGGCCAGAGCTACTACCCGCAGCTGCAGGCGCTCAAGCGCGGCGTGCACGTCGTCGTCGGCACCCCCGGGCGGGTGATCGACCACCTCGAACGCGGCACGCTGGACCTGTCCGACCTCAAGGCGCTGGTGCTCGACGAAGCCGACGAGATGCTGCGCATGGGCTTCATCGACGACGTCGAGACGGTGCTGAAGAAGGTGCCCGAGCAACGCCAGGTCGCGCTGTTCTCGGCGACGATGCCGTCGCAGATCCGCCGCATCGCCCAGACCTACCTGCGCGACCCGGCCGAAGTCACCATCGCCGCGAAGACCACCACCGCGACCAACATCCGCCAGCGCTACTGGTTCGTCAGCGGCCTGCACAAGCTCGACGCGCTGACCCGCATCCTCGAGGCCGAGCCCTACGACGCGATGATCATCTTCGCGCGCACCAAGTCGGCGACCGACGAACTGGCCGAGAAGCTGCAGGCGCGCGGCCTCGCCGCCGCCGCGATCAACGGTGACGTGCAGCAGGCGCAGCGCGAGAAGACCATCCAGCAGTTGAAGGACGGCAAGCTCGACATCCTCGTCGCCACCGATGTCGCCGCGCGCGGCCTCGACGTCGAGCGCATCAGCCACGTGCTGAACTACGACATCCCCTACGACACCGAGAGCTACGTGCATCGCATCGGCCGCACCGGCCGCGCCGGGCGCAGCGGCGAGGCGATCCTGTTCGTCAGTCCGCGCGAGAAGAGCATGCTGCGCGCGATCGAGCGCGCGACGCGCCAGCCGATCCAGGAGATGGCGCTGCCCACCGTCGAGACCGTGAACGACGCGCGCATCGCGAAGTTCCTCGGCCGCATCGCCGACGCGCGCGCGCAGGACGACGGCGGCGACGCGGAGCTGGCGTTCTACCGCGACCTGCTGGAGCGCTACGAGCGCGAGCACGACGTGCCGGCGATCGAGATCGCCGCGGCGCTGGCGAAGCTGCTGCAGGGCCGCACGCCGCTGCTGCTGCCGCCCGAACGCGCGCGTCCACAGACCGATCGTCAGCAGTTCGAGCGCCCGCAGGCCCACGAGCGCCGCGAGCGCGCGCCGCGCGAACGCACGCAGGAAGAGCGCGAGTGGCAGCCGCGCGAGCCGCAGGCGCGCACGCACGACGAGCGCCCCGCGCGCGCGCCGCGCGACGACGCCCGCCCGCCGCGGGCGAAGGCCGACATCGGTCCGCGCCAGCCGCCGGAACCGGGCATGGAGACCTACCGCATCGAGGTCGGGCACATGCACGGCGTGAAGCCGGGCAACATCGTCGGCGCGATCGCCAACGAGGCCGACCTCGAGAGCAAGTACATCGGTCGCATCGACATCCACGACGACCATTCCATCCTCGACCTGCCCGAAGGCATGCCCAAGCCGTTGCTGATGCACCTGAAGAAGGTGCGCGTGGCCGGGCAGATGCTGCGCATCCAGAAGGCGGACGAGTTCGCGCCGGCGCCGGGCGCGCGCCCGCGGTCGTTCAAGCCGCGCGTCGAGGGCGAGGGCAAGCCGGGCAACTTCCGTCCGCGCGAGACGCGTCCCGGCGGCAAGCCCGCTGCCAAGCCCGGCGCGAAGTTCGCGGGCAAGCCCGGCGGCAAGCCGGCCGGCAAATTCCCCGGCAAGCCGGGCGGGAAGCCGCCGCGCCGCGAAGGTTGATCGCCGGTCGTCCGCGCGCGCCGCGCGGCGTCTTGCCAAGCCCGGGGCGGTTTGCTGGACTGTCGCGGTGACCGAAGGCGGGGGACGGCAATGCGGCGGATGCGGATCGCGACGGGGCTGGCGCTGCTGCTCGCCGTCGCGACGGCGGCGGCCGCCACGCCACCGTCGCTCGACGACTTCCTCCGCCCCGCGTTGCACGACGAGGTGCAGATCTCACCCGGCGGGCGCTACATCGCCGCGACCGTGCGCAAGCCGGAGAATCGCGAGAACCGCGTCCTGCTGCTGATCCTCGATCGCGCCACCGACACGCCGGTGCGCGTGCTCGATCCCGAACGCAAGGCGGAGATCGGGCGGTTCTGGTGGGTCGGCGAGGAGCGCCTGTTCGTGCAGATGCGCCGGGGCGGCGATCGCTTCCAGCAGTACTACACCGACCCGCGCGTGGTGGCCGTCAACGTCGACGGTTCCGACAAGCGCGTCATCTACGACGACTTCCTCGGCACGCTGATCGACGACGACGACCACGTCCTGGTCGAGCGCTGCGGCCGCGGCACCCGCAAGGGTTGCGTGTCGTACGTGCAGAAGGTCGACGCGAAGGCCGGCCTCGCCGGGCCGCGCATCGCCGATGCGCCGGAGCCGGGCAGCCGGTTCTTCGTCGACAACGCCGGCCGCGTGCTGTTCGCGACGGTCTGGGACGACGAGGACGTGCAGCGCGTGTGGCGCCTGCGCGACGGTCGGTGGTCGTTGTTCAACGACGAAGCGCAGAGCGGCGTCGAGCTGCGCCTGATCGGCACCTCGCGCGACGACACGCAGGTCTTCCTGCGCGCCGAGCAGCCCGCGGGACCGGACGCGATCGAGCGCTTCGACCTCGCCAGCGGCGTGCGCACGGTGGTGATGCGCGACGACGCGCTGGATCCGGCGTACGTCCTGTGGTCGGCGGACGGCCGCCAGCCGATCGGTGCCGCCTACGGTCCGGGCCTGCCGCGCGCGCGGTTCTGGGATCCGGCCGATCCCGACGCGAAACTGCTGCGCGGCGTCGAAGCCGCGTTCCCGGACGATGCGGTCGCGTTTTCGAGCGGTTCCCGCGACGGCCGGCACATCATCGTGCGCGTCGCCGGCGACCGCGATCCCGGCAGCTTCTACCTGATGGATCGCGAGACCAGGCACATGGACCTCGTCGCGCGGGCCAAACCGTGGCTGGCGCCGGATACGCTCGCCCGCAACCAGCCGATCGCATTCCGCACCCGCGACGGCCTGCTGCTGCACGGCTATCTCACCCTGCCGTTGTCTGCCGCGGAGGCGGGCACCGCGCCGCCTCCGCTGGTGGTGATGCCGCACGGCGGCCCGTTCGACGTGCAGGACGACGCGTTCTACGACGAGGAATCGCAACTGCTCGCCGCGAACGGCTACGCGGTGCTGCGGGTGAACTACCGCGGTTCCGCCGGCGCCGGCCGCGCCTTCGTGCGCAGCGGCTACCGGCAGTGGGGCCTGAAGCTCATGGACGACATCGTCGACGGCACGCGCTGGGCGACGGCGAGCGGCCGCGTCGATCCGCGGCGCGTCTGCCTGTGGGGCAGCAGCTTCGGCGGCTATGCCGCGCTGATGGGCGTGATCCGCGAGCCGGCGCTCTACCGCTGCGCGATCTCCACCTCCGGTCCCACCAACCTGATCATCAGCCGGAAGTGGGGCGACACCCACCGCAGTGCCTACGGCCGGCATTACCTCGACGAGGCCGTGGGCGACGACGAGAAGGCGCTGTACGCGCAGTCGCCGATCGCGCATGTCGACCGCATCCGCGCGGCGGTGCTGCTGGTGCATGGCCGCCACGACGATCGCGTGTCGTTCGAGCACGCGAAGGCGATGGTCGCGGCGATGGAGAAGGCCGGCAAGCCGGTGGAGACCCACTTCTTCATCGACGAAACCCACGGCATCTACGGCGACGGGAATCGTCGCGCGTACTACGGCCACGTGCTCGCGTTCCTGCGCACGCACCTGCGCGGCGACTGAGCCGACGCGCCCACACGGAGACCCGCATGCTCGTTCCGCGCCACTGGGCCGAAGCCCGCCTCCAGCACCGCGAAGGCCGGCGCACCGTCACGGTGCGCCGTTTCGGCTGGTCGGACGAAAGTGAAGCCCAGGCGCAGGCACATGCCGAGGCCCGTGCGCGCGAAGCGCTGGACCGCGTGCTCGCCGGCGAAGCGCTGCCGCGCAACGAACGCCGTGTCGCCTACAACGGCGCCGACGGCATGCCGATCCGCGAGGAGATCGTCGATCGCCAGGGCGAATCCGTCGTCACCCGCAACGGCTACGGCGCGCTGTGCCTCAACACGCCGGACCTGCTGTTCGCGGACATCGATTTCGCGCCGCGGCCAGCGTCGGGACGCAGCGTGCTGGTGTCGATGATCGTCACCGCTGTGCTCGTCACCGTCGGTGTGCATGCAGGGCTGGGACGCAGTCCGGGGACGTCGCTGGCGGCGGCGTTCTTCGCCTCGCTGGCGATCGGCATCCCGCTGCCGGGATTGCTGCATCGCTGGGGCATCGCCGCGCGCGGCGGCGCCGAACGGCTCGCACGCAAGCGCATCCAGCGCTTCCTCGCCTTGCATCCCGACTGGCGCGTGCGGCTGTACCGCACGCCGGCCGGTCTGCGGCTGATGGCGGTGCACCGGCCGTTCGACCCGCGCGAACCCGAAGTGCAGGCGGCGTTCGACGCGCTGGGCGTGGACCCGGTGTTCGCGCGGATGTGCTTCAACCAGCGCTGTTTCCGCGCGCGGCTCACGCCCAAGCCGTGGCGCATCGGGCTGCCGCGCTTGCGCCCGCCGTCGTCCGGTGCCTGGCAGCCGATGCATGCCACGCTGCCCGCGCGGCAGGCGTGGATCGACGCCTACACGCGTCGCGCGACCGGCTACGCGGCCTGTCGCCATCTCGACACCCTCGGCGGGGGCGTCGAGGCCCAGGAGCTGTTGCCGCTGCGCGAGTACCACGACACCGTCTGCGCGGCGGATCGCGACCTGCCGCTGGCCTGACCTCCGGCTCCGGGTCTGCCGTTCGTCGGCCGGCGCGGTATCGCGGTTGCATCAATTCCATGTTTCCGGAAATATGGAATCATGGATCTCGACGCCACCCTCGCTGCACTCAAGGCCCTGTCGCAGGAACACCGCCTGCGCGCCTTCCGCGCGCTCGTCGCCGCCGGCGATGCCGGCTTGGCGGTGGGCGAGCTGCGGGCGCTGGTCGATCTGCCAGCGGCCACGCTCACCGCACATCTCAACGTGCTGCGGGCGGCGGGGCTGGTGATTGATCGCCGCGAGGGGCGCGTGATCCGCGTCCGCGCCGACTACGCGCGGATGAATGCGTTGCTGGCCTACCTGACCGAAAACTGCTGCGCCGGATCGCCGTCGAACTGCGCCCCGGCCGCTCCCGACTGCTGTTGAACCCGGCTGCCGCCGAGGCTGCCCCGATCCGAGGTTGCCCCGAATCGGGGCGGCCCCAAACGAGGATGTCCCGATGAAGCGTTTCCACGTGCATGTCTCCGTCCGCGACCTGGACGAAAGCACCCGTTTCTATGCCGCGCTGTTCGGCGCCGCGCCGACGGTCCGCAAGGACGACTACGCCAAGTGGATGCTCGACGATCCGAGGGTGAACTTCGCGATCTCGACCCGCGCCGGCGCGGCGGGCATCGATCATCTCGGCATCCAGGCCGAGGACGCGGACGAACTGGCCGAGCTCGGCGCGCGGCTGGACCGGGCGGGGCAGGGCGTACTCGCCGAACACGGCACTGCCTGCTGCCACGCGCGCTCCGACAAGTTCTGGACGGTGGATCCGCAGGGCACGCGCTGGGAAACCTTCCACACGCTGGGCGAGGTCACGTCGTACTACGGCGACGATGCAGCGACGGCTTCGACGTTGTCCATGGCGCATGCCGCGGGGACGGCGGCGCCCTCCGCGGACTGCTGCGACGCGACCACGCCGCAGGGCATCTGCTGCGCGCCGAAGACCGACCGTCCCGCCGATGCGCCCTGCTGCGGTCCGGCGGTCGAAATGGTGAAGCAGGGCTGCTGTGGCGATGCCCGGCGCTGAGGAGACGACGATGAACGCACCTCCCTATCGCATCCTCGTGCTGTGCACCGGCAACTCCGCGCGCAGCGTGATGGCCGAAGCCCTGTTCAACGTGCTGGGCAACGGCCGTTTCGAGGCGTACAGCGCTGGCAGCAAGCCCAGCGGGCGCGTGCAGCCGATGGCTGCCGACCTGGCGGCGTCGATCGGTTACGACACCGCGCGCCTGCGCAGCAAATCGTGGGACGAATTCGCCGCGCCGGGCGCGCCGGAACTCGACCTGGTCGTCACCGTCTGCGACAACGCGGCCGGTGAAACCTGCCCGGTGTGGTACGGCACGCCGGTCGTCGCGCACTGGGGCGTGGAGGATCCCGCCGCGGTCGAGGGCGACGAGGAGACCCGTCGCCGCGCCTACCTCAAGGCGTTCACGGCGCTGCGCCGTCGCGTGGAACTGCTGGTCGCGCTGCCGGTGGAGAAGCTCGACCGGCTGGTGGCCGAGCGCGAGATCCGCGGCATCGGGACGATCGACGGATGACGGTGACGGTCTCGCCCGCGTTGCGGGCCCTGCTCGCCGAAGCACTCGGCACCGCGCTGCTGCTGGCCATCGTGGTCGGCAGCGGGATCATGGGCGAGCGCCTGGCCGGCGGAAACGTCGCGATCGCATTGCTGGCGAACGCCGCTGCGACCGCGGGCGGGCTGTACGTGCTGATCGTGCTGCTCGGCCCGCTGTCCGGCGCGCACTTCAATCCCGCGGTGACGCTGGCGATGCGCCTGCGCGGCGAGGCGCTGCCGGCGCCGGCGTTCGCCTACGTCGCCGTGCAGTGTGTCGCCGCGGTCGCCGGCGTGCTGCTGGCGCACGCGATGTTCGGCGAGGTGCTGTGGCAGCCGGGCGACCACGTCCGCACCGGCGCGGCGCAGTGGCTCAGCGAAGGCGTGGCGACGTTCGGGCTGCTGCTGACGATCGTGCTGGGCGTGCGCCATCGCCCGCAGGCGATCCCGGCGCTGGTGGCGAGCTACATCTTCGCGGCGTACTGGTTCACCGCCAGCACGTCGTTCGCGAATCCGGCGGTGACGTTCGCGCGCGCATTCACGCGCACGTTCGCGGGCATCCGCCCGGAGGACGTCGGCGGCTTCGTGCTGGCACAGCTCGCGGGCGCGGCGCTGGCGCTGGGCGTCGCGCGGCTGCTGGCGGACGTGCCGGCGCGCGCGGAAGGCTAGAGCGTGTTATGCACTTTTCCATGCGCCGCGAAGCCCGTCCGCGGGCGCGAGCCAAGGCGCGGCCCGCCGCCAAGGCCGGTGGCCTTGGCAAGGGACGCAACGCCGGATCGCGCCCGTGGACGGGCTTCCCGGAGGGTTGCGCCCCCGGACCACCGATGCAGCGGCCCGCGGCTTGCCTTGGCCACCAGCCAAGGCAGCGCTGCGGACCTTGCCTCGGCGGCCCGGGGGCGCAACGCGGTGCATGGAAAAGTGCATAACACGCTCTAAGCGCGGCTCAGTCGGCGACGATCTCGATCACGTGGCCGTCGACCTCGACGGTCTGGCCGACGTGCAGCTTGCAGGTGCGGCGCAGTTCGACTGCGCCGTCCACGCGCACCGCGCCCGAGTCGACCAGATGCTTGCCGGCACCGCCGCTGTCGCAGACGCCGACGAGTTTGAGCAACTGGTTGAGCGCGACGTGGTCGCGGTCGAGGACGAAACGGTGTCGGGGCATGGCGGCGGGTCGACGGTGCGGAGGCGTAGCATAACGGCGCATCCGTCCAGCCGCTGCTGACACAGGATGTCAGCAGTGACCCGCAAGACTGCGCCTTCCCTTTCCATGGAGATCGACATGCTCGCCTACGCCACCCTCGGGACCCGCGACCTCGCCCGCGCCGCCACCTTCTACGATGCCGTCCTCGCCGAGATCGGCGCCAAGCGCGCGATGGAAGAGCCCGACTACTTCATCGCCTGGGACAAGGGCGACGGTGGCGCCGGCCTCGGCATCACCTGGCCGTTCAACAAGGAACCGGCGACCGTCGGCAACGGCACGATGGCCGCGCTCGGCGCTGCCAGCCGCGAGGAAGTCGACCGCCTGTACGCGAAGGCGATCGAACTCGGCGGCACCGACGAAGGTGCGCCGGGCCAGCGCTATCCCGGCTTCTACGCCGCGTATTTCCGCGATCTCGACGGCAACAAGCTCAACGTCTGCTTCATGGGCGAGTGAGGCCGCGCGACGCATCCGCGACAGGCTGCTGACGCCACGCTGTCAGCAGCCCCCGCGCAGGATGGCGCCTCCCGACACGCCGCCCGAGGAGGCCGCATGCAACACGCCCACCGCAATGCCCTGAACTGGTTCGAGATCCCGGTCGCCGATCTCGATCGTGCGCAGGCCTTCTACGAAGCGCTGCTCGATGCGTCGCTCAAGCGCGAAGCCATGGGTCCCGAGACCACGCTCGCCGTGTTTCCGTACGCGCAGGGCGCCGGCGTCGGCGGCTGCCTGTTCGCCGGCACGCATGCGCCGTCGCCGTCGGACGACGGCACCGTCGTCTATCTCGATGCCTCGCCCTCGCTCGACACGGTGCTGGCGCGGGTCGATGCCGCCGGCGGTCGCATCGTGGTGCCGCGCACCGAACTGCCCGCGGGCATGGGCGCGTTCGCGCAGATCGTCGACAGCGAAGGCAACCGCGTCGGTCTGCACGCGCTGGCCTGACATGGCAGCATGCGGTCAGCGAGCCCGTCCCCGACTCCCATGCGCCGCGCCGACCGCCTGTTCCAGATCGTGCAACTCATCCGCGGCCGTCGCCTGACGACGGCCGCGTTCCTTGCCGAGCGCCTGGAGGTCTCGCAGCGTTCGGTGTACCGCGATGTCGCCGCGTTGCAGGCGCAGGGCGTGCCGATCGAGGGCGAGGCCGGCGTCGGCTACCGCATGCGCCGCGGCTTCGACCTGCCGCCGCTGATGTTCGACACCCGCGAGGCACAGGCGCTGGTCGCCTGCGTGCGCCTGGCACAGTCGCGCATCGACACCGTACTGGCCGCGCGCGCGGAACTGGCGCTGTCCAAGATCCTCGGCGTGCTGCCCGGCGCGGAACGCGCCGCGGCCGAGAGCCTGAGCGTGTTCGCGCCGCCGTTCGGCCCCGATGCCGCCACCCGCGATCGCCTGCAGCACCTGCGCGATGCCATCGAGACGCGGCGCAAGGTGCGCATCGACTACCTCGACCTGAAGGACGAGGTCAGCGTGCGCACGCTGCGGCCGCTGGGCTGCTTCTTCTGGGGCAACGTGTGGACGCTCGCGGCGTGGTGCGAATCGCGCGACGACTTCCGCAATTTCCGCGTCGACCGCATCCGCGTGCTGGAACTGCTGGACGAGCGCTTCCGCGACGAATCCGGTTGCACGCTGGCCGACTACATGCGCCAGTACGGCTGCGACGATTTCCCCTGACGCGCGGCGGTTCACTCCGCCGGCAGGCGCAGGCGCGCGCCGCGCCATGACAGCAGTACGTCGGTGCGGGTGATGCGCTCGACCACCACCTCGCCGGCGGTGTCGCCCTCGCGCAGCCGCTGGCCGTCGAGGATCACGAACCGGCGCTGCGGATCGTCGTTCCACACCTGCATGCTCAGCTTGAGCGCCGGCAACTGGCGACGCACCTCGGGATCGAGATCGGCGAGCGCGGTCGCGCGATCGCCGCTCGCCGCCGGCGGCGCGGGTGGCGGTGCCGGTGCCGCGACCGGCGGTGTGGTCGGCGGTGTGACGGTCTGCGCCGGTGCCTTCGTCGCCGGTGTCGCCGCAACCGACGGCATCGGCACGGGCGCCGTCACGGGCGGCGATGGTGGCGTCGCGGGCGGCTGCGGCATCGCGTCGGCGATCGATGCGGTGCCGGTGCCGACGTCCGCATCGACATTGGCGTCGGGCGTCGCGTCGACATCGCTCGTGGCGGGTGCCGCTTCGATGCCGGTGGGCGTGCCCGGCGACGCGGCCGGCGTCGCCGGCATGTCCGGGCGATGCAGCAGCAGCCACAGCGCGATCGCCGATGACACCGCGCCGAAGCCGGCCATCGCCCACAGCGGCCACGTGACGCGGCTGCGCGCCGGCGCGGGTGCCTGCGGCAGGGTCGCGAACAGGTCGGGCGTTTCGCTGCGCCGGCGCGCGGCTTCGGACTTGCGCAGGGCGTCGAGGATGAAGGACATCTCAGGGCTCCTGCGCGCTGAGCGCGAAGGCGGTGAAGCCATCGAGGCGACCGTCGCCGGTCAGCCCGTGGCGGGTCTGGAAGGCGCGCAGCGCCGCGGTGTCGTCGGGCATCGCGAGGCCCGAAGCGCGCAGACGCTTGCGCACCCAGGCGCGGGCTTCCGCATCGCCGGCGGCATGGCGTCGTTCGAGTGCATCGGGCGCGGGCCACAGCGCGAGGATTTCGCCGTTCCACACGCTCGACAGCGCGAGCCGGGTCGTGTCGATGGGGGCGCCGTCGATCGACAGGCGCACGCGATCGCCGTCGGCGCCGAGCAGCCGCGCCCACGTGACGTGCGGTTCTGCGCGCAGGTGCAGCAGCACCGGGCGATCGATGCGCAGCAGCGGATCGAGCGCGATGCGTGCGTGGAGGCAGTGCCAGCCCGGCGCGGTCGGACAGGCGTCGGGCGCAGCATCGCGCAGCGCGGCGGGCGCCTGCGTGTCGGCGAGCAGGCGACGCCACTCGCGGGTCGAGGTCGCAGGCGCGCGCTGGAGGCGTTGCAGCAGCGCGTCGCCATCGAGTGGCGACGCGGCGGATGATGGCGTCGCGAGCGCGGCGGGTAAGGTCGCAGGCGAGGCCGCATCGCCGCCGGGACGCCGCACCGCCAGCAGCGCGAGCACCGTCGCCGCCACCGCCAGGCCGCCGATCAGCGCGAGCTTCGCCAGTTCGCGGCGCGCGCCGCCGCCGCTGCCGGGCACCAGCGCCTCGTCGGCGGCGCGGTCGACGGTGCGTGCGTCGATCGTCAGCAGATCGTGCGCGTAGCCGCCGAGCAGCGCACGCTCGGCGATGATGTTGATCAGGCGCGGCACGCCGCCGCTGCGGCGATGCACGCGACGTACCGCCGCCGGCGCGAACGGGAAGCGGCGAGCACCGGCGGTGTTGAGGCGATGGCGCAGGTAGGCCTCGGTGCCGGCCTCGTCGAGCGGGCGCAGGTGGTAGCGTGCGGTGATGCGCTGCGCGAGCTGGCGCAGTTCCGGCTTCGCCAGCAGGTCGCGCAGCTCGGGCTGGCCGATCAGGATGATCTGCAGCAGTTTCTGCGTTTCGGTCTCGAGGTTGGTCAGCAGCCGGACCTGCTCCAGCGCATCGGGCGAGAGGTTCTGCGCCTCGTCGATGATCAGCACGACGCGCTCGCCCTTGGCGTAGGCCTGCAGCAGGTGCGCGCTCAGCGCATCGAACAGCGCCTTGCCGCCGGGGCGCTGCGGCGTCGCGATCTTCGTCGGCTTGCCGGCCTTCGCGCGATCGCGCTTGCCTGTCGCGGGCGCGGGCGCGGGCGCGGGCGCGGGCGACGCCGCGGCCGTTGCCGGCGCGGCGGTGACCGGCAGCCGCAGTTCCTCGCAGATCGTCTGCAGCAGTTCGACCGGATCCAGCCGCGGATTGAGCACCAGCGCGGCCTGCGTGTTCTCGGGCAACTGGTTCAGCAGCAGCCGGCTGAGCGTGGTCTTGCCGGTGCCGACCTCGCCGGTGAGCTGCACGAAACCGCCGCCGCCGCCCTGGCGGATGCCGTACAGCAGGTGCGCCAACGCGTCCCGGTGGTGTTCGCTGAGGAACACGTAGTGCGGGTCCGGCGTGATCGAGAACGGCGCCTGTTCGAGGCCGTAGAACTCCAGGTACATGCGGGCGGCCACCGGGGATTCGGGTGATTCTAAACGCTTTGTACCGGCGGCCGGGTCTCGGGTTCCCGTTCCGGTGGCAGGCAGTCCGCGAACGCGCCGCAGCGCGCCAGGATCGTTTTCTGGAGGTCGCCGCGGCCTGCGAGGATCACCTGCTGCATCGCGATCAGCACGCCGAGGCCATTGCTGGCCCGGGCGATCTGCAGCAGCAGGCCCACGGGATAGCCTTCCGCCTGTCGCACCAGCGGATGCAGGCCGGCGTGGATGAAGGAGTTCAGCGGCCCCCACGCGTAGTGCCTGAATTCGTCGAGGCGCACGCAGAGGTTCACGGCTTGCGGCACCTTCGCGAGCGCCTCCAGCATGCCGGTCGCGGTCGGCAATCGTTTCGCCGCCTGCTGCGATTCTTCCGACAGCGTTTCCGAGAGCAGGTCGATCTGCACGTCGGTGGCGCAGTGCAGGCACCAGACCGATCGCAGCAGGGATTCGTACTGCAGACGCACCAGTGCGATGGCGGAGGCGAAGTTGGCGGACTCCATCAGCATCGTCACCGCCAGCCAGTGATCCATGGCGAGGTTGGCGCCGATCGCGCCGACGCGCAGCCGCTGAGTGCCGTTCGCCAGCGGATGGTCGGCGGTGTCGTGCAGCATCTGTTGCAGCAGATGCGTCCGCTGCAGGACGCGGATGAACGTGCCTTCCATGGCGGCACCCTCTATTCGGAAATGACCTTGGATTCCGCCGTCGCCAGCGTCTCCGGATGCTCGATGCGGCGCGGACGCAGCACCAGCGGGTAGATCAGCACGGTGCCGAGGATGATGGCGACGCCGAGGTAGAACGTCGGCGTGAGTTCGCGCTGTTCGCCCAGCAGCACGATGGCGAGGAAGATCGCGTAGACCGGTTCGAGGTTCACCGCGAGCTGCGCGCCGAAAGCGGTGATGCGGCGCAGCGCCACCAGCGACAGCGCGAACGGGATCAGCGTGCAGGCCACCGCCAGCGCCAGCAGCCACAGTGCGTCGCGCAGGCCAGGCAGCACGAACGGGTCGCCGCCGAACGCGTGCGGTGACAGCAGGCCGGACACCGGCGCGAGCAGCGTCATCGTCGCGACGCCGGCGGCCATTTCGAGCGCGGTGACCGACAGCGCGTCGCCGTGTTCGACCAGCCGCTTGTTGAGCGAGCCGAACAGCGCGACGAACAGCGCCGACAGCGCGCCGGCCGCGATCCCCGCGAGCATGCCCGCCGGCACACCGCCGGCGACGAGCGCCACGCCCGGCAGTACCGCGACGCCCAGTCCGACTTCGCGCTTGGACAGGCGGCGGCCGGTCATGCGCGGCTCGACCAGCGCGGTGAACACCGTGCCCAGCGCCATGCAGGTGGCGCCGACGGAGGCGTTCGACAGCTTGATCGACGCGTAGAACGTGAGCCAATGCAGCGCGACCAGCGCACCGACGCCGGCGTAGCTCCAGCGCAGGCGCGCGGGCATCGCGCGCAGGCCGCGCCACACGCGCGGCAGCAGCAACAGCAGCCCGGCGACCAGCAGCATGCGCCACCACACCAGCGGCAGCGCAGGCAGGGTGATGAGTTTGCCGAGGATGGCGGTGAAGCCCCACAGCAGCACGCAGAGGTGGATCTGCACCCAGGCGGTGCGGGCGGAAGCGGGCGCGGCGTCGGTCATCGGCAGGGCGCGCGGAACGGGCGGCGCGCGGAGGTTCGGAGGCGGTGGCGCAGCTTACCGTGTCGGGTCGTTGCGCGCGGCTTCCGCTGCGCGCTCGCCGGCGGTGATCGCCAGCAACCAGTCGAGGAAGCGCTGCGCCGCGGGCCGCAGTCGGCGGTGCGCGGGATGCACGGCGAAGTAGCGCCAGCGCGTCGGCAGGGCGGGGCCGGGCAGCCGTTGCAGGCGATCGGTGCCGAGCCACGGCTCGGCGATCCGCGCGCGTGCCAGCACCGCGCCGAACCCACGCGCCGCGGCCTCCAGCGCGTCGGTGCTGTCGCTGAAGGTGTGGCGGATGTCCAGCCGTGCGCCGGGCACGCCGGCGGCGCGGAACCAGTCCGGCCAGCCCTGGCGCGCGAGGTCGGCCACCAGCGGCAGCGCGGCGACGTCAGCAACGGTGGTCGCGCTCGCCGCCAGCGCCGGCGGCGCGAGAGGGAACAGCGCGTCGTCCATCAGGTAGTGCGCGGTGAGTCCGGGCCAGTGGCCGGGACCGTGGCGGATGCCGAGGTCCGGGCCGTCGTCGTCGAACCGGGTCAGCGCGATCTCGGTGTCGATCGACAGGCGGAGGTCGGGATGGCGGGCGGCGAAGTCGGGCAGCCGCGGCAGCAGCCAGGTGTTGAGCAGCGAGTGCAGGGTGGTGATCCGCACCCGGTCGCGGTCGTCGCGGCCGCCGCGCAGGTCGCCCAGCGTGGCTTCGAGATCGGTCAGCGCGGTGCCGGCGGCGTCGGCCAGCCGGCGACCCTCGGCGGTCAGGGCCACGCCGCGGGCATGGCGCTGGAACAGCGACACGCCCAGTCGCGCCTCGAGCTTGCGCACGTGGTGGCTGACGGCGCTGGCGGTGAGGTGCAGCTCCTCCGCGGCGTGGGCGAAATTCTGGTGGCGGGCGGCGGCCTCGAACGCGGCGAGCGCGGGCAGCCAATCCGGGCGGAGGGGCATGGCGAGCCTCGAATCTGGCTTGTGTCTGGATGGAAAAGTATGCGCTTGTCGGCGTTTGGTGGCGGCCGATAATCGTCCGCAGACCCGCGTTCGATGATCGTCGGCATTCCCGGCGGACGGGTCGTCGTCCCCGGAGCGCACTGCCATGGCCTTGTCCGTCTCCCTCCCCGCCGCCATCGCCCGCGTTGCGCCGATCACGCCGCGGCGGTCGCGGCCGGCCGATGTCGTCCCGCTGGCCGCGGACACCGCGCCCCTCGCATTGGCGCTGGACGCCGTGCCGGCGGAGGCCGCGGGGCCCGGTTGCCTGCGGCGTCCGTTGCCGGCCCCGATCGGTGCGCGGGCCTGGCTGGTCGAACTCGCTCCCGGTGGCGTCTGGCCAAGCGATCCCCGGCGCGACACCGGGGCCGCCTATGTCGTGCTGGACGGCGAAGTCATCGACGGTGACCACCGCCACGGCGCCGGCACCTGGGTGCTGGTCCGGCCCGGCGGCCGGCATCGTCCCCACAGCGACACCGGTGCCCGGCTGCTGGGTTTCCACCTGACCGCCGAAGCCTTCCTCGGCGCTGGCGGCGATCCCGCCGCGCTGGTCGGCGAACTGCACGTCCCGCAGGGCTGAGCGCGACCCGCCGCGTCTCGTGCTGCCTTCCTCTGTCTTTGCATCCCCGGAGTCCGCTTGAACGCCATCGTCGCCGACACCTCGTCCCCGCAGACTGCGCCCGCCTGGCTGACGCCGCTGGAGATCGTCGCGCTCGGTGCGGTGTGGGGCGCGTCGTTCCTGTTCATGCGCGTGGCCGCGCCGGAGTTCGGCGCCGCGCCGCTGGTGGCGATCCGGCTGGGACTCGGCGCGCTGATCCTGCTGCCGTTCCTGTGGCGCGCCCGACGCACGTTCCCGGCGCCGCTGTGGCCGCGGCTGGCGCTGATCGGCGCGATCAACTCCGCCGTCCCGTTCACGCTGTTCGCCTGGGCCGCGCAGCGCGCGCCGGCCGGCGTCGGCGCGATCACCAATTCGATGGCGGTGCTGTTTGCCGCGTTGGTCGCGTTCCTCTTCTACGGCGAACGCATCGGCGGCCGGCGCATCGCCGCGCTGATCGCGGGCTTCGTCGGCGTGGTCGTGCTCGCCAGCGGCAAGGTCGGCGGCGCATCGATCGGCGGCCCGGTCGCGGCCGGCACGACGGCGGCGTTCCTGTACGGCGTCGGCGGCAATCTGGTGAAACGCCATCTCGCCGGCCTGCCGGCGACCGCGGTCGCCGCGGCGACGCTGAGCTGCGCGGCGTTGATGGCCGCGCCGTTCGCGATCGTGCAGTGGCCCGCGCATGCGGTGTCGGCAAAGGCGTGGGCGGCGGTGGCCGCGCTGGGCATCGTCTGCACCGGCATCGCGTTCGTCACGTATTACCGGCTGATCGCGCGGGTCGGCGCGCCGCGCGCGGCTACCACGACCTACCTCGTGCCGCTGTTCGGCGTCGGCTGGGCGTGGCTGCTGCTGGACGAACCGCTGACGCCGGCGATGGCCGTCGCCGGCGCGCTGATCCTCGGCAGCGTGATCCTCAGCCAGCGCGCGCCGCGATGAGCGCGGAGGCCGCTGCCGCGACGCCGCAGCGCCGTGTCGTGTTCGACTTCGAGATCGACTTCCGCAACGGCGGCGGCCTGCAGGGCCAGGATTTCCGGCTGGATTGGCACGATGATGCGCGAAGCGCCGACGACGTTAACGACGACGCGCTGGCCGCGGCGATCGTGCGCGACCTGCGGCTGCTGATGGTGGGCGAGGTGCGGATCCTGCGCAAACGCCTGATCGAGGAAGCGCACAAGCGGCCCGCCGCGGAGTGCGGCGAGGCCTGACGGATCGATTCAGTAGACCCCGACCGGCGGCGTGCTGGCGGTCGCGCGGCGCGGGATGCCTTCCTCGTCGAGCAGGCGCTCGATGCGGGCGAAGACCTCCGCGCGCGAGAACGGCTTCTTCATGAAGTCGTCGGCGCCGATGCGCTGCACGTAGAACTGCTCGGTGGCCTGCTGGTTGCCGCTGATCATGATCACCGGCACCTGCTTGGTCGCCGGTTCGCGGCGCAGCGTGCGCAGGGCGGCGAAACCGTCCATGCCCGGCAGCACGATGTCGAGGAAGATCAGGTCGGGGATCATCGTCCGCGCGAATTCCAGCGCGTCCTCTGCAGTGTAGGCCTCGTAGGTCTCGTAGCCGTTCTGCTGCAGCATCTTGCGCAGCACGGCGACGATCGTGGTCGAGTCGTCGACGATGAGCACCGTGGTCCCGGGACGCGGGGCGGTGCGCTGGCGCTCGCGGCGCTCGGGTCCGCCATAGCCGTCGTCGATGGCCGGCGGCGCAACCGCGGCCTCTGCGATCTGTTCCGGGGTGACCTGTTCGGCCAGTGCGTCCAGCTCTTCCGGGCTGGGTGGACGGGGCGGGGCAGGACGCGGTGAGGGCGGGGGCGGCAGCGGCTCGGCGACCGGGGTGGCGGCACTTTCGCGCACGCGCATGGCATCGCGCCAGCGTTTGACCGAATCGAAAATGCTCACGCCCGATGCTCTCCTCGAAGACTGCTTGCCCGCGTACCCCTCCCGTAAACGACATTCCAGCCCATGGGCGGACGGCGGAAGCATAGCCGCCCGGCCCGCAGGGGCCAAGCCCGCGGGTCGGGAGCGGTCGCTCCGGGGGGGCGGCCGGGAGGCCCGGCCGGGGTCTCAGCGGATCGGTTCGTCCAGCATCATCTCGCGGACGAAGCGCACCGGCGGGGCGCCGTAGGACAGCACCTGGTCGTGGTAGGCCTTCAGCTGGAACCGGTCGCCGAGCTTCTTCTCCATCGCGTGGCGCAGGTCGAAGTGCTCCTGCACGCCGACGAAGTAGGTCGGCAACTGGGCGCTGGTGAGCTGGGCACGGACCCACTTGCCCGCGGCCTCGCGCTCCTGCTGGAACGTGCGGCGGGTCATCAGGTCCATCGCCTGTTCGCGGGTCCACCCGTCGACGTGCACGCCCTGGTCGAGGATCGCGTTGGCCACCGCGCGCAGGTAGAACTTGTAGCGCACCAGATGGAACAGTGGATCGTTGTCGAGGTAGCCCTGGTCCATCATCAGCGACTCGGTGTAGACCGCCCAGCCCTCGGCGAACATGCCCGAGCGCAGCACGCCGCGTACCGTCGACGGATGCCGCGCCGAATGCGCGCCTTCCAGGTAGTGGCCGGGCATCGCTTCGTGGATCGACAGCAGGTGGATCATCCGGCTGTTGTATTCGCGCAGGAACGAGTCGGTCTGCGCGTCGGTCCAGTCGTCGGGGATCGGCGAGATCGCGTAGTACGTCTTCAGGCCCTTGTCGAGCGGGCCGGGCGAATCGCAGTAGGCGACGGCGACGCCGCGCTGGAATTCCGGCATCAGGATCACGTCCACCGGATCGTCCGGCACCGTCACCAATTCGTGCGTACGGGTGAAGTCGGTGGCCTGCGCCAGCGCGGCCTTCGCCGAATCCACGACCTTGTCGCGCGCCGGGCGCTCGGCGTAGGCCAGTTCCAGCGCGGCCTCGATCGCCTTTTGCTGCTGCGCCTCGGTCGGCTTGGCCGGCAGTTCCGGCGCGTTCGGCTTGTCCTTCAGCACCTGGCGGGCGATGTCGTACATCGTCGCGCGGACGCGGACGATCTCGGCCTCGGCGCGGCGCTTGATCTCGGCGCGCGACAGCGACGACATCAGCGCGAAGCGCAGCTTCTGGTCATAGAGCTTCGCGCCGATGCGGAAGTCGCCCTTCGCGTTCGGCACCAGCGTGCCGTCCAGCCACGTCTGCTGCTCGGCCACGGCCTTGCGCAGGTTCGCGACCGCGGCATCGAGGCGGGCGCGATCCGCGCCCTGCAGCTGGTCGGCGTTGGGCAGGATGAATTCCTCGACCAGCGACATCACGCCGCCGTTCTGCTTGGCCACGGTCTCGGCGTGGATCTTCGGCACCCGCGCCGGGTCGAGGTTCTTGCGCATCTGCGCGAACAGCGCCGGCAGCTTCTCCATGCGCGCGGTCGCGGCCTTCAGCCGCTCCGGCATCGGCGCGAAATCGCGCGCCATCAGGCTGTAGATCGCGCCGCCGGCGAGGCCGCCGTACACCTGCGGATCCCACGCCCAGCTCTGCCCGGTCTCGATGGACCACAGGTCGTACTCGATCGCGTTGCGCACGATCGCCGCATCGATCTGGTTCTCGCGCGACAGCGAGGCGACGTCGATGCCGTCGAGTTCAGCCAGCATCCTGCGGTCGAACACGGTCGCCTTCGTCAGGCCCGCGGCGCTGAGGTCGTCGAGTTCGGTGTCGAAGCGATGGTCGCCCTGCTGGGTGGCGTTGACCGGGCTCAGCGCCAGCGAACCGTCGAGCCAGCGCTTGCTGAAGTCGGCGAAGCGGGCGTCGGCGGCGGCATCCGGTGGGGTCGAAGCGGTCATCGGCGCGGTCCTGGCGGCGGGTTCGTGGGCGGATGCGCCGGCCGCGACGGTGAGCGCGGCGGCGAGCAGGGCAGTGGCGAGCGGAGCGAGGCGCATGGAAACGATCCGGAGGGACGAAAGCGCCGAGGATAGGCCGCCGCCGGCGGTCGCGCATGTGCCGAAGGGCCGCTACAGTGTGACCTCCCCTGGCGTGTCGGAAGGAGCGGGCCATGTTGCATCGCGGCAGCTGTCATTGCGGTCGGATCGCGTTCGAGCTGGAAGCCGACATCGGCGATGTCGTCGAGTGCAATTGCTCGCTGTGCCGGCGCCGCGGCTGGCTGCTGGCGTTTTTCCCGCTCGACGCGCTGCGCGTGACCAGCATCGAAGGCGACTGGACGACCTACCGCTTCAACCAGCACCGCATCGACCATCATTTCTGCCCGACTTGCGGCGTCGCGCCCTTCAGCGAAGGCGTTAACCCGGTCAGCGGCGCGAAGGTCGCCGCGGTCAACGTGCGTTGCCTCGACGGCATCGACATCGGCGCACTCACCATCAAGCCGTTCGACGGCGCCAGCCTGTAGGCCTTCGCTCAGGAGATCCGTTCCCGCGCACTGTAGACATTCATCCGTCCGTCGCGAGCGAAGGCGATGAGCGTGAGGTGCGCGGCCTCGGCCTGGCGGATCGCGAGGTCCGTCGGTGCCGACAGCGCCGCGACCACGGCGATGCCCGCGCGCGCAGCCTTCGCCACGATCTCGTACGACGCCCGCGAGGTGACGGCGAGAAAGCCGCTGCCGACCTCGATGCGCGGCGTCGCGCGATGCAGTGCGCCGATCACCTTGTCGACCGCGTTGTGGCGACCGACGTCCTCGCGAACGAGCACGTCGTCGCCGAGCACGAAGCCTGCCGCGTGCGCGCCGCCGCACTGCGCGTTCAGCGGCTGCCGCCGTGCAAGCGCGGCGAGTCCGGCGTGGATGCGTGTCGCGTCGAGCCGCGGCCCGGTGCCGACGCGCGGCAACGGACGCACCGCCGCCTCCAGCGATTCGACGCCGCACAGGCCGCAGCCGCTGCGGCCTTCGAGATTGCGGCCGCGGCCTTCCAGCGCGTCGAAGCGGCGCTGCGGGATCGCGGCATGCAGGGCCACGCCGCGTTCGCTGCGGACGATGTCGACGAGCGCGAATTCGCCAGCGTCCTCGACGATGCCTTCGCTCAATGCGAAGCCGAGCGCGAAGTCCTCCAGGTCGGTCGGCGTCGCCATCATCACCGCGAACGGCAGGCCGTTGTAGAGCAGCGCGACCGGGGTTTCCTCGATCACCGCTTCGTCGCGCGGCGTCGCCGTGCCGTCGGCGACGTGGAGCGCCGTGTGCGTGCGCAGGCCCATGGTCACGTCGCGTCCCCGTGCGGCGCGACGCCATTCGCGTCCGCGCACAGCGCCTGCCCGCGGGGCGTGAGGCGCAGCAGCGTGCGCTCGCCGCTGCGATGCGCCTCGGTGCGCGTGGCGACCAGATCGAGGCCGTCGAAGCGCGGATCGTCGCCGAGCGCGACCAGCAGGCGTTGCAGTTCGCTGGCGCCGAGGCCGAGGCGTCGCGCCGAGCGCGGCTGCGACACCTCGCCTTCCTGCGCGAGCAGCTGCAGCAGCGCGAGCGCCGCTTCCTCGCTCATCCTGCGTCGACGGATGTCGTCGCGCGACGCAGCCGCACCGGGATCGACTTCGATGCCGGTGTGCGCGCGCGCTCGGCGTGGTGGTCCAGCGGCACCAGCGCGTTGGTCTCGGGGAAATACGCGGCGAGGCAGCCCGTTGGCAGGTCGTAGGCGACCAGCCGGAAATCCGGCGCCACGCGTTCGCCGTCGTGCCACACCGACACCAGGTCAACGTGGTCGCCGTCGGCGAAGCCCTGCGCGTCGAGATCGGCCTGCGCGATGAAACACACGCGGCGCAGGCCGTGCACGCCGCGGTAGCGGTCGTCGAGGCCGTACACCGTGGTGTTGTACTGGTCGTGCGAGCGCACGGTCATCAGCTGCAGCAGCGGCGTGTCGTTCGTCGTTCCGGCGGCCGTGTGGCTCGTCGCATCTTGGAGCGGATGCGCGAAGAACCGCGCCTTGCCCGACGGCGTCGGGAACGTGCGCTCGCGGTTCGGATGATGCAGGTGGAAGCCGCCCGGAACTCGGACGCGGGCGTTGAAGTCCTCGAAGCCGGGCACGACCCGCGCGATGCGGTCGCGGATGCGGTCGTAGTCGTCCGCCAATTCGCGCCACGGGATATCGCTTCCGGGCAGCGTGGCTTCCGCGAGCCGGGCGACGATGCGCGGCTCCGACAACAATTGCGGCGATGCCGGCGCGTTCATGCCCGACGACAGGTGCACCATGCTCATCGAATCCTCGACCGTGACCGCCTGCAGCCCGGTGGCCTGCACGTCGATCTCGGTGCGGCCGAGGCAGGGCAGGATCAGCGCCTCGCGGCCGTGGATCACGTGCGAGCGGTTGAGCTTGGTGCTGACCTGCACGGTCAGCGCGCAGCGGCGCAGCGCGGCGTGCACGAGCGCGGTGTCCGGCGTGGCCGCGGCGAAATTGCCGCCCATCGCGAAGAACACCTGCGCGCGGCCGTCGCGCATCGCTTCGATCGCGGCGACCGTGTCATGACCGTCGGCGCGCGGCGGCTCGAAGCCGAACTCGGCGGCGAGGCGATCGAGGAACGCCGGTGCCGGCTTCTCGTAGATGCCCATCGTGCGGTCGCCCTGCACGTTGGAATGCCCGCGCACCGGGCACGGGCCGGCGCCGGGCTTGCCGATGTCGCCGCGGAGCAGCAGCAGGTTCACCAGCGTCTGGATGGTGGCGACGCCGCGCCGGTGCTGGGTGATGCCCATGCCCCAGCACAGGATGGTGGCGCGGCTGGCGCGCAGCACCTCGGCCGCTTCCTCGATCTTCGCGCGTGGCAGGCCCGACGCGCGTTCGATCGCCGGCCACGCGGTGCCGCGGACGAGGTCGGCGAAGGCGTCGTAGTCCAGCGTGTTGGCGTCGATGAAGGCGTGGTCGATCGCGTGCGGGTCATCACCGGCGTCGCTGCGTTCGATCAGCACCTTCGCCATGCCCAGTGCCGCGGCGAGATCGCCGCCGATGCGCGGTTGCAGGTACAGCGTGGCCAGCGGCGTCGAACCGCCGCCGAGCATTTCGGCCGGCGACTGCGGATCGGTGAAGCGCTCGAGCCCGCGTTCGCGCAGCGGATTGAAGGCGACGATGCGGCAGCCGCGCTTCGCCGCGCGGCGCAGTTCGCCGAGCATCCGCGGATGGTTGGTGCCGGGGTTCTGGCCGAACACGAAGATCGCGTCGGCGCGCTCGAAATCGTCCAGCGTCACCGAGCCCTTGCCGCTGCCGAGCTGCTCGATCAGCGCGACGCCGGACGGCTCGTGGCACATGTTCGAGCAGTCGGGCAGGTTGTTGGTGCCGTAGGCGCGCACGAACAGCTGGTACAGGAACGCGGCCTCGTTCGAGGTGCGGCCCGAGGTGTAGAACAGCGCTTCGTCGGGCGAGGCGAGGGCATTGAGCGCAGCGGCGATCTTCGCGAACGCCGCGTCCCACGCGATCGGCACGTAGCGGTCGGTCGCGGGGTCGTAGGCCAGCGGCTCGGTCAGCCGGCCCTGGGCTTCGAGGAAGGCATCGTCCTGTTCGGCCAGCCACGACACCGGATGCTCGGCGAAGAACGCGGCGCCGATGCGTTTGGAGGTGGCTTCGTTGGCGACCGCCTTGACCCCGTTCTCGCAGAACTCGAAGGTCGAGTGCGGGTTGCGGTCGGGCCAGGCGCAGCCGGGGCAGTCGAAGCCCGCGGGCTGGTTGGTGCGGAGCAGGGTGCCGGGCCCGCGCAGCACGGCGTCCTGCCGGCGCAGCGCCTGCCACGAGGCGCGCAGTGCGTCCCAGCCGCCGGCGGGCTTGTCGTAGGGGCGGATCGGGGCGTCGTCGTCGCGGGTGTCTGACATGGCCGCATGCTAGAGCGTGGCGCGGACTTTTTCATGCCCGGCGCGGACATGCCGGGGCGCGGCTGGACGTGGCGCGCGGGCACGGCGTACATTGCGGCGACGTATGCCCGCATGCGTCCGGCGGGGAAAGCCGGGCGCCCGCGACACCCCCGTTCTTCGCCGCCACCACCCCGGGAATCCCGTTGTCCGCACCCGTCGCCAGCCTCGATGCCGCCCTCGATCGCGCCTCGCGCCTGCTCGGCAGCGATCCCGAAGCGGCCGGCGTGTTGGCGGACGAGATCCTGCGCGCGGTGCCCGGGCATCCCGCCGCGCGATTGATGCGGGCGACCGCGCATCGCCTGTGCGGCCGGGCCGACGCCGCGGTGGCGCTGCTGGAGTCGCTGCTGCGCGAGGCGCCGCGCACCGCGCTCGCCCAGTACGAACTCGGCGTGGCGTTGTCTGCGCTCGGTCGCGGCGACGAAGCCGAGGCCGCGCTGCGTCGGGCGCTGGCGCTGCGCCCGGATCTCGCCCAGGCGCGACTCGCGCTGGCCGACCTGCGTCATGCGGCCGGCGATCGCGTCGGTGCCAACGACGCCTATCTCGCCTACCTGCGCCAGTCCGTGCGCGACCCGCGCCTGCTGCAGGCCGGTGACGCGCTCGCCGCCGGGCGCCTGCCCGAGGCCGAGACCCGCCTCCGCGCGTGGCTGAAGCAGCGGCCCACCGACATCGGCGCGCTGCGCATGCTCGCCGAACTGGCGGTGCGCATCGGCCGCACCGAGGAAGCGCTGCAACTGCTCGAACGCTGCCTCGACCTCGCGCCCGGTTTCCGCGAGGCGCGCCAGCACTATGCGCTGGTGCTGCATCGCGACCAGCAGTCCGAGCACGCGCTGGAACAACTGAACCTGCTGCTCGCCGACGATCCGACGCATCCGGGCAGCCGCACGCTGAAGGCCGCGATCCTGTGCCGGCTGGGCGACTACGCCGAAGGCATCGCGCTGTACGCCGGCCTGCTCGAACAGTTTCCCGACAACGCGCGGGTGTGGATGAGCCAGGGCCACGCGCTGAAGACCGCGGGCCGCCAGGACGAGGCCGTGGCCGCGTACCGCCGCAGCCTCGCGCTCGACCCGGGCTTCGGCGAGGCGTACTGGAGCCTCGCCAACCTCAAGACCGTGCGCTTCGACGACGCCGACCTCGACGCGATGCGCGCGCAGCTGGCGCGCACCGACCTCGCCGACGAGCATCGCCTGCATTTCGATTTCGCGCTGGGCAAGGCGCTGGAAGACCGCAAGGCCTACGCAGACTCGTTCGTGCACTACGCCGACGGCAACGCGCGCCGCCTGTCGATGCTGCCGTACCGCGCCGCCGACACCACGCAGCGCGTGGCGCGCGCGAAGGCGATCTATACGCCCGACTTCTTCTCCGAACGCGCCGATGCCGGCGATCCGTCGCCCGATCCGATCTTCATCGTCGGCCTGCCGCGCTCGGGTTCGACGCTGCTGGAGCAGATCCTCTCCAGCCATCCGGCGGTCGAAGGCACGATGGAGTTGCCGGAGGTGATCGCGCTGACCCGCGCGCTGCGCCGCAGCGCCGAGGATGGCGGCAGTTACCACGATGTCGTCGTCGGGCTCGATCCCGCCGCGTTCGCCGAACTGGGCCGGCAATACCTCGAACGGACCCGCGTGCAGCGCAAGACTGGCGCGCCGCTGTTCATCGACAAGATGCCGAACAACTTCCTGCATCTGGGCCTGATCCACCTGATGCTGCCGAACGCGAAGATCATCGATGCGCGCAGGCATCCGATGGCCTGCTGCTTCTCCGGTTTCAAGCAGCATTTCGCCCGCGGCCAGAACTTCAGCTACAGCCTTGACGACATCGGCCGCTACTACCGCGACTACGTCGAACTGATGGCGCATTTCGACGCGGTGTTCGCCGCGCTCGGGCGCCCGAACCGCGTGCATCGCGTGATCCACGAACGGCTCGTCGACGACACCGAGGGCGAGGTCCGCCGCCTGCTCGACTACTGCGGCCTGCCGTTCGACGACGCCTGCCTGCGCTTCTTCGAGAACGATCGCCCGGTGCGCACCGCCAGTTCCGAACAGGTGCGTCGCCCGATCAATCGCGACGGGCTGGAGCAGTGGCGGCATTACGCGCCGTGGCTCGGGTCGCTGGAGAACGCGCTGGGCCCGGTGCTCGACGCCTATCCCGACGTGCCGTCGTTCGCGCCTGCACCCGGCGATCCCGTCGCGCGCGGCGGAGGATGATCCGTCGCGCGATCACCATTTTCGTTCCAGTGCCTGTCGTTTCCGCTTCCAGAACCGTTTCGCAGACCAGAACCGCTTCCATCCGATCGTTCCACCACACGGGGAGAGTCCGATGCACCACCAGCACCACCCACGAGGTTCCCGCGAACGCCGCGCACCTGCCCGGCTTCCGCTGACCCTCGCCATCTACGCCGCGTTCGCCGGCGTCGGTTTCGCCGGCACCGCGCTGGCCCAGCAGCAGGACGCCGGCAAGGACGGCAATCCGTCGCTGGAGACCATCACCGTCACCGCGCAGAAGCGCACCGAGAACGCGCAGGACGTGCCGATCAGCCTGAACGTCATCGGCGCGCAGCAGCTCGACGAGATGCATGTCGCCGACTTCGAGGACTACGCCAAGCTGCTGCCGAGCGTGTCGATCACGCCCAACGGCCCGGGCTTCGGCCAGGTCTACATGCGCGGCGCGGTCAGCGGCGGCGACGGCAACCATTCCGGTCCGCTGCCCAGCGTCGGCATCTACCTCGACGAACAGCCGATCACGACGATCCAGGGCGCGCTCGACCTGCACGTCTACGACATCGAGCGCGTCGAAGCGCTGTCCGGCCCGCAGGGCACGCTGTACGGCGCCAGCTCCGAATCCGGCACGCTGCGCCTGATCACCCGCAAGCCCGACACCAGCGGTTTCGCCGCCGGCTACGGCGTCGAGGCGAACGCGATCGACGGCGGCGGCTGGGGCCACGTGGTCGAAGGCTTCGTCAACGTGCCGCTGTCCGATCGCACCGCGATCCGCGCGGTGGGCTGGCAGAAGCACGACGCCGGCTGGATCGACAACGTCTACAGCGAGCGCACCTTCCCGACCTCCGGCATCACCCAGAACAACGCGAACCGGGTCGAGGACAACTACAACGACACCGACACCGCCGGTGCCCGCTTCGGCCTGAAGTTCGATCTCAACGAGAACTGGACGATCAGCCCGATGATCATGGGCCAGCGCCAGACCACCGACGGCAGCTTCGCCTACGACCGCACCTTCGGCGAGAACAAGATCAGCCACGCCTATCCGGAATCCTCGGAAGACCGTTGGGCACAGGCCGCGCTGACCGTGCAGGGCAAGATCGGCAACTTCGACCTGACCTACGCCTTCGCCCACCTCAAGCGCGACGTCGACAGCGAATCCGACTACAGCGACTACGGCTACTGGTACGACACGCTGGCCGGCTACGGCGCGTACTTCTACGACGACAGCGGCGACCTGATCAACCCGGCGCAGTACATCCAGGCCAAGGACCGCTACGGCAAGACCAGCCACGAGCTGCGCATTGCCTCGCCGCAGGACCAGCGCCTGCGTTTCGTCGCCGGCCTGTACTACATGGACCAGTCGCACGACATCCAGCAGCGCTACAAGATCGACGGCCTTGCCAGCCTCCTGTCCGTGCGCGGCTGGGAAGACACGATCTGGCTGACCAAGCAGAAGCGCAACGACCGCGACGAAGCCGTCTTCGGCGAACTCGCGTTCGACTTCACCGACAAGCTCACCGGCACCGTCGGCTTCCGCCACTTCCGCGCCAACAATTCGCTGAAGGGCTTCTTCGGTTTCGCCAACGGCTATTCCTCGCAGGGCAGCCAGGCGCCGGAGAACCGCTACGGTGAAGCGGCGTGCATCGTGCGCTACGGCGCCGACCCGGCGCAGTGGCCGTCGTTCCACGGCGCGCCGTGCACCGTGTTCGACAAGAAGGTCACCGAGAACGACACCCTCGGCAAGGCCAACCTGTCGTGGAAGTTCGCGCCGGGCAAGATGGCGTACATCACGTGGTCGGAAGGCTACCGTCCGGGCGGCATCAACCGTCGCGGCACGCTGCCGCCGTACATCACCGAGTTCCTGACCAACTACGAGATCGGCTGGAAGACCTCGTGGCTGGACAACCGGCTGACGTTCAACGGTGCGGCGTTCCGCCAGATCTGGGACGACTTCCAGTTCCCGGTGATCGGCCAGAACGGCCTGACCGAGATCCGCAACGCCAACCAGGCGCGCATCCAGGGCCTGGAAATGGACGTGAACTGGGCCGCGACCTACAACCTGCGGCTGTCGGCCGGCCTCGGCATCTATGACGCCGAACTGACCGAGAACTACTGCGGCCAGGTCGACACCAACGGCAATCCGGTCACCTCGTGCGATCCGGCCGACCTGCAGGCGCCGAAGGGCACCCGCCTGCCGATCACCCCGGACTACAAGGGCAACTTCACCGCGCGCTACACCTTCGACATCGGGTCGTACGAAGCGTACTGGCAGGCGGCCGTGGTGGCCGAGGGCCGTCGCACCTCCGACCTGCGCACCGTCGAGCGCGACATCCTCGGCGACCTGCCGTCGTACAGCATGACCGACATCGGCCTGGGCGTTCGCAAGAACAACTGGTCGGTGGATTTCTACGTCAAGAACCTGCTGAACGACAGCGCGCAGTACAACGTCCGCACCGAATGCGCGATCGCGGTCTGCGGTGCCGAGCCGTACATCGTCGGCGCGCAGCCGCGGACCTTCGGCATCAAGTTCAGCCAGGACTTCTGACCGGACGCGATATCGATTCGATGCGACACGACGGGCCGCCTCCGGGCGGCCCGTTTCTTTTTGACCGTCGCAGCGCCTGCGGGTAGTTTGGTGGCTTTCCCCGTGGAGGTTCACGCCATGCGGCGTTCGATGCTGCCGATCCTGTTGTCCCTCGCACTGCTGTCGACGGCGTGCAGTCGTGGCGGCGACGATGCCGATGCTGCGGCAGCTGCCGCAGCCGCTTACGCGGCCGCCGAGGCAGCGCCTGCCGCGGATGCCTCCTCGGACGGCAATTCCGCGGAGGCACTGAAACAGATGGGCGTGGAGCATCTGGCGCGTGAAATGACCACGCGCAGCGAGATGCCTGCGGCCGACTACAGCGTCATGCGGCCGGGTCGTTCCGCCGAGGAGGCGATGCTGGCCTACGAGCACGACGTCACCGTGCGCATGGACGCCGAGCGCATCCCGGCGCACGTGAAGGCCGTGCGCGAGGCCTGCGAGCGCCGCACGCACGGCGCCTGCCTGGTGCTTGCGGTGAGCGAGAATGGCGGCCGCTACGCCCGCGCCTCGATCCGCGTGCGGGCGGAAGCGAAGGCGATCGATCCGCTCATCCGCGCTGCGGGCGACGGCGGCGAGATCGCCGACCGCAGCACCCGCGCCGAGGATCTCTCCACCGAGGTGCGCGACAACACGCTGCGCCAGGACCGCTTGCGCAAGGAGCATGCGCGGCTGCTGGAATTCCAGGGCCGCAGCGACCTCAAGGTCGCGGACATGATCGCGCTGTCGGAACAGCTGTCGAACGTCGAATCGGAATTGGCGCAGGCCGAGCGCGAAGGCGCCGAGCACAAGCGCCGCATCGAGACGCAGCTGCTGTCGATCGACTTCCTGCCGCCGAACGGCGAGGCCGGCCGCAACGACGTCGCCGAAGCGTTCCGCGATTCCGGTCGCGTGATGGCCGCAAGCACGGCCGGCGTGATCAAGGTGGTCGCGGCACTGGTGCCCGTGCTGCTGGCGCTGGTTGTCGGAATCTGGCTGCTGCGTCGCGCGTGGCGGTTCCTGCGCCGGCGCCGCGCCGCGCAGGAGTGATCGCGACGCGCATGTGCGGGCGCGTCATGCGGATGCACGGCCTCGTGCGCTAGGCTGTGCCTGTGATCGCGTCGCGATCGTCACAGGGGGCCGCGACGTCGGCCGGGACCTTTCTCTTCAAGGAACGAAACCATGAGCCACAGTCATACGGTCGCACCCGTGGTGCAGGCCCACCTGCAGGACGTGCTGGCGGCGGTCAACGCCATCACCGATCCCGGCACCGGGCAGCGGTTGCAGATCCCCGATTTCGCCGCGATCCACGAGGCCGCGGGGCGGCTGGACGATGCCGCCGATCCCGGCGCGCTGCTGTGGACGCTCAACACGCTGCTCGGGCGTGCCGGCAGCGTCGGCAGCGTCGCGCCGACGGCGTCGTATGCACTGTCGTTCCCGGACGACCACCACGTGCATGCGGACATGGGGCTGGAGTGGTACTGGGTGGGCTGCCACATGAACGTCGTCGACGCCAACGGCGACACCGGGCGGATGGCGCTGCTGCTGTCGATGGAGAAGCTGCGCGCAGTCGGCGTCGATGCACAGAAGGCGGCGGGCTGGTCGGCGCTCGATGCCACGGTGGTGACGAATCTGGTGACGGTGGTCGTCGACAAGGGACCGGGCCAGCGCGCGATCCATCGCCGTCGTCCCAACGTGCAGTGGCCGGCGAAGGGCGGCACCGCCGACTTCAGCCAGCCCGGCGACAGCGCGTTCCGCTACGTCTGCGGCAACGACGTGCTCAGCGGCCCGCTCGACGTGCTGCCGCTGTCGGTGAAGGTGGACGATGGCGAGCACATGCAGGTCGACATCACGCTCACGCCGAATGCCGCGACGCAGGCCGCCACCGCGTTCTTCCTGCAGGGCGTGCCGAAGACGAGCGGCGTCGCCGCCGGCGGCACCGGGCTCACGCCCGTGCCGACGCCCGGCGTGTACTACAGCTGGCCGCAGCTGTGCGTCGAAGGCACGATCACGGTGGACGGTCTGGCCTACACCCTCGTGCCCGGCACGGGCACCGGCTGGATCGACCATGAAGTGATGATGGCCAGTCTGGAGAATCCCGACGGTGCCGTGCATCCGGTGCCTTTCACCGAGGATCCGCTGCCGTACAACGGCTGGGTGTGGCAGTACCACAACCTCGCCAACGGGCAGGCGTTCACCGGCGCCGGCTTCGTGCAGGGCGCGATGAACGACAGCCCGGCGCTGTCCTACGGTTATTTCCTGACGCCGAAGGACGGTGGCTGGGAGGCGATCTTCATCCAGGGCCAACTCGAACTGCGCTATCCGCAGGCGTTCCCGGCGCGCATCGGCAGCGCGGGCGACCTCGTCGACATCCCGATCGTGCGCGGCTACGCCGGCATCCAGAATCCGCTGCTGGGCCATCCGCTGTCGGGCATGGCCACGCCGTGGTTCGAGGACGGCACCTTCAACGGGCCGAACGGGTCGATCTGCGCGGAGATTCCCGCCGACTTCACGGATTTTTCGGGGCAGTACGCCAACGGCGTCGGGTTCATGGAGTCGGTCGGCTTCGAGTCCGTCGCGGGCTACCGGGAATACGCGCTGGCGAGACTGAAGGCCTGACGCGACACCTTCCGCAGCACCGGCGCGTCGCGACGCACGCGGCGCGCCTTACACCTCGGTTGTGTCCTCGCGCGCGGGAGCGCGCACCACCGTGACCGTGCACGGCGCTTCCGCGACCACGTGCGCGGAGACGCTGCCGAGGATGCGACGCATGCCGGTCACGCCGCGCGCGCCCATCACGAGATGGTCGACGCCGTTGTCGCGGGCGTAGTCCAGCAGCGCGTGCGCGGGGTCGCTGTGTTCGAGCACGTGCACGGTGACGCGGTGTTCGTCGAGGCCGAGCGGGCGGATCCAGTCGCGCAGCGCGATCAGGCGCTTCACGTGGCGGTTGCGGCCTTCGGCGTCGAGGTTGCTGTCGAGGCCGATGCGCGCGGTCTTCATCACCGTCACGCAGGCCAGCCGCGAATGCGGGAAGGTGGACACGATGCGCTGCACGTTGCCGCGCAGCGCGGCGCACAGGGCCGCGTCCTCGTGCTTGAGGTCGACCGCCACCATCAGCAGTGGCGCTTCCTCCAGGTGCGTCGACACTGCGTGGCGCGGGTCGCGGTCGCGGCCGAGGTTGCGCCACCAGCGCTTCATCACCGTCAGCCGGCCGTCGCGATGGCTGCGGTCGGCGCGTGCGGTCAGCACGACCTGCTCGGGATGCTGCAGGTCGTGCGCGAGTTGCGCGGCGGTCGCGTGGCGCGCGTCGGGGTCGGGTTCGAGGCAGCGCAGGATCGTTTCCTGCAACCAGCGCGGGATGTCGGGGCGGATCGCGCGCGGCGGCACCGGGTCGCGATACAGCCGGCGACGCAGGCCCGCCTCGCTGCCCGGATTGCCGAACGGACGCTCGCCGGTGGCGAGGTGGTACAGCGTCACGCCGAGCGCGAACAGGTCGCTGCGCGGATCGTCGCGCACGCCCAGCACCTGCTCCGGCGCGATGTACGGCGCGGTGCCGATCGGCACGCGGAACTGTTCGGCCAGCAGGTCCGGCAGGTGCGCGTGGTGCGACAGGCCGAAGTCGATCAGCGCGACGCTGCCTTCCGGCCGGCGCAGCAGGTTGCTCGGCTTGATGTCGAGATGGATGGTGTCCTGCTGGTGCAGCGCGTGGATCGCGGTCGCGGCCAGCGCGCCGAGTTCGGCCACCTGCGCCGGCGGCAGCGGCGCCTGGTCGAGCAGCGGCCGCAGCGTCTCGCCTGCGAGATGTTCCATCACCAGCCACGGCTGGTCGTGGTAATCGCCGGCGGCGACGAAGCGCGGCACGTGCGCGCCGCGCAGCGTCGGCAGGATCATCCGCTCCACCTCGAAGCCGACGATCTGCGTCGCGGCCTCGCCGTAGCCGACGCGCGCGAGCTTCATCAGCAGCGGGAACGCATGCTCGGGATGGGTCACGCGCCAGAGCGTGGCCATGCCGCCTTCGTGCAGCGGCGTGACCAGCTCGAAACCGTCGATCACGAGTCCGGGTGTCAGCGGAACCGGCATGTCAGCGACCCTCCAGCAAACGGCGTGCGAGCGATTCGGGGAGGCCTGCGGCGGTGATCCTGGCGGCCGCGGCGTGATGGTCGTAGGCCACGCGCAGCATCGTGAGCGTGCCGCGGACGTCGTCGTAGAGCGCGCAGCAGGCGGCCGGATTGCCGTCGCGCGGCTGTCCGCACGAGCCCGGCACCGCCAGCCAGCGGCGGCTGGCGATCAGCGGCATGGCGACGCCCGGCGTGGGCGCGAAATGGCGCGCGCCGCCGCCCGGCTGCGAGTGGTACAGCGCCGGCTCGTGCACGTGTCCGCAGAAAGTGACGCGCTGGCGGGTGGCGGCGAGGCTCTGCGCGGCCGCCATCGTGTTGGCGACATAGCCCCATTGCAGCGGCGCCCACGCGTTGGCGTGGACGTAGAGGCGATCGCCGTCCTCGATCGACGCGGGCAGGTTCGTGAGGAACGCCCGTTGCGCGTCGCTCAGGTGGTCGCGGGTCCACGCGATCGCCGCCTGCGCATGCGCGTGCCGCTGTGCGGTCGCGTCCGCCTGCGCGGTGCGCACGACGGCTTCGTCGTGGTTGCCCAGCACCGCCGCGCCGCCGGCCTCGACCAGCCCCTGCACGGTGTCCACGGCCCAGCCGGGATCGCCGCCGTAGCCGACGATGTCGCCCAGCACCACCACCCGGTCGAACCCGATCCGCCGCAGTTTCGCGAGACAAGCCTCGCCCGCCTCGCGGTTGGCATGCAGGTCGGCGAGCAGGGCGATGCGCATGCGATGTCCGGGATCGGTCCGGTCTCATCTTAGGCCAGTCGCTTGCCGGTCTGGATTGGCGGATGGTCGAATTCGGCAGTACCAGATGTGTTCCAACCTCTCGTTAGGAGCTTCCATGCGCCTGTTCGGTTCCAGTCACGAAATCATGAACGCGCTGTGCCGTCAGATCGATCAGGAAATCGATATGTATGCTCCGGAGAGGCCGGGCGATGCGGCTTCGGATGCCGTGTCTGCCAACGGCCAAGTTGCGGAGCCGGCGCACGATGCATCCGACGCCTATCGGAAGGAGATGCGACTCATCAACAATCTCAACGAAACCGAGCTGCGGATAAGGATTGCCTTCTATCGCGAAATGTTGCGCGAGTTCTATACCGAATCGGCTTATGCCGAGATCCAGCACATGTTCGTCCAGGATCTTGCTCAGGTGCAGAAAAGTGCCTTGCAGGATGAGTTGCGCGCGCTTTGTGGGCGTCTCTACCGTCGTTACTCTCTGGTGACCTCCGTCGAGGAGGTCAGGTCTCTTCACGCACTACGTGTTCTGTACTTCCCTCTTGTGATGTTCGTGCTTTTCCTTGTCGCATGGTGGGCCTCACGATACTACGGTTGGGGGATTTCCATCCCGGAAGGCATTCGGGTTTCCGTGACCATGGGGGCCTGGGGTGCTGCCGTGAGCACGATCATCCGGTTGTACTCCGTCGATATCCGTACGGATCCCTTGATCAACTGGTTGAATCTCGAAAAAAGCGGCTTTTCGATTTGGGTCGCGCCGGTCCTGGGGGCGTCCTTTGCCCTGATCTTCATGCTCATTCTGCGATCGGGGGTTGTCACGGCCGACTTTTTCCCGAATTTTGGTGCAGCTTGGTGGGATGGGCTCAATTTCTTGCCGAACGGACGTCCATCTAATGTGGATGAGTTGCAGAAAGCGACAAAGGCCGCGACCTTTTCCAGCGGACCGCATTGGGATATCGCAAAGCTGGCGATCTGGTCGTTCGTGTCCGGATGGGCGGAGCGCTTCGTGCCGGATGTCCTCGACAATCTAACGGCGCGCGCCACGAAGGCCGTCGGGAAGTGACGACGAGGTCGTCACTTCCCAAGGAATCATGCGAGCAGCTTCTCTTCAGCGCTTCGGCTTCCCCGCAGCCGGCGCCGGCTCCGGCGCGATGCGCGACGGCAGTGGCACGTTGCACAGGTCGATGTGGCCGGCGGGGCGCTTGTAGAAGTCGTCGCGGCGGTTGCGGCGGGCTTCGACCAGTTCGGCGAACAGCGGGGTGTCGGTGCGCAGGACCTGCAGTTTCAGGCGTTCGGCCGGCTTGAGGTCGGAGGCCATGCGCGCGGCGCGGATGGTCACGCGCTGGGCGGGATCGGCGTAGAAGCCGAGCGGGCCGACGCCGCGGGGCAGGGCGCTGAGCAGCTCCATGCCCTGCACGACGCGGCCGACCATGCTCATGTTGCGGTCGAGCTGGCGCGGCGATTGGCCGATGACCACGTACAGCTCGGTCGCGTTGCTGGAATCGGCGTCGTTCGAGCGCCCGGCGCCGACCACGCCGTAGCAGTGCGCCAGCCAGGCGGTGCCGTCGGTGGTGTCCACGCCGACCGGGAAGCCGTCGCTGAAGCCGACCTGCCGCGCCCAGCCGTCCACGTCGGGCAGCCGGGTGAAGAGGATGTTGCGTTCGCTGCGGGTGAACTCGGCCGGCAGCTTCGCCTTCGCGCCCTTGGGCAGCGGGCGACGGGTGGCGTCGTCTTCCGACGGGTCGCCCCACTGCACGACGAAATTGTCCTGCACGCGGTTGATGCTCAGTCCGTTCCAGTAGCCGCCCTTCGCCAGCGCGCGGATGTTGGCGACGTGGGCGGGCGCGAATTCCGGCGCCAGTTCGATCACCACCCGGCCGGCGTCGAGATCGAGATAGAGCGTGCGCGCCGGGTCCAGTGCGCGCCAGTCGGACGGCTTCGAGCCTTCGAGGATCGCGGACATCGTGCGCGACGGGGCGGCAGGCGACGCGGGTGCCTGCGCGCCTGCGGACAGGGTGCAGGCGAGCAGCAGCGCAGAGGACAGCAGCACGGAAGGCAGAAGGGCAGGCAGACGGCGGGACGGGCTCACGGCAGCGGGATTCCTCGAAGGCGTCGCGGGATTCTGGCCGAGAACCCCCGCGCGGGCCAGCCGCCCGGTGCCGGGGCGGACCATGACCGATGGCCCGGATGACCTCCGGCACATTCTCTATTACGAAGTCGTGAATAGTATTTCGTCCAACCTATCCATCGTTTCGACCCAAGCAGGTGTCCCCATGACCGCCGTCGAACCCATCGAACCCGAACCCGTCGAAGGCCCCGCCGAGGCGCTGTTCCGGAAATTCCAGAAGGAGTTGTCCGCGGGCACCGTGTCGCTGGCGTTGCTGGGCGTGCTCGCCGCGGCCGCCGAGCCGATGTACGGCTACCAGATCGCCAAGACGCTGGAACGCTTCGGCGAGGGCGTGCTGAGCGGCAAGCAGAGCGCGCTCTACCCGGTGCTGCGCAACCTGGAGGCCGCCGGCCTGCTGTCCAGCGAGGTCGAGCCCTCGATCAGCGGGCCGCCGCGCCGCTACTACTGCATCACGCCGTTCGGCCGCGACGTCCTGCGCGCCTGGTCCGAGGCGTGGAGCGCCACCCGAGATTCCGTCGATTCCGTCCTGAAGGGGAGCCTGTCATGAACACGTCCGCGCAGCCCGCCGTGCAGCCGAAGCTGCCGGCGAACATTCCCGAATACCTCGAACACCTGCGGCGTTCGCTGGCCGGGGCCGACCCGGCGCTGATCCAGGACGCGCTGTACGACGCCGAGGAATACCTGCGCTCGGAGATGGCCGAGCATCCGTCGCTGAGCGAGGCGGAGGTGATCGCGCAGGTCGCCTCCAGCTACGGCGCGCCGGAGGAAGTCGCCGACATCTACCGCGACACCGAGGTGAAGGTGCAGACCGCGCTGCGGCCGCCGGTCACGAAGCCGCGGCGTTCGCTGCCCGGGCGCTTCTTCGGCGTGATCGCCGAGCCGCGCACCTACGCGGCGCTGTTCTACATGCTGCTGTCGATGGCGACCGGCATCTTCTACTTCACCTGGGTGGTCACCGGCCTGTCGCTGTCGGCGGGCCTCGCGGTGCTGATCATCGGCGTGCCGTTCGTGATCCTGTACTTCGGCTCGGTGCGCGTGCTGTCGCTGGTCGAGGGCCGGATCGTGGAGACGATGCTCGGCGAACGCATGCCGCGGCGGCCGCTGTACGCCGAGCGCGGCAAGCCGTGGCTCAAGCGCATCGGCGAGATGTTCACCGACCCGCGCACGTGGACCACGCAGCTGTATTTCCTGCTGCTGATGCCGATGGGCATCGTGTACTTCACGATCGCGGTGACGCTGCTGAGCGTGTCGATCGCCTTCATCACCGCGCCGGTCACCGTGTGGTTGGGCCATGCGCAGGTCAGCACGGATCTCGACGGCTGGATGCTGCTGGGCGTGCACGATGGCGTGCTCGGCACCTCGCTCGGCTACGCCGCGCTGCCGCTGGTGTTCGTGCTGGGCTTCCTGCTGCTGTTCGTCACCCTGCACATCGCCCGCGGCATCGGCTACCTGCACGGCCAGTTCGCCAAGCACCTGCTGGTCAAGTTGTCGGCAGCGTGATCCCGTCACGGGCCATGGCCATTCCCACGAAAAAGCCGGCGCGTGTGCCGGCTTTTTCGCGTTCCGCGGAAGGCGACGGCTCAGCCGCGCGCCATCGCATCAGGCGACCGGTGGCTGCCCGACGACCCGCAGTCGCGCGGGCTTTCCAGCGGCCGTTTTTTCCGGGGCTGCGGTGGCCGGGGCGTCCTGGCGGGCGATGAAGTCGCGGACCTGCGGATAGACCTGCTCGCGCCAGCGGCGGCCGCTGAAGATGCCGTAGTGGCCCGCGCCCTGCGCGGTGAGGTGGACGCGGTTCGCCTCGGGGATGCCGGTGCACAGCCGGTGCGCGGCGCGGGTCTGGCCGAGGCCGGCGATGTCGTCCAGCTCGCCCTCGATCGTCATCAGCGCAGTGTCCTTGATGGCGCCCGGCACGACGCGCTCGCCGCGCACGTCCCACAGGCCGCGCGGCAGCAGGTGTTCCTGGAACACCACGCGGATGGTGTCGAGGTAGTACTCCGCGGGCATGTCCAGCACCGCGTTGTATTCGTCGTAGAAACGGCGGTGCGCGTCGGCGTCGTCGAGGTCGCCCTTCACCAGGTCCTGGTAGAAGTCCCAGTGCGACATCACGTGGCGTTCGGGATTCATCGCGATGAAGCCGAGGTGCTGCAGGAAGCCCGGATACACCTGGCGACCACCGCCCGGATAGTTCGCCGGCACGGTGTGGATCACGTTCTGCTCGAACCACCACAGCGGTTTCTGCGTGGCGAGGTTGTTCACCGCCGTCGGCGATTCGCGGCTGTCGATCGGGCCGCCCATCATCACCAGCGAACGCGGCGTGGGCTCGCCGCGCGCTGCCATCAGCGACACCGCCGCCAGCACCGGCACGGTCGGCTGGCACACGCTGATGACGTGCAGCTTGTCGGCGCCGATGTGGCGGATGAAGTTCTCGATCGTGGCGACGTAGTCGTCCAGCGTGAACGCGCCGGCGTCCTTCGGCACCATGCGCGCGTCGATCCAGTCGGTGATGAACACCTTGTGGTCCCGCAGCAGCGTCTGCACGGTGTCGCGCAGCAGGGTCGAGTGGTGGCCCGACAGCGGCGCCACCACCAGCACGGTCGGGTCGTCCTTCAGGTCGACCACACCGTCGGTCTCGTCGGAGAAACGCTTGAAGCGCAGCAGCCGGCAGAACGGCGTGCGCAGGGCCTCGCGTTCGACCACCGGGCAGGTGCGGCCGCTCTTCTCGACGGCGTGGATGCCGAACTTCGGCTTCTCGTAGTCCTTGCCGATGCGGTACAGCAGTTCGTAGCCGGCGGCGACGCGCGGTGCGTACGGCAGCGTGGACAGCCAACTGCCCGGCGCCGAGAACATGCGGGCGTTGGCTTCCGCCCAGTAGGTCATCGGCGCCATCCAGGCGCGGCTCAGTTCGTGCATCTGGTACAGCAGCATCGACGAAGCTCCGGTCGGGAGGGCGCAGTGCCGGATACCCGGCATGTTGCGCCGCAGCATACCCGATCGCGGCCGCGCCGGGGCCCGTTCAGTTTCACGGTTCGGCTAGTCTGGCGGCATGACCAGCCGTGATGACGACATCGCCTGGAACCGGGAACTGCTGTCCGCATTGGGCCGGGTCGACGCGCGCCGGATGTTCGGCGGCACCGGGCTTTATGCCGACGGGCGGATCGTGGCGCTGGAGATCGAAGGCGTGCTGTACCTCAAGACCGATGCCGGGAGTCGCGCCAGTTTCCGTGATGCCGGCGGCCGGCCGTTCGTCTACGACAACGGCAAGCGCGAGGTCGAGACCAGCTACTGGACGCCGCCGGACGAAGCCCTCGACTCGGCCGACGCCATGGCCCCGTGGGCGCGGCTGGCGCGCGAGGCCGCGCTGCGCGCCGAGGCGAAGGCGGTGTCGAAGAAGACGTCGACGACGAAGAAGTCAGCGGCGAAGCGTACGAGGTAGACACCCGGGACACCGCGTCCTCGGTAGAGCGGCCTTCAGGCCGCTGCTCTTGATCGAGCGACGATGGCAAAGGCAGCGGCCTGAAGGCCGCTCTACCGGGCTGCAAGCCTGCCGGTGCTAGCGCGGCGCCGCCTCCAGCGCCGCCGGCTGGTCGGCCAACGCGGGCGACAGCCAGCAATGCGAGCCGAGGAAGCGGAAGCCCAGTGCCGCGAAGCGCGTGCGGTAGAAGCGCGCCGGGCGCGGCTGGAAGCCGACGTCGTCGCCTTCGGTCTCGTCTTCCTTCGCGAAGGTTTCGAGGAAGGCCACGCCGCCGCAGAGTTCCGTCAGCCCGGGCAGGCCCTGCGTCAGTTCGCGCGTCGGCAGGTAATGCATCACGTCGCTGCAAATCAGCAGATCGACCGGCGGGCAGGGCCGCAGGTGCGCGAAGTCGCCGAAGCGCGCGAAGTGCAGATCGCGGCGCGCGCCGTAACGCCGGATCGCGTATTCGCTGCTGTCGAAGCCGAGGTACTGCGCCTTCGGCCGCAGCGCGAGCAGCGGCGCGCGCCACGCGCCTTCGCCGCAGCCGATGTCCAGCACGGTGCGGATCGGGCGTTCGAGGTGGTATTCGGCGGTCGCCACCGCCAGCGCGACCTTGCGCTTGAGCCGCTGCGCGCCGCCGATGCCCGCACGGCGGTACCAGTGGTCGAAGTAGCGCTTGTCGTAGGTCTTGCCGTCGCGCTTGTCCGTCGTGCTCATGCGTGGCCGATCAGCAGGGACGTCATCGACAGCGAGCCGGTGACGTCATCGTTGAAGAACCGCAGCGCGTCGCCGTCGCGGGCCAGCGCGAGGGCGTAGAGCAGCGGCAGGTAGTGTTCGGGCGTCGGGATCGACAGCCGCGCATCCTCGCCCAGCGCGGGCCAGTCGGCGAGTGCGGCGAGGTCGCCTTCGCGGATCAGCGCGTTGACGCGATCGCGGAAGCGCAGCGCCCACGGCAGTGCGCTCGGGTCATGCCAATCGAACAGGCGCAGGTTGTGGACGACGTCGCCGCTGGCGACCACCAGCACGCCGTCGTCGCGCAGCGGCGCCAACCGCCGTGCCAGTGCCACGTGCCATGCGCCCGGGCGACGGCTGTCGATGCCCAGTTGCACCACCGGCACGTCGGCGTCGGGATACATCGGCCGCAGCACGGCCCAGGCGCCGTGGTCCAGCCCGCGACGCGGATCGATGCGCGCGCCGAAGTCCTCGCCCAGCAGCTCGACCACGCGCTGCGCCAGCGCGGGATCGCCCGGCGCCGGCCACTGCACGTCGAACAGCGCCTGCGGGAAGCCGCCGAAGTCGTGGATCGTCGGCGGCGTCGCGCTGCCGGTCAGCCACGGGCCGGGCGTTTCCCAGTGCGCGGACACGCAGAGGATCGCGCGCGGGCGCGGCAGTTCGCGCCCCAGTGCGCGCCAGGATCGCGACCAGGCGTTGTCCTCGATCGCGTTCATCGGCGAACCGTGGCCGAGGAACAGGACGGGCATCGGCGTCGAAGGAAGCGGGGCGGACATCGGGCGCGCTCGGGAAGGCGGGCGGCCAGTATCCCCGCCCGCCCGCGCTCAGGACCAGACCCGTCGCGCGGCACGCACCGTATTGGCGTTGAGACGCGCCACCCGTTCGGCGTCCTGGTAGCCGCCGGCGACCACGAACACCAGCGGGATGCCGCGTGCGTGCGCGATGCGGAACACCGCGAGGTCGCGCTGGAACAGTTGCCGCGTGGTCAGGCCGACCCGGCTCTTGGGATCGTCCTCGTGGCAGTCCGCGCCGGCCTGGTACAGCAGCAGGTCCGGACGGTGCGCGTCCACCAGCGCCTCGGCCGCGCGCAGCGCGTCGAGGTAGCGATCGAAGCCGTCTTCGTCCACGCGCACCTGGTAGGCCCACGAGCGCTGGCCGCCGCGGCAGCCGAAGCGGGTGCCGAAGATCGAGACGTTGAACAGGTTCGGCAGGCGTGCGGCGAATTCCTCGGTGCCGTTGCCGCCGTGTTCGTCGCAGTCGATCACCATCACCCGGCGATCGGGATGCGCATGCGCCACCAGCGCGAGGCCGTTGAGCGGGCAGTAGCCGCTGCCGGATTCCGGCACGGCGTGGTGGAAGCCGCGCGCGATGTTCATCGCGATGCCGTCGCGCAGCGCGGCATCGACCGCCGCCAGCTGTCCGCCGAGCATCGCCAGCGTGGCGTCGCGCACCGCCGGCGACCACGGGATGCCCTGGCGCGACGCCAGCGGTTCTTCGCCGTGCAGGAACGCGTGGAGGTAGCGTGCGTCGTGCAGCCCGGCCAGCATGTCCGGCGTCGCCGGCGGTGCCTGCCGCAAGTCCACCAGCCCCAGGCGTTCGAGCTTGCGCGCCGTCGTCGCCAGCCGTGCCAGCAGCGGCACGTCGCCGGGAGCGTAGTCCTCGCGGAACCAGGCGGGAATGCGCATCGTCACCCTGCCTGGCCGGCGGCGAGCCGCTCCGTGGCGAAGGCGTGGAGATGGGCCAGCGTCGTGGTCTGCGGCGACAGCATGTTGCCGCGGATCTGCGCCTCGAACTGCGCGCTGAAGGCGCGTCGCCGCACCGCGGGCGCGACCGCGAGCGTGGTCAGGCGCAGGAAGCGCGCTTCGGCGATGGTGTCGAGCGCGTGCACGGCGCCGCACGGGATCGCACGCAGCGCCGGCGCGTCGTCGTCGTAGCGCAGCGCGAACAGTGCGCCCGGCGGCAGGGTCACGCCGCACACCGACACCGGCGCCACCGCCATCGCCGAATGCGATTCGCCCAGCGCCATCTTCTCGACCAGCAGCGGGCGGCCATCGGCGTCGACGAACAGGTTGACCTTGCCGCCGCGGCGCACGCGGCCATGCGCGATCTCCAGGAAGAATTCCTCGGCCTGTGAGCAACTGCCGATCTCGGGCTTCTCGCGCATCGGCGGCAGCGCCGGTGCGGTGGTTTCCGCGGGCACCAGCAGATCGCGCAGGATCGGCAGCAGCAGCGTGCTTTCCTCCAGTCGCAGTGATGCGGCGATGGTGGCGAGCCGTGCCGGCAGGGCGACCAGCGACTGCAGCAACGGCGATTGCGGCAGCGATGCGATGAGCGCGGGATCGGCCCGGTCGAGGCCGCGCCAGCCGGACGGCCAGCCTGCGGCGACCAGCGCACCGGCAAGGGTCTCGGTACGCGATTTCGGCCAGTCGTCGAACACGCCGAGGTCGGTCGCGGCGACCGGATCGCGCGGCTGGTTCACGAACGTCGACAGGAATCGCGTGGCTTGCGTGTAGCCGCACCCGCGGCGCTCGGTGCGGTGGCTCGGATGCTCGCCGAGCATTTCGCGCAGCGTGGGATGCAGCGGCAGCCCCGCCTGCGCGAAGGCGTCGACCAGTTCGTGCGCGGCGGCGTTCGCGGCGGTGCTCAATCGAGCGACAGCAGCAGGGCCCGGACCAGGTGCGCCGTCTGTTCGCGGTCGCGGGCGTCGAAGGTGAAGACCGGGATCGGCCGGCCGCAGCGGCGCACGGCCTGGCGCACGGCGTCCATGCGGAAGGCGGGCACGAGGTCGGTGCGGGTGATGCCGATCACCAGGCCGGCGTCGGCGTCGATGTCGCGGATCGCGCGGATCCAGTGTTCGCATTCCAGCGCGATGCGCAGGCTGTCGCCCGGCAGCACCACGATCACGCCCACCGCGCCGGCCATCACGATCGGCCGCATGTGCGCGAAATGTTCCTGCCCGGGCAGGCCGTAGATGTGCAGCGGCGTGCCGTCGTCCAGCAGCACCGGCGAGAAATCCATCGCGACGGTGGTCGTGGTCTTCTCGCCCATCGCGCCGTCGGTCAACGGCATTTCGGTGGACACCGGCGCGACGTCGGACAACGACCGGATGGCCGTGGTCTTGCCGGCGCCGACCGGGCCGGCGAACACGAGTTTTGCGCTTTCGAATGACACGATCGTCTCGCTCCGTGAAAAGGCGTCAGGCCGCGCCATGCGGGCGGCCCTGCCGCTCCTGTCGGTACTGCTGGATCATGGGATCAGGCCCTGGCCAGGCCGAAGCGCGAGGCGATCCGCGCCAGCATGCCGGAGAACGTCCCGACCGGCTGGGCGGGCGCGGGCGCGACCGCGGCGTCGGCCGTCGCGTCCTGCCGTTCCAGCAGGTTCGCGGCGCGATACGCCCACAAGGTCGCGTTGACATCGCGCGGGTCGAGGTTGCAGAGCCTCGTCAGTTCGTCGACGCCGGCGGATGCCCGCATCAGCGCCTTCGCGACTTTCAGTGCGCCCACCAGTTCCGGCGCCGAGCCGACGTCGGGCCAGTCCTTCAGGCGATGGCGGCCCGCCGGGAACTCCGGCAACTGCGTGCGGCCGTGGAAAGCGGCCTGCAGCAGGAAGGCTTCGAGGCTGCGGTGCACGCCGTCCTCGTCGGGCGTTTCGTCGCTGGCGGCCAGCGTCCAGTCCGCGCTGGCGAACGAATCGCGCGCGGACAGCAGGTCGCTGAGCGTCGCGGCATGCACGCGCCCGGTGTCCGGGCGGATGCGGATGCGCCGGCCGTTGAGCTGGGCATCCACCGCGCGGCCGTTGAATTCGGGATCGGCCAGTCGGCACAGCGCGGGCAGCGCGGTGGTGGTGGCCGTTTCATTGGTTTCGGTGCCGGCCGTCGCTTCGACGGCGAGCAGATCGCGCAGCGCCTGCGCCAGCGCGGGCGCGGGGCTGGCCTCGTTCGCATCGACGACGCCCGGGCCGAGATCGGCTGCGGTGGCGCCGAAGGCCAGCACCGGCGTGCCGCGCGATCGCGCACGGGCGAACGCCTGGCGCCCGTAGGCATCGCCGAGGTCCGCCACCAGCAGCGTGCAGCGCGTGCCGTCCCAGGCCCGCACGCGCGCCGTGATGCGCCAGGCCGCGAGCAGCGTGGCGGCGAGGCGGATGCGCTGTTCGGCCTGTTCGTCGAGCGCGGCGGTGGCGATGTCGGCGCGGGTCATGGGCGACGGGCGAAGAGAAGGAAGGGATGGTGCGGTCGCCGCGGGCGCGTGTTGCGCCCGCGGCGGGGATCCGGGCGCCGGATCAGGAGAAGTCCACGCCCTTTTCGAACGTGCGCAGCTCGTGGCGCGCCATCGCGAGGTTCGACTTGGAGCGGTCCAGCACCACGTACAGGAACAGCTTCTGGTTGCTCTCCAGCGGACGGATCACGTGGTACTGCTTGGTGAGGCTGATGAGGATGTCCTCGATGGTGTCGTTGAGCTTCAGCGCGTTGGCGACCTTGCGCTTGGCGCGGACGACTTCGGCATTGCCGGCGGCAGCGAGTTCGAGGTCGATGCCGGCGCCGTCGCCGGCGAGCAGCATGCCGCTCTCGGTGTCGACGAGGGCGGAAGCGACGTAGCCGTCGAGGTTGCGCAGGGGTTCGAGCGAAATCTTGGCCATCTTCTTTGTTTCCTTCAGGGGTCGGTGAAAGTGCGGGATGCGGAGGAAGCGGATGTTGCAGACAATAGGAATCATTACGGGCGCCGTGCCGGCCGCGAGGGTCCGGCGTGGCGGCGCGGATGGGGGTCAGTGGGAAGCGTCGATCTTCGCGGCGAGTTGTCCGGCGGTATCGAGCGCGGCGCGGATGGTCATCGCCAGGATCTCGCTGGCGTCAGCGCAGATGCAGAGCGTGTGCAACTTCGCCTTCGAAGGCACCCGCACCAGCACGATCGAGCCGTGCGCGGTGGCGATGCTGTTGTACTCGGCCGTGCTGTCGAGCGACTCGCGTCCGAACGATTCGACCAGTCCCATCAGCGAGCTCATGATCGCGGCAGCGCGGGGCGCGTTGGCCTGGCGGCCGGGGGCGTCGGCATGGGCGAAGCTGCGGCCGTCGACCGTACCGAGCGAGGCGAAGACGATGGCAGGCGTGCGGGCGACGAGGGCTTCCAGCGTCTGCTGGCATTCGTTGCGGGTCTGCATCTGGGCGGTCGCGTCCTGCGGGTTCGGGGTTTCGATCACTTTGAGGGCGGCCGACATCGCGGGCTCCGTTCGGTTGGGGGCGATGGGTTAAAAGCAAACCGCGTGCCATCTTCCTCCCCGTCTTTCCGGAGCAGCGCGATCAAGATAATTGACGAGGCCGGAGCGGCGGCACTTTGCGGAAACGATTTCATGAATGGCTGGATTTCCGGTCCACGGAGCCCCGCGGATCGGGTTCCGACGAACGGCGAGTGACGTCGGAGGTCAGTTCGCGGGTGACCCGGGGTGTCAAACAGTGTGTTCAAAATTACCGGATGAGAGCGATTCTCATGTTTGCGCCCGGTCCATCTGCTACTGTCCGCCTCCCCCGATCCGAGCCGAGCCCCGCCCATGCAGGCCTACTTCTGGACCAAGACCTTCCATCTCGTCTTCGTGATCGCCTGGATGGCGACCGTGTTCTACCTGCCGCGGATCCTGGTGAACATCGCCGAGGCCGGCGACGTGCCGGCGGTGCGCGAGCGGCTGGTGCTGATGGGCCGCCGGCTGTACCGCTTCGGCCACATCATGTTCGGGCTGGCGGTGATCCCGGGGCTGGCGTTGTGGCTGCACTTCCACATGGCCGGCGGCTGGCTGCACGCCAAGCTGACCCTCGTGGCCCTGCTGCTGGCGTACTTCATCGTCAGCGGCCGCTGGTTGAAGGGTGTGGACAAGGGGCGGCCGCTGCCGTCGGCGAAGACGCTCCGGCTGCTCAACGAGCTGCCGGTGCTGCTGCTGGTGGCGATCGTCTATCTGGTGCTGGCCAAGCCGTTCTGAGGCCGAAGCCCGGTAGGGCGGCCTTTGGGCCGCTGCTCCGGGTTTTCCGGAAAGCGAAAGGCAGCGGCCTAAAGGCCGCTCTACCAGGGGTGTGGGCAGCGTCCGCGTCGGCGATCAGCGCCGGAACGCCGCCGGGTCCGGCAGGGTGACCGGGACGCCGTTGGCGTCGCACAGCTTCTTCGCGCACAGCGCCGCGCGCAGGGCCGGGGTGGCCTGCAGCAGGATGTGGAAGATCGTGTTCTGCTCGATCGTGCCGCGCACGGCCGACGCACCGGGGCCGCGGGCCCAGATGCCGACATCCTCGCCGCCGTGGGTCTCGTTCGACAGCGGGATCATCGCTTCCTGCAGGTAATCCGGCGCTTCGGTGTCGACGTCGCCCAGCTTCGGCCGGCCCTGGGTGGCCTGGCGGAAGCCGCTGACCTCGCGTGCGGCCGACTTCGGGCCTTCCGGCTGCTGGTCGGTGGCGCCGGCGTAGCCCGGGCCGTTGGCGTAATTCAAGGTGGTGTAGGGCAGGCCGGTGGCGTCGGTGGCGAAGCCCGCCGGGTTGCTGCCCTCGCCGCTGCTGCCGCGGACCTTGCCCAGGATCGGGTTGCCGCGCACCGGGTAGCCGGCGAAGGTCAGGGTGTGGGCGTGGTCGGCGGTGACCAGGATCAGCGTGTCGTCGGCGGAGGTCGCCTTGGCCGCGGCGGCGACGGCCTCGCTCAGCGCGATCGCGTCGGTGAGGGCGCGGTAGGCGTTGCCGCCGTGGTGCGCGTGGTCGATGCGGCCGCCTTCCACCAGCAGCACGTAGCCCTGCCGGTTGCGGCCCAGGCGCTCGATCGCCGCGGTCGTCATCTCCGCCAGCGACGGCTCGCCGCCGCGGTCCCGTGCGCGGTCGTGCTCGAACTGCATGTGGCTGGGCTCGAACAGGCCCAGTAGCGGCCCGGTCTTCGGCGCGGCGGCCAGCTGGGCGGCATTCCAGACGTAGTGGCCATCGGGATGGCGGCGCTGCCAGTCGGCGACCAGGTCGCGGCCGTCCAGGCGCAGGCCGACCTGGTCGGCGTATTCGGGATCGGTCTGGGTCGGCGGCATGAAGCTGCCGCGGCCGCCGCCCATCAGCACGTCGGGGCCGTGGCCGAACGGGGTTTCGACCAGCTGCCGGGCGATGTCGGTGCAGCCGGCTTCGGCGGCCGCGGCCGGCAGCTCGGCGTCGTTCTCCCAGTTGCGGTCGGGCGAGTGGGTGAAGGTCGCGCCCGGGGTGGCGTGGGTGATGCGGGTGGTGGTCACCACTCCGGTGGACAGGCCGGTGGCGGCCGCCAGTTCCCACAGCGTCAGCATCGGCGCCTTGAGCGCGCCGGCGCAGTCGTCGCGCATCGGTGCCTGGCCGACGCTCAGCACCCCGCTGCGGGTCTTCACGCCGGTGGCCATCGCCGACATCGTGCCGGCGGAGTCAGGCGTCTGCGTGTCGGTGTTGTAGGTCTTGCTCAGGCCGGTGTCGGGGAAGTCTTCCCAGCTCAGCGCGTTCTCCTCGCCCGGGCCGCCCTTGCGCTGGCCGTCCAGGATGCGGGCGGCGGCCACGGTGGTGATGCTCATGCCGTCGCCCACGAACAGGATGACGTTCTTCGCGCGGCCCGACATCGCGCCGCGGGCGGCGGCCTGCGCGGCGCCGGCACGGAACCACCACGCCGCTGTCTCGCCATCGGGATGCTGGATCGCCGGCACGTCGACGGCCGGGGCGACCGGCGGAGTGGCGCGGCGCGCCTGGGCGACGGGCAGCGTGGCCGCGGCGGCGGCGAGGGTGCAGGCGAGGGCGAGCAGGGCGGGACGGACGATCATGGGCAGGCGACGACGGACGGAAACGTCGATTATGCCCGCCCGCCGTTGCCGGCGTGGGACGCGCTGATGACGCCCGCCCGCTCGCCGCGTCCGGCCGGCTCGGCTATCGTGCCGGCTCGCCTCGTCTTTCGCGGAGCCCCGCATGTCCGTCGTCGCTGTCTGGTTCCGCATCCCGTTCTGGCAGCGCGTGGTCGGCGCGTTCGCGCTCGGCGCGCTGGCGGGATGGGCGTTCGGGCCGAATGCCGAGACGTGGTTCGGGCCGCTGGGCGATCTGTACGTCAAGCTGATCAAGATGATCGCGGTGCCCTTGGTCTTCTTCGCGGTGATCAACGCGGTCGCCTCGCTGCACGGGCAGAAGTCGATCGCCGCGCTCGGCGGACGCACGTTCCTGTGGTTCGCGATCACTGCGGTGCTGGCGGTGGCGATGGGTCTGGCGGTCGGCACGGTGATGCAGCCGGGCGTGCTGCAACTGCCGCTCTCCGTCGATCCCGAATACGTGCCGAAGGACATCCCCAGCGTGGTCGACGTGCTGCTGGGCGTGGTGCCGACCAACGTCTTCCACGCGCTGACCGGCATCGGCGAGGCGAAGAACGCCGCCGGCGAGACCGTGCTGAAGGCCGGCAAGGGCTCGATCCTGCCGGTGATCTTCGTCGCCGGCCTGATCGGCTTCGCGATGGTGAAGCTGGGCGACAAGGTCGCGCTGGCGCGCAAGCTCGCGGGCGAGGCCAGCGCGATCGCGATCCAGATCACGCGCTTCGTGCTGGAGATGACGCCGATCGGCACCTTCGGCCTGATCGCCGCGCTGGTCGGCAACTACGGCTTCAAGCAACTGCTGCCGCTGGGCAGCTTCGTGCTGGCGCTGTACATCGCCTGCGCGCTGCACATCGTCGTCACCTACAGCGGCCTGCTGCTGGCGCACGGGCTCAACCCGCTGAAGTTCTTCCGCGGCGCCGCGGCGGGCATGCAGGTGGCGTTCGTCAGTTCGTCGAGCTTCGCCTCGCTGCCGTCGTCGCTGCGCTGCGCCACCCACAACCTCGGCGTCGACAAGGATTACGCCGCGTTCGCGGTGCCGCTGGGCGCCAGCATCAAGATGGACGGCTGCGGCGCGATCTACCCGGCGCTGTGTGCGGTCTTCATCTCGCAGTACATGGGCACGCCGATGTCGCCCGAGCAGTACCTCATCGTGGTGATCGCCTCGGTCCTTGGCAGCTTCGGCACCGCCGGCGTGCCCGGCACCGCGGTGGTGATGGCGACGGTGGTGCTCAGCGCCGCCGGCCTGCCGCTGGAAGTCATCGGCTATCTCTATGCCATCGACCGCATCCTCGACATGATGCGCACGATGACCAACGTGACCGGCCAGATGCTGGTCCCCGTGCTGGTCGCGAAGGAAACCGGCCTGCTCGACCGCGAGACCTACGAACGCGCGCCGACGAACGTGGGGATCGAGGAAGCGGTGTAGGGCGGGCCCCGGCCCGCCATCGCGAACGGCCCGTTCCATTCCTGGATCACGCGACGCCGCGCGCTCACTTCGGCAACGTCTTCTCCCGCCGCTGCGCCAGCGTCGCGCCGAGCAACGCGGCGGGGATCGGCAGCAGCAGGCCCAGCGCGGAGACCCAGGTCGGGTGTTCGGGGACGATCACGATCATGCCGACCACGCCGGTGATCGTGAGCAAAGCGACGCAGGTCGCGGCGATGCGCGGGTGACGGGCGATGCGTCCGGCGACCCAGCCGCCGACGAAGGCGCCCAGCGTCCAGGCCGTCACCAGCAGCACCAGCGCGGCGGTCGGTGCGGCGGCGAGCATCACCGCCAGCGACTGCGGATCCTGCGGGTCGAGGCCCGGCGGCGGCGGATACAGCATGTGGCTGGCGAACTCCACCGCGGAGGTGGTCAGCCACATCGCGAAGATGCCCAGCACGATGCCCAGCAGCGTACGACCCATCGACATTCCCCCTGGCCGAAGCGGTGATCGCAGCATGGGCCGGCGCCGATCCGGCCGCAAGCGGGCGGGCCCGTGCTCCGGCTGTGCTCGCCGCATCCGGCAGGGCGTGCCGCCGTCGCATACCGTGCGGTTCGCTCTTCTCCCTCCCCTTCAAGGGGAGGGTCGGGGTGGGGATGGGGTTTCCCTGCTTCCACAAGCCGTTTCGAACCCGGAGGGAGTGAAGCCATCCTCTCCCCAGCCCTCCCGTTGACAGGGAAGGGAGAGAAAAGCCTTCGCGCCGCCCGGACACGCGAAGGGCCGCTTGCGCGGCCCTTCGGAGAAGCGGACGGCGTCGACCCTTACTGGGTGGCGACGCGGCGCGCCTGCAGGAACTTCTGCGCCCAGTAGCCCGAGGCCAGGGTCGCGATCTCCACGTCCTTGCCGGTGCGCGGGGCGTGCAGGAACTGGCCGTTGCCGATGTAGATGCCGACGTGGTCGACATGCTTGCCGGCGCGGCTGAAGAACACCAGATCACCTTCGACCAGCGAGTCGCGGTCGCGGATCAGTTCGCCGACCTTGGCCATGTCGCGCGAGATGCGCGGCAGTTCGATGCCGAGGTTGTTGCGGAATACGTAGCCGACCAGGCCGCTGCAGTCGAAGCCGTTCTCCGGCGTGGTGCCGCCCCAGCGATAGGGCGTGCCGAGCAGCGACAGCGCACGGCGCAGCATGCCGCGGATGCGGCCTTCGGCGGGTGCGGCGGCGACCGTCGCATCGGCAGCAATGCCGCCGGCGACCTGCTCGTCGTTGAAGATGGCGCGGACGTCGCGGGCGAACAGCACCGTGCGGCCGGGCAGGGAGAGCGGATTGCGCAGGCCGGCATCGGCCAGCGGTGCCAGCACCGGCGGCGAGAGCTCAAGGGTGTTGCGCGGAGCCTCTGCGGCGATGGCCGGGAGGCTGGCGGCAGCCAGCAGCACAGCAAGCGCGAGGCGGAGGTGGATGGCGGAGGGGCGGCCGGAGCCTTGGGCTGGGGTCGTCACGCGTCATGCACTTTGCGAAAGGAGCCCGCAGTGTGCCCGAGCCCGGCCGCCGGGGGGTTCAGAAAACGTTAGGTCCGGCCCGAAAAAGGTGATCGCGATTCCGGAACGGAACATCCGTACGTCGGCGCAGGGTTGGCCGCCTCCGTGGAGCAGACACCGTGCTTTTTCAGGAAAGTCTTTCTGAATCAATCTGTTGCAGGCCAATGTTCCACGAAAAGGCGGAATCGGGTGTCGTGGCGGCTCGGTGTCCGCTCAGTGCAACACGCGTTTCGCACCGGTGTAATGGTCCCGCCACCAGGCGCCGTCCAGCCGGTCCAGCCGGACCGTGCCGCCGGTGCTGGGCGCATGCACGAACCGGCCCTCGCCGACGTAGATGCCGACGTGGCTGACCTCGCCGCCGCTGCCGAAGAACACCAGGTCGGCCGGGGCAAGGCGATCGGGCGCGATCCGCGGGCCCTGCATCGCCGCCAGTTCGCGCGAGGTGCGCGGCAGGCGCAGGTCGAGCATGTCGCGGAAGACGTAGTTCACCAGCCCGCTGCAGTCGAAGCCGGATTCCGGCGTGTTGCCGCCGTAGCGGTAGGGCGTGCCGACCAGGCCGAGGGCGCGCATCAGCACGGCGTTGGCCGCGGCCGGGTCCTGCGGTGTCGCGGTCGACCAGGAGCGCTGCGGGTGCGGCGTCGGGCGGACGCGTTCGGGCTCGCCGCAGCCGGCCAGGCCGAGGGCCAGCGTCAGGGCCAGCGCCCCGGCCAGCGGCCATGCACGATGCGGCGCGGTTGGCGCCGGGGCGGGGGAGCACGGATAATGCGCGGCCTTCATCGCGGCCATCTTGGCCGCTCCTTCGCCCGGCGATCAAGCCGGCCCGCCGCTTCCATGGCGCCGACCCCGTCGGCCCCCAGAGTCCACGCATGAAAATCGAGAAAGACCGCGCTGTCCGTTTCCACTACACCGTCGGCGAAGTCGGCCAGCCGGCCACCGAAAGCTCCAACGGCGGCGAGCCGCTGTCCATCCTGATCGGCCACGGCAACATCATCCCGGGCCTGGAGAAGGCGATGGAAGGCCGCGAGGCCGGCGAGACCTTCTCGGTCGACGTCCCCGCCGCCGAGGCCTACGGCGACCGTCGCGAAGGCCTGACCCAGCGCATCCCGAAGAAGCACTTCGGCAACCAGAAGCTGGAACCCGGCATGCAGGTCGTGCTGCAGACCAACTTCGGCCCGCGCGCCGTCACCATCGAGAAGATCGGCCTGACCGCGGTCGACGTCGACCTGAACCATCCGATGGCCGGCAAGGACCTGCACTTCGACATCGAGATCGTCGACGTGCGCGAAGCCTCGGCCGAGGAAGTCGAGCACGGCCACGTCCACGGCGACGGCGGCCACCACCACTGATCGCGTCGCGATCGCCTTTGGCGGCCGGTTCCGGTTGCCGCAGGCTTCCGCAAAAGGAAACGGCCCGCGCGAGCGGGCCGTTTCCGTTGGTGCTTCCGGTCGGACAGGCGATCAGTTGACGTTGATCGCGCTCCACGCCGCGGCGACGGCGTTGTAGTTCGCCGAGCCGGTGCCGTACAGGTCGCGGGCCGCGTTGAGCGTGGCGGTGCGGGCGCCGGCGTAGTTGGTGCTGGAGGTCATGTAGACCGTCAGCGCGCGGTACCAGATCGCCGTGGCGGCGGTGCGGCCGATGCCGGTGAGCGACGCGGTACCGGTGCCGGCCTTGGTGTTGCCCGCGGCGCAGGTCGTCGGGGTGTGGTCGACGCCGCTGTAGGTCTTGGCGCCGGTGCCTTCGGCCAGCAGGTAGAAGAAGTGGTTGGCCGGGCCCGAGCTGTAGTGCACGTCCAGCGAACCCACGCCCGAGTACCAGCAGTCCGACGACGCGCCGTCCTTGTTCGGACGGTACATGTAGCGCAGGGCTTTCTGGGTGGCGCTGCCCGGCACGTTGGCGATGTAGATCTCTTCGCCGATCAGGTAGTCGGGGGTGTCCAGCGCGTTGTTGGCGTAGAACTCCACCATCGAGCCCATGATGTCGGAGGTGGCTTCGTTCAGGCCGCCGGACTCGCCCGAGTAGGTGAGGTTGGCCGAGCGCGAGGTCACGCCGTGCGACATTTCGTGGCCGGCCACGTCGAGATCGACCAGCGGGCTGTAGGTCGCGCCGTCGCCGTCGCCGTAGCTCATGCAGAAGCAGCTGTCGGACCAGAAGGCGTTGACGTAGTTGCGGCCGACGTGGACGCGGCTGTACGAGCCGGCGCCGTTGTTGGCGATGCCGTTGCGGCCGAGCGTCTGGTAGAAGTCCCAGGTGGTGGCGACGCCGAAGTGGGCGTCGGCGCCGGCCGAGGCGCGGTCGCTGTTGGTGTTGTTGCCCCAGACGTTGTCGGCGTCGGTGAAGATGGTGCCGGTGCCGGTCTTGTTGGTCGCGCCGTTCTTGAAGTCGGTGGTGTAGGTGCTGCCGCGGCTCGGGTCACGCAGCTCGTAGCCCGTGGCCAGGCTGTTGGTCACGATGCCGACGTTGCCCGAGTAGATGGTCTTGCCGGTGCCGCTGGCGGCGGCGGTGTTCACCGTGTCCCACTTGTCGAGCACGCGGCCATTGCCGGCATCGACGATGTAGTGCATCTCGGTGGGCGTCTGGTCGGCCTTCACGCCGTTGAACACGACCTGGTAGGCCAGCGTCGGCGCGGTGTCGCGGGCGTAGATCACCTTCGAGGCGCTGCTGACGCCGTCGAACTTCGTGCCGAAGTCGGCGCCGGCGATGGTGGTCGCGGCGTCGCCGGTGATGGCGGCGCTGAGGTTCGGGCGGGCGCTGCTGGTCAGCGTCTGGCTGACGCCGAGGACCTGGCCGTTGCGCGAATGGACCACGAGGTCGCCACCGACGACCGGCAGGCCGGCGTAGGTGCGGTTCATGCGCACGTGCTCGGTGCCGTCGCGGTCGACGATGACGTCGTTGGCGGCGAAGGTGTCGGCGGCGGCGCGGCGGGCTTCGAGCGCCGCCGGGCCGGCGAGCAGCGCACGCGCGCGATCGGCCTGCGGGGTGCGGTCGGCGTCGGCGCCGGAACGGGTGTAGGCGACCATCGCGGCGGCGACCGACTGGCCGCTCGCGGCGAGGGCCGGCATGGCCGCGGCCGGCGCGGTGGCGGAGGTGGCGGCGACGGCCGGCGAGGATTCGGGGGTCAGGCCGGGGAGTTTCCCGGAAGTCGCGGTGGATTCGACATGCAGCACGGCGAGCGAAGCAATGATGGCGGCGCTCAGCAAGGAGGTCCTGGTACGCATAGCGAGATGGTGCCCCTGTAGGAAGAATGGTGATCGGGCCGGAGGTGCCGGTCATACTGATGCAGGGGCGTCCCGCTCTCCCGGGAAAGTGCCGCTGCATGCCTCGTGGGGAGGGTGGAACGGACGTCCGGGACGTCTCCCTACCCGCAAGACATCCGAGCATATGCACGGATTCACGAAGCAGTCATGTTGCACTGCAGCATTAATTTTTGCTCGGTGACGGATTCGACACTTTTCTGGAGGTAAGGCAGCAGTGACCATCGATGTCATCATCGCCGGCGGCGGCGTCAGCGGACTCGCCTGCGCGCTGGCGCTGCTCGAATCGGGCCGCGGCGTGCGCGTGGTCGAGGCCGATCGCATCGGCGCCGGCGCCTCGCACGGCAATTGCGGCACGATCACCCCCAGCCACGCGCCGCCACTGGCCGCGCCGGGCACCGTGCTCAAGGCGCTGCGCTGGGCGCTCACGCCCGACGCGCCGCTGTACATCCCGCCGCGACTGGACCCGGTGCTGGCGCGCTGGCTGCTGGGCTTCGCCGCGCGCTGCAACCATCGCGACTGGGAAACGAGCGCGCGCGGCAAGTACGCGCTGCTCGACGACTCCCGCCGCCGGCTCGCCGACTGGGTCGCGCGCTACGGCCTGGCCTGCGAGTTCATCGAATCCGGCGAGGACTACGTCTTCCGCAACGCCCGCGCCTTCGCCCACGAGCAGCGCGAGCTGCCGCTGCTGCGCGAACTGGGCGTGGCGGTCGACGTCATCGACGGCCAGGCCTACGAGGCGCAGGAGCCGGCGCTGCTGCCCGGCGTCGCCGGCGCCCTGCGCTTCTCCGGCGATGCCGCGCTGCGCCCGGACAAGTACCTGGCCGAACTGGCCCGCGCCGTGCGCGAGCGCGGCGGCGAGATCGTCGAAGGCTGCGCGCTGCACGGCCTGCGCGAGGATCGCGAGGGCATCTCCGCCTGGACCGACCACGGCGAAGTGCGCGCCCGCAACGCGGTGCTGGCGCTGGGCGCGTGGTCGGCGCTGTCGGCGGACACCTTCGGCGTGCCGTGGCTGAAGCGGGTGATCCAGCCCGGCAAGGGCTACTCGATCACCTACCGCGCGCCGGGCCTCGTGCCGAAGCGGCCGCTGGTGCTGCGCGAGCGCTCGGTGTGCGTGACCTCGTGGCAGGACGGCTTCCGTCTCGGCAGCACGATGGAGTTCTCCGGTTTCGACCGCACGCTCAACGAGCGCCGGCTGGGCGCGCTGGAACGCGGTGCCCGCGAATACCTGCACGAACCGGTCGGCCCGGAGGTGCGCGAGCGCTGGTACGGCTGGCGGCCGATGAGCCGCGACGACATGCCGCTGATCGGCCGCGCGCCCGGCCTGCGCCGGGTCTGGATGAACGCCGGTCACGGGATGATGGGCGTCGGCATGAGCACCGGCAGCGCGCAGTTGCTGGCCGACCTCATGGCCGGGCGCACGCCGGCGATCGATCCCGCGCCGTACCGGCCGGAGCGCTTCACGTGACCGAGGACGGCTTCCAGGCGCTGACGCAGGCCTACCCGCTGCTGGCCGACCTGCCTGCGTCGCTGCGCGAGGCGGTGGCCGCGCAGGCCGCCTGGCACGAGTTCCGCGACGGCACGCCGATCTTCGGCGAAGGCCAGCGCTGCGGCGGCCTGCCGCTGGTGACGCAGGGCGCGGTGAAGGTGTTCCGGCGCTCGGACAGCGGCCGCGAGATCGTGCTGTACCGCGTCGCCCGCGGCCAGACCTGCATCCTCACCTCCAGTTGCCTGCTTGGCGACGAGGCCTACGGCGCCGAAGGCGTGGCCGAGGGCGCGCTGCGGCTGGCGCTGCTGCCGCCGGCGCTGTTCCAGCGGATGATCGCCGAGTCGCCGCCGGCGCGCGCGTTCCTGTTTTCCACGCTGTCCAGCCGGCTGTCCGACCTGATGGAGCGGGTCGAACGGCTGGCGTTCCATCGCCTCGACCGGCGCATCGCCGAATTTCTCATTGAACGCGCGGACGCCGGGTTCCGCAGCGTGGCGATGACCCACCAGGCGATCGCCGACGAGATCGGCAGCGTGCGCGAGATGGTCACCCGCACCCTCGGCCAACTGGCCGAGCAGGGGCTGGTCGAACTCTCCCGTGCCGGCGTGCGGCTGGCCGACCTCGACGGCCTGCGCGCGCTCGCCCAGGGCGAGGCGGCCGGCGACCGCCCGGCCGGTGACAAAAGTCGCTGAGCGCGCGGCGGGGCCGGCCTAGGCTGTGTCCAACCCAACGCAAGGAGACATCGTCATGCAGAAGAACGTCGGATCCGTGGACAAGATCCTCCGCATCGTCATCGGCCTCGGCCTGCTCAGCCTGCTGTTCGTGCTGGAGGCGCCGATGAAGTACCTCGGCCTGATCGGCCTCGTGCCGCTGGCGACGTCGCTGATGGGCTGGTGCCCGCTGTACACGCTGATCGGCCTCAACACCTGCAAGGTCAAGGCCTGACCGCGCCGGTTCGCGCATCCATGCCGGTACACTCGCCGGCATGGATGTCTTCACCCTGCATCGCGGCAACGCGCCGCTGCTGATCAGCCTGCCGCACGACGGCAGCGCCATTCCCGACGATCTCGCCGCGCGCATGACGCCCGAGGCGCGCCGCGCACCCGACACCGACTGGCACGTCTCGCGGCTGTACGCCTTCGCCCGCGAGCTTGGCGCGTCGATCCTCGCGCCGCATCACTCGCGCTACGTCATCGACCTCAATCGTCCGCCGGACGACGTCTCGCTGTATCCGGGCCAGAACACCACCGGCCTGTGCCCGATCGTGCGGTTCTCCGGCGATCCGGTCTACCTGCCGGGACAGGCGCCGTCGCCGGACGAGATCGCGCAGCGCATCGACACCTACTGGCGTCCGTACCACGCCGCGCTGCGCGAGGAACTCGATCGCCTGCGCGCGACGCACGGCCGTGCGCTGCTGTGGGAAGGCCATTCGATCCGCGGCACCTGTCCGTTCCTGTTCGAAGGCCGCCTGCCGGACCTCAACCTCGGCACCGCCGGCGGCGCGAGCTGCGCGCCGGCCGCGCAGGTGCGGCTGGAAGCGGCGCTGGCTGCGCAGGACGCGTTCGACTGGGTCGCGAACGGCCGCTTCAAGGGCGGCTACATCACCCGCCACTACGGTGACCCGGCGAACGGCGTCGATGCCGTGCAGCTGGAGATGAGCCAGCGCATCTACATGGACGAGGACAGCTTCGCCTGGGACGACGCCCGCGCGGCGCGCACGCAGGCGGTGCTGCGCACGCTGCTCGACGCGTTCCTCGCGTGAACGCGAACGCAGACGGCGTCGCACGGCCGGCGCCGCGCGCGGACCTCGCCGGCGTCGCGCTGGTGGCGCTGGGTGCGATCGCGTTCTCGGGCAAGGCGATCATCGTCAAGCTCGGCCTGCGCCTCGGTGCCGATGCGGTGACGCTGCTCGCGCTGCGCATGCTGGTGGCGCTGCCGCTGTTCCTGCTGATGGGCGTGTGGGCGGCGCGTCATGCGGCGCCGCTGTCGACCGGCGATCGCTGGCGCGTGTTCGCGCTGGGCGTGAGCGGTTACTACCTCGCCAGCCTGTTCGACTTCCTCGGGCTGGCGTACATCTCCGCCACCCTCGAACGCGTCATCCTCTATCTCACGCCCACGTTCGTGCTGCTGATGGGCGCGGTGCTGGCGCGGCGGCGGCCGACGCGCGTGCAACTCGTCGCGCTGGCGATCAGCTACGTCGGCGTCGTGCTCGCCTTCGGCCACGACCTGCGCGTCGGCGGCGAGGGCGTGCTCGTCGGCAGCGTGCTGGTGCTGTGCAGCGCGCTGTCCTATGCGGTGTACCTGTACGGCAGCGGCGAGATCGTCGCCCGCGTCGGTGCGGTGCGCCTGACCGCCTACGCCAGCACGGTCGCGGCGGTGCTGTGCATCGGCCAGTACCTCGTGATCGAACCGTGGGGCCTGCCGCGATTGCCGCACGCAGTCTACGGTCTGTCGCTGCTCAACGGCACGCTGTGCACGGTGGCGCCGGTGCTGATGACGATGATCGGCGTGCGCCGCCTCGGTTCCGGCGTGGCCTCGCAGATCGGCATGATCGGCCCGGTGTCGACGATCGTGCTGAGCCAGCTGATCCTGCACGAGCCCATGGGCCCGTGGCAGATCGCCGGCACCGGGCTGGTGGTCGCCGGCGTGCTGGCGGTCTCGCGCGCGAAGGCCGGCTGAGGCCGCCCGCGCGGCGACGAGCCTCACCGCCCGCCGGTGATCTCGATGTGGCCGCCGCCGAAGATCGCCGGCGCATTGGCGGCCATGACCGGTGGCCGTCGTGGCGCATGCTGCGATGGTGGTGGTGCCGATGTCGGCGTGGTCCGCATTGCCGCCTGCGCATCGCGCACCAGTTCGGCCAGCCGCGCGCGGAAGTGGTCGTTGCCGAAGCGTTCGGCGTTCGCGCGCAGCACGGCCGGGTCGAAGACCCGTTCCATCGCCTCGAACCGTTCGACCGCGTCGCGCAGCGATTCGGGCGTCTGCCGGTCGAAGAACACGCCGGTCGGCTGCGGCGACGGCCAGCCGCGCACGGTGTCGAGCGCGCCGCCCACGCCGTAGGCGATCACCGGCGTGCCGCAGGCCTGCGCCTCGACCGGCACGATCCCGAAATCCTCGTGCGCCGCGAACACGAACGCGCGCGCGCGGCGCATGTGCTCGGCGACCTCGCGATCGGGCAATGCGCCGAGGAAACGCACGTTCGGCGTGGCGCGCCGTTCCAGCGCGGCGCGTTGCGGGCCGTCGCCGATGATCGTGAGTCGGCGGTCGGGCATCGCGGCGAACGCCTCCACCATCAGGTCGTGGCGCTTGTACGGCACCAGTCGCGACACCGTGAGGTAGTCGTCGTCGGCCGTGCCGTCGCGCAGCGAGAAGCGCGAGAGATCCACCGGCGGCGGCAGCAGCGTCGACGTGCGTCCCCAGTAGCGCGCGATGCGGCTGGCGGTGAAGTTCGAATTGGCCAGCAGCAATTGCGGCCGCGAGGCGCTGGCCACGTCCCACATCCGCAACTGGTTGAACAGCAGTGACGTCAGCAGCCCGCGCAGGCCGTGATCGAGGCCTGCATCGCGCCGATAGCTGTGTTCGAGGTCCCACAGGTAGCGCATCGGCGAGTGGCAGTAGCACACGTGCAGGGCATCGGGCCGGGTGATCGCGCCCTTCGCCACCGCGAAGCTGGAGGAGATCACCAGGTCGTAGGCGCTCAGGTCGAAGGATTCGATCGCGGTCGGCATCAGCGGCAGTGCGAGCTTGTGGCGATGCCGCAGCCACGGCGTGCGGCCGATCATCGACACCTTCACCGGGCGTCCGCCGAGGAAGCCGCGCTGGTCGGCGGGCAGGGTGTCGATCAGCGCGTGCACGTCGGCATCGGGGAAGACGTGCAGGATCTGCTCCAGCACGCGCTCCGCGCCGCCGACGACGTTCAGCCAGTCGTGGACCACGGCGACCTTCGGGGTGTCCTGCTTCGAACCAAGGTGGTGATTCATGCCGGCACTCCCCGCAACGCCTCGCAGGCCCGGCTCGCCGTCGCGAGCACGGCGTCGGTGCAGCCATCCCAGGTCAGCTGCGCCGCGCGATGCCGCCCGACCAGTACCTTCGCGCGAACCTCGCGCGGACGCGAGGTCACCGCTTCCAGCGCCTCCACCAGTGCGCCGGTGTCCTCCGGCGGGAACGTCCAGCACGCGTCGATGCCGATCTCCTGCGCGGTCGGCAGGTCGCTGGCGACCACGGGACAGCCGACGGCCATCGCTTCGACCAGCGGCAGGCCGAAGCCTTCGTAGCGCGAGGGAAAGATCAGGCCGCGCGAACGGCGCAGCATCGCCACCATCGTCGGGTCTTCGACATAGCCCAGACGCAGCACGTGGCCGTAGTCCCAATCCGACGGCGCCGTGTCCTCGAACACGCCGCCATGGCGGCCGCCGACCAGCACCAGCGCGGGACCGTCGGGATGGCGACGGAGGAATTCGGCATGCGCCGCCAGCGCCGTGTCCAGGTTCTTGTGCGGTGCGCGGCTGGCGACGACCAGGAAGTAGCCGCGCGTGCGCGCCAGCAGATCCACCTGCATCGGCAGCGGCGCCAGCGCCACCTCGTGGATGTGGTCGCATCCGGGTGCGGCCACGTGCAGGCGATCGCGCGGGAAACCCGCGTAACGCTGGAGTTCGCGCGCCGAGAACACGGAGTTGGTCAGCAGCGCGTCGCCACGCAGGCGATAGGCGCGGTGCAGCGTGCGATACCAGTGGCGGAAGCGCCAGTCGTAGGCGTCGGCGATCGCGTACACGCCGGCGTCGTGCACGTAGGTCACCTGCGGGCCCGCACACAGCGGCGCGGTGTTGCACAGGTTCAGCAGCAGGCCGTCGCGTGCCTGCCACGGCAGCGCGCACTGTTCCCACGCGTTGCCTTGCAGGCGTGCATTGCGTTGCACCGGGATCCGCTTCGGCGGCGCGTGCAGCGGTCCGGCCGGTGCGGCGATGCGCGGCTGGAACACGGTCTCGCCGAAGCGGACCAGACCATCCCCGTCCATCCGCGCTTCGAGGGCGCCCACGATCCCGCGTGCCACGCGCTCCACGCCGGTCACGCGACGGGACAGGAAGCGCCCGTTCACGATCAGCGGGATCGGTTCCTCGCTGCGGAAACGGACCTGCGCCGACGGCGCAGCGGGCAGGGACGACACACCGGGGCGGATCGGCATCGCAGGTTCTCCGGTCATGGGAAGCGGCGGGGGCGCAGCAGGCAGACGCAGCGCTGGAGGAGGAAGCCGTAGGTGGCGGCCAGGATCGGGTGTTCGACGACGTTGCTGACTGCGCCGTACCAGACGACGATCAGCGCGAACGCGCACAGCGTGGCGGTGTCGGCGCGCGACGAACCGCCGATGCGCCAGAAGCCGAAGGCGGCGCAGGCCAGCAGCGGGAACGCCAGCGCCCCCAGCGCCACGCACTGGTAGACCATGAGGTTGTCGGCGGCGTTGAAGCGATCGGGCTCGAACAGCGTCTGTGCCGCGCCGATGCCGCCGAGGCCGCGCCCCAGCCACGGCGCGGGCGCGTCCAGCCACAGGTCGCGCGCCTGCGGCCACATGTTGGCGAGGCGGTCGAGGTACGACCCGTGCGAGGAATGCAGTTGCAGCCGCGCTTCCTGGCTGAAATCCACGGTCCACGCGGTCAGCGGCGGCAGCGCCATCCACGCGTAGCCCAGCAGCAGCCACGCGCGGGCGATGATGCGCTTGCCGAGGTGCTCGCCTTCGATCGCGAGCGTCGCCACCGCCATCGACAGCAGGATGCCGCGCGCGGTCGACAGCATCACCGCCGTCACCGCGAGCAGCCAGATCGTGCCGCGGACCCAGCGCCGCGGCTCGCCGACGTTGTAGAGCGCGGCGAGGATCGCGATCTGGCCCGCGGCGTCGAACGACGAACGCGCAAAGCCGGCCAGCCGCTGGCGTTCGCCGATCGACCAGTCGCGCGCGCCGGCGATCTCCTTGCCGCCCAGCTCGAAGTTCGCCCCGATCCACGGATACGCGATGAACGCGTTGCCGATGATGCCGACGCAGGCCAGCACCAGCAGCGCGAGCGCCGCGCGCCGGCAGGTGACGCTGGTGAGCGGCCAGCGATCCGCCAGCGCGTAGCCGTAGATCAGCGGCGTGAGCACCCACGCACCGAACGCCACCTGCTGCGGCGGCAGCGACAGCAGCCCGGCCAGTGCGCCGACGACCAGCAGGCAGGCCAGCCACAGCGTGGCGCGCGACAGCGCCCGTGCGCGGATCGTCTCGATCGCGACGAGGGCGATGTCGCCCCATGCCAGCAGCGTCGGCACGTAGATCAGCGCCTGCAGGTGCAACGATCCCAGCGCCCAGCGCAGCACGCCGGCGAACACCTGCGCGACGACGAACGACAGCAGGATCGCGAGCGACAGCCGCGCGCGCAGGTCGACCGCGGGCGCGGGCCCGATGATGGTCGACGGCTGCGACGCGGCGAGGGTCATGCCGCGCGCAGCCTCCGGTGCTCGTCGCACCACAGCGCGAGCTGTCCGGCGTAGTGACGCACGGTGTGTTCGGGCTCGTGCTTGCGGCGCGTCTCGATCGCCGCCATGCCCATGTCGGCGACCCGCTGCGGATCGTCGGCGCAGGCCGACAGCAGCGTCGCCAGCGCGTCGACGTCGCCGGCCGGGAAACACCAGCCGTAGCGGCCGTCGCCGATGCGTTCGGGCAATGCGCCGCGGTCGCTCACGATCGACGGCACGCCGAGGCTCGCGCCTTCCATCACCACGTTGCAGAAGCTCTCGTGCGCGCGCGACGGCACCACCAGCAGGTCGATGCGGGTGTGGAACTCGCTTGCCCGGCACGAGCCCAGCCAGTGCACGCCGGCCAGTGTCGGGTGGCGTGTGCGCAGCGCGGCGAGGTAGTCCGCGTCGCCCTCGCCGGCGATGTGCAGCGTGATCCGGTCAGGTTCCAGTCGCGCGGCGGCGTCGAGCAGCGTGTCGATGCCCTTCGCCGCTTCCAGCCGCCCCATGTAACCGACGCGCAGCGGCGTGCCGCAGCGACGTTCGGCCGGTGCCGGCGGCCAGTCCGGTGGCAACGCGTTGGTGAGCACCGCGCTGCGCGGCACGTCGCCGAACCAGCCGAAGCGGCGGTGGCGTTCGAGGATGCTGTGCGACGGCCCGACCACCGCGAACGGCCGCGCCGACAGCGTGCGGCGCAGGCGCGAGAGGCAACTGCAGGACGTGCAGGGCGTTTCGCACAGGCGTTCGCCGCGGGTCATCGCGGTGGCCGGGCAGACCAGTTCGTGGTCGTGCAGCGCGTGCACGGTGCAGATGCCCTGGTCGATCGACGCGCGCCAGACCGCCGCCGACAGGCCCTGCAGTTTGTGGGTCACCACGACATCGGGCCCGATCTCGCGCAGTCTCCTGGCGACGACGTCGGCCATCGCCGGGTTGTGCACGTCCAGCGCGTGCCAGGCGGCGCGGCGCAGCGCCGACGGACGTTCTCCGCCGAACGGGAAATAGAGATTGCGCAGCGCCACGCGATGCACATGCGCGCCGTGGGCATCGACGTAGTCGCGCGGCGCCTCGCCCGGTTCGGCGAGCGTGATCACGTCGACGCGATGGCCCTGCGCGACGAAGCCCGCGACCTGCAACGCCAGTTGCCGCTCCGCGCCGCCGCGCCAGCGATGGTCGTAGAGCGAGGCGATCTTGCAGATGTGCAGTCGGGCAGGCGATGCGGGCATGCGGGTGTCCTCAGGCGGTGCGGACGGGAGGGGGCAGCGGTCGCAATAGTTGGCGCAGGGCCAGCCAGCACGCGGCTTCGGCGGCGACCAGGCCGCAGGCGGCACCGATCGCGCCGCCGGCGATCGCGCCCACGGCGCTGCCGGCGGTGGTGGCGATGGCTTCGACGCCCTGGCTGCGACCGACCAACGCGATGCGGCCGTCGGCCGACAGCCGCAAATTCACGAAGGCACGCCGCGCGGTGTACGCCGGCAGCCACGCGCACAGCACCGACAGCACGCCGACGCTGCCCGCGAACGCGGGCCCGAACAGGCGCGGCAACAGCGGTGCGGCGAGCAGGGCGAGCACGACGCTGCCGAGCGCCGTCACGACGAACAGGCTACCGATCACCCGCGTCGCCAGCCGATGTGCACCGTCGCGATCAGCACCGGCGCGGCGTGCGACCGGTGCGAGGAACGCCTGGTCCAGCGAACCGACGGCGAAGGCGATCGCGCGCACGATCTTTTCCGCCGCCGCATACAGGCCGACCTGCTGCGGCCCGGCGACGCCGCCCAGCAGCAACTGCGGTGCGTACGACGACAGCGCCGCGGCGAAACCCGGGCCGATCGCCGGCCGCACGCGGGCGAGGTAGGTTCGATGGGCATGGATGTCGAGCGTGGCAAATTCGCGCAGCCGCGGCAGCAGCACGATGGCGACGAACAGCAGTCCGGACAGCGCGGTCGCGCCGCATTGCAGCGCGGTGGCGAGCAGCGTGTCGCCGGGATCGTGCACCCACAGCACGATCCCGCCCAGTGCGGCGAGCCGGCCGGCCAGTTGCAGCACCAGCAGCATCGCGCTGCGGCCGCAGGCGATCAGCCACCACTGTGCGAACAACAGCGTGCCGGCCAGTTGCAGCAGCGACAGCGCGGTGGCGGCGAGCGGCATGCCCGGGATCAGCAGGCCGCCCAGCAGCGTCAGCATCGCCGCCGGCAGCGCCAGCCGCGTCCGCGCGAGCACGTTGTCCAGCAGCGGTTGCAGCGGCGCGTGCTGTCCGGTCGCGCCGGTGGCACGCATCGATTCGGCATTGAAGCCGGCGTCCACCAGCAGCGCGGCGATCAGGCCGACGCTCTGCGCCAGCGCAATCTGCCCGAATGCCTCCACGCCGACGCGCTGCGCAAGCAGCGGCAGCGCCGCCAGCGGCAGCAGCATCGTCGCCAGGTTCGCGGCCATCAGCAGCGCCGCGTGGCGCAGGTCGCGATGCGCGCTCATGCGGTCTCCTTGCGCGCGCGCCGCCGCACCCGTGCATACGGACGCAGGATCCGCAGCACCTTGCGCCGATGCCGGCGATCCTGCACCAGCGCGTCCCAGGCCAGGCTGGCCATCAGCGCCAGCACGAAGGCGATCGCGCCGGCCAGTGCGGCGTTGCGCAGCGTGCGCGGGCCGGAGGCGCGGGTGGGCGGCACCGCCGGATCCAGCACCTGCACGTTCGACAGGTCGCGCTTCTCGTCCACGCGCGAGAGCTGGCGCGCCTTCATCAGCTGGTCCAGCACTTCGGTCTGGATGCGCGCCTCGCGGCGCAGCGGTTCGATCCGCGTCATCAGGTCGGGGAGGGCGCCGATCGGCAGCACCACGCCGTCCACGGTGGCGCGTGCGGCGTTCATCGCCTCGCGATCGGCGCGCAGCGCGGCGATCTCCGCGCGCAGGCGCCTGATCGCCGGATGCGCGTCGGTCGCCACCGTGCGCATCCGCGCCAGCTGCGCCTCGCGGGCGAGCAAGGTCGATTCCAGCTCGGCGGCCGTCAGGCTGGTCGCTTCTTCCTGGCCCTTCAGCCGGGTGTAGCCGGTCCGTGCTTCCAGCGTTTCGAGCGCCTTCTCGGCGCGTGCCAACCGGTCGCGGGTCTCGCCGATGATCTGGTCGTAGAACGCCAGCCGGTTCGCGGATTCCTTGCGCGACAACTGCTCGGCCTTGCGGTACACCGCGTCGATCATCGCGTTGACGATCGCCGCCGAGCGTTCGGGGTCGTCGTCGACGTAGCGCAGTTCGATGATGCCGTCCTCGCGCACGTCCACTTTCGTGCGTTCGGCCAGCTCCTGGCGCAGCCCGTCCATGTCGATGTCGCGGTCGCGTCCGAGGTGGAAGCGTGCGATGACGCTGTCCTGCACGCTGCGACTGAGGAACAGGCTGGCGTACAACTCGGACGGCGACTTCAGCGTCAGCGCGGAGGCGCCGAGGGTTTCGGTGCCACCGATCTGGTTGAGCATCGCCGGCGCGGTCGCGGTGTTCGTGCGTGGCGGCAGCAGCCGCGCCAGCGCGGTGTATTCGCCGGGCGACAGCGCCGACACCGCGAACGCGAGTCCGCCCGCCAGCACCGGTGCGAGCACCAGCAGCAGGCGGTAGCGCGCCAGGCGCAGCAGCAGTCGCGGCAGGCTCAGGCCGAAGTCCACGGCTCAGTTCCGGATCACCGTCAGCGCCGCGGCGCCGAGCGTCACCTGGTAGAACAGCGTCGTCCAGTCGCGCAGCCGGCGGCCGAGCGTGGTGCGGTCCACGTCCTCCGGCACGAGGATGCTGTCGCCGGGATGCAGTCGTGCGCCACCCGGGCCGCGACGCAGCGGACGCACGGTGCCGTCGGCATGCAGCACCACGATCTGCGCACGGTCCGCGTGCGGTCGCAGGCCACCGGCCTCGCGCAGGTAATCGCCGGCGTCGGCGCCGGCCTTCCACAGCTGCGTGCCCTGCTGGAACACTGCGCCGGCGATGGTCACGGTCTCGGTCCTGCGCGGGATGCGCACGACGTCGCCGTCCTCCAGCGGCAGCGCGGGCAGCCCGGAGGCGTCGGCGATCTGCCCGTCCAGCGCGAACACGACCCGGCCGATCGGCTGCACGGCGCGCAGCCGCGCGATCAGCGCGCGGGCGTTGCCGGTCTCGCTGGCGGAAACCAGCGCGTCCTCCTGGCTGACCACGTCGCGCGAGCGCGTGGCCAGGAAACGGTCGTAGTCTTCCTCGGCCTGGTCCACGGCCTGCTTCAGCCGCTCGGCTTCCTGCGCGCGTGCGCTGGCACGACTGAGCACGGTGCCGTAGAGATAAGCCTCCGGCGTGGGGCCGCCGGCGCGGGCGATCGCGTCGCGCAGCGATTCGCCGACCGCCATCGAATACACGCCCGGCACCGCCACTTCGCCTTCCACGCGCACCATCCGCATCCGCTTGCGTTCGGGCTGCGCGAATTCGTCCTCGCCGTAGATCAGGATCGTGTCGCCGGCCTGCAGCATCGGATCGCCGGCCCCGTGTGGTGCGGCGAGTGCGGCGCCGAGGTCGAATTCGATCCGGCTCAGCCGCTGCGTGCGCGGATCGATGCGTTCGATCGCGGCGTGGTCCCAGTCGACTTCCGACAGTCGCGGCGAGACCGTGCTGGCGTCGCGGCTGCCGGCGACGCCGCTCAGCGGATTGCGCGCATTGCGTTCCGACCACGCCACGTAGGGCATCAGCGCATCCGCATCCGGCAGCACGTCGCTGACGGTCATGCCCGCATGCCACGGCTGGCGCAGTGGCACCGCGACGTGGCCGCTGACGGTGATGCTGGCCTCGAATCGCGGCGACGTCGGCACCAGCAGCACGATGTCGCCATCGCGCAGCGGCATCGCGCTGCGTCGTGGATCGCCATCGACCTCGACCACGGTGCGCTTGCCGTCGACGAAGCGTTCGATCCTCGCCTGCAGCACGTCGGCGGTCACGGTGGTGCCGCCGGCGGCATCGAGCAGGTCGCCCAGTGTGGTGGCGGCGGTGAGGTGATAGATCGCCGGGCGACGCACGCTGCCGGCGATGGCCGCGAAGCCGCGTGCGGGCGGCAGGTAGACCACGTCGCCTGGCAGGAGTTGCGGATCGCCCGACTTGTCGCCGCGCAGCAGGAACCGGTAGCTGTCGAGCACGGCGACGGTGCGGCCGTCGCGACGCAGCTCGATCGCGCGCAGGTCGGCCGACGGTGCAGGTCCGCCGGCCGCCAGCAGGCCCGACAGCGCGGTCGACGTCGACGGCAGCGTGTGCACGCCCGGTGAGGCGACGAAGCCGCTGAGGTAGACGCGGATGTCGCGCAGATGCGCCAATGACACGGTGAGCTGGAAATCGCGGTACTGCGTGGACACCACGCCGCGGATCAGGTCGCGGGCTTCGTCCAGGCGCAGGCCGGCCACCGACACCTCGCCGATGCCGGTGAGGAACACCGTGCCCGAGCGCGATACCGCGCCCTGGAAGTCGATGCTGATCTGGCCCCAGGCGTGGACCAGCAACTGGTCGCCCGGGCCGATGCGGTAGTCGGCCGGCACCGTCAGCGGATCGACGTCCTTCAGTGAGGAGTCGGCGCCGAACAGGCTTTCGCCGAAGACCGGCAGGTCGTGGCCCACGGTCTGCGCGACCAGTGCGCGGAACTCCAGCGCGGCCGCGGGCGAGGCATCCTTCGGCGGTGCCGGGCGCGGCGCGTCCGCCGGTCCCCGGCCACCGCCGCCAGCCACGGCATGCGTGGTGCGGTTCTCGACCGTCGTTTCCACCGTGGTCGAGAGATTGATCTGTGCCGGCGTCGTCGGCCGTTCGTGCAATTCGTAATCGATGTCGCCCGGCGTGCCTGCGCTGCCGCCGCGCGACGGCAGCCGAGCGGGCTCGGCGCTGGGCAGGGGGCTGTCGGCGATGTCCAGCAGGCGCTGCGCCTTCGCCGTCTCGCCGGCTTTCGCCTGCTGGGCGTGTGCCATCGGCACCGACATGGCCAGCAGCGTCGCGAACGCCACCGCCGCAAGCCGGCCGGCCATGCGACCGATGGTCCGGCGGAGCAGGCGCACGAGGGTCCGGGTGAGCGTCCGCTGCGCTGCGGGAATCCGGGCGGCGCGACGATTTTCGACGTTTTTTGTCAGTGTCCGTGCGTTCTGATGCATGCCGCCCTCCTGTTCCCTGTCCGTCGACGTGTACCGCGACGCAGACCCGCGACTTTGGTGGAATCGATTGCGAAGTCGCTCCAGGCCCGCCGCGGCAACATGCATGCATCGCCCGTCGCCGCCCCGTGAGCCGGGCTTCGTCGTGGATTGAATCGCAACTTCCGTGCCTCTGCCGATGCGTCGGCGAATAATTTTGCCTATCGATCGATCGTCGTTTTCGATGGCGACGTATTCATTCCGCCGCGATCGAGAAAATGAATCGATATTTCACGCAATCGATTGCTATCGCTGATTTCCCGCTGGTTTCTGGCAAGGGAATTGCTTTGCGATGGCAGGCGCAACTCGACGCTGCCGCGGATCGAACGACGTGGCGGCGGTCGCCGCAGGCCCCGGATCGCCGGGAAAAACAATGTCAACGTGTCCACGGGGGAGCACGCGATGTACACACAGGCGCACAGCGAATTGGCTGCCATCCGGCCGACCATGGCCCTTGTCGCGAAATACGTCATGCCGACGGCGTCGGCACTCGTCGCCATTGCCGCATCGAGCGATGCCTGGGACGCGACGCGGGTCGTCGCGGAGTCGCCGCTGCTTGCGCTCGTGGTCGCCTCGCTCGTGGCCCTGCTCGGCGGCGTCGATACCGATGAGGCCATGCGCCACGAAAGCCGATTCCTGTACCTCGCCGCGTCCGCTTCGACCCGCGGTGTCGGCATGGCGCTCGCGCTGCTGGTGTTGATCGCCTTCGCCGGCCGGGAATGGCCGCCGGTGCGCGAAGTGCTGATTTTCTGCGCTTCTTTCGTCGCCACGATGGTGGTCGGCAGCGTCGCCATCGTGCGCCTGGCCATCACCGCGCCGCTGCGCGCGCGGCCGCGCAGCGCGGTGGTCGTCGCGGTCTCGCAATCCAGTCTCGAATTCATCGCCTCGCTGATGCGCGATCCGTTCGTGTCGATCGATTTCCGCGGCTTTTTCGAGGATCGCACGCCCGATCGCCTGCCGGGCGGCAAGCAGTTGCCGATCCTCGGTCGCATCGATGCGATCGGTGCCCATCTCGCGGCGTCGCGGGTCGAGCATGTGTTCATCTGCATGCCGATGGAAGCCGGCCAGCGCATCGGTGCGGTGATGGAGCAACTCCTCGACTCCGCGGTCTCGGTGCATTACCTGCACGATTTCGTCGCGTTCAAGCCGATCCACGAATCGCTGTCGTGGGTGGCGGGCGTGCCGGTCCATACCGTGATCGGTCGTCCCGACTGCGGCCTCTCGGGCGTGCTCAAGCGGGGGCTGGACATCGTCGGTGCCCTGATCTCACTGGTGCTGCTGTCGCCGCTGCTGCTGGTCACCGCGATCGCGATCCGGCTGGAATCGCCGGGTCCGGTGCTGTTCCGCCAGCAGCGCTACGGCACCGACGGTCATCCGTTCCCGATCTACAAGTTCCGCTCGATGACGCAGGCCGCCTGCGCATCCACCGACGTGGCGCAGGCGACGCGCGGCGACATGCGGGTGACGCGCGTGGGCCGTTTCATCCGCCGCACGTCGATCGACGAGTTGCCGCAGCTGATCAACATCCTGATGGGCGACATGAGCCTGGTCGGCCCGCGGCCGCATGCGGTGCCGCACAACGAACACTACCGTCGCCTGATCCGCGGCTACATGCTGCGGCACAAGGTGCGGCCGGGCCTGACCGGCTGGGCGCAAGTCCACGGCCTGCGCGGCGAGACCGAGACCGTCGACAAGATGGAGAACCGCGTGCGGTTCGACCTGGACTACCTGCGTCAGTGGTCGGTCGCGCTGGATCTGTACATCGTGCTGCTCACCGTGCGCCAGGTGCTGCGCGGGGTCTGAGCAGGGGGCGACGGGCAGGGCGGCTCCGCTTCCCCGGCGGGACCGGTGTCGACGGCCACCGCCCCCCTCCGTACACTGCGCCCGGGATCCACCGCGGATGCCGGGAGCCATCATGTCGCTGTTGACCATCCTGCTCGTCGTGTTCCTCGTCCTGCTGGTGCTGGGCGTCGGGGCGCTGTGGGTGCTGCGGATCGTGATCCGCCGCTGGCTGATGAAGAAGATCGCCGCGCAGGATGCCGCCCGCGGCGGCATGGCCGCGCGCATCACGCTGGTGCCCACCGCACAGCCGTGGCGCCAGGCGGGGACGCCCACACTCGTCGATGCACTGGTCGCCGCCGGCTACGTCGAGGTGGGCCGGTTCGATGTGCCCGAAATCCAGACCATGCGCCTGTGGGCCGGCGTGCATCCTGCTGACGGGTCCACCGCCGCGATCTACGACCACGGCACCGTGCCGCCGTTCTACGACCTGGTGCGCGTGTACGACGACTACGCCACCTGCACGGTCACCACCAATCCCATCCACGATCCCGCCAACGTGCCGCCGGACTGCACGTGCATCGCCGACCGCACGCTCTCGCCGGCGAGCGCGCGCGTCGTGCTCTGCGACCAGCCGCTGCGCGAAGGCGTGATGCGCGTGGACGCGGGCAACTTCACCACGATCTTCACCGAGTTGTACGCGCGCGCGATCGAGCACATCCTCACGAAGAACCAGCCCGACGCCGCGAAGATGCGCGAGACCGGCCGGCGCATGGCCGAAGTCCAGGGCCTGCCGGCACCGGAACTGGATGACGCGCAGATGGACCTCGCGGTCGAACTGCATCGGGTCAGTCGGCTCGCGGCACTGCAGGAGGCCATCCTCGAGCGCTTCGCGGGCTCCGGCGAGGTTGCCGCGACCGAATGGGCCCGCCTGCGCGATCGCGTCGTGGTGGTGCATGACCTGCTTGGTCGCGAGGAGGCGGCCGAGATCGCCCGGGCCGCGTCCGATCGCCGCACGTCGCAGCCGATCATCGACGCGGTGCTCGCCGAGCAATTGCCGCCGATCGATACCTTCGAGCGGATCACCGCGCAGTTGCCCGCGCCGCAGCGGCTGCGCCTCGTCGGCGAGGTCGACCACCCGCTGTACGCGCAGATCGTGGTCGCGAACGACTGAGTCCGCGGGGCGGCGCTCAGCCGCCGGCCAGTGCCTGCAGTTTCAGCACCGTCGCCCGGTTGCGCATGGTGACGCGGTCGCGGAACTTCGCGCCGCCCAGCGCCTCGGCGACGCGGCTTTCGAGAATGCCGTCGGGGCACCACAGATGACAGGCGTCGGGGCCGACGACGAAGGCCTCGCCCGGATGCGCCAGCGCCAGCGCCTCGAACGGTGCGCGGTCGTCGTCGAGATAGAAGCCCACCAGCAGCCGCGACGGATCGTCGGCTTCCGCGCCGAACGGATGCTCCGCGACGATCGCGTCCAGCGCGGTCGCCGGCAGCACGAGGGTGTTGGTCGACACGCCGGTGCGTTCCTCGACTGCCGCGGCGATCCGCTTCGCGTGCGACGCGGGCGTGCCGCGCGCGGCGTCGAACACGACGTTGCCACTGTTGAGCAGCGTGCGCACGTTCGTGTAGCCGAGGTCCTCGAACAGCGCCTTCAGCTCGGCCATCGCGATGCGCTTGGCCTTGCCGACGTTGATGCCGCGGAAGAGTGCGACGTGCGTGGTCACGTCAGACCTCCAGTGTCGCCGCGCCCGGCAGGCCGTTCGGCCGTGCCGGAAACGATGCCGTCGCAACGGCTGGCGGCAATGACATCATGGGTCAGACTTCCAGTGTCGCCAGATCGCCCGCGCCCGGCAGGCCGTTCGGCCATGCCGGAAACGATGCCGTCGCAACGGCTGGCGGCAATGACATCATGGGTCAGACTTCCAATGTCGCCAGATCGCCCTTGGCTTCCAGCCACGTCTTCCGATCCGACGCCCGCTTCTTCGCCAGCAACATGTCCATCAGCGCATGCGTTTCGGTGCCGCCGTCGACGGTGAGCTGCACGAGGCGGCGCGTGTCGGGATGGATCGCCGATTCGCGCAGCTGGGCGGGATTCATCTCGCCGAGGCCCTTGAAGCGGGTGACGTTGACCTGCCCGCGGATTTTTTCGCGCTCGATCTTCTCCAGCAGCAGGCGCTTCTCTTCCTCGTCCAGCGCGTAGAACACCTGCTTGCCCACGTCGACGCGGAACAGCGGCGGCATCGCCACGAACACGTGGCCGGCGGTCACCAGCGTCGGGAAATGCTTCAGGAACAGCGCCGACAGCAGCGTCGCGATGTGCAGGCCGTCGGAGTCGGCGTCGGCGAGGATGATGACCTTGCCGTAGCGCAGGCCGGAGATGTCGTCCTTGCCCGGGTCGCAACCGATCGCGACCGCGAGGTCGTGCACTTCCTGCGACGCGAGCACGCTGCCGGAGGCGACTTCCCACGTGTTCAGGATCTTGCCGCGCAGCGGCAGGATCGCCTGGAAATCCTTGTCACGCGCCTGCCGCGCGCTGCCGCCGGCGGAGTCGCCTTCGACGAGGAACAATTCGGTGCGCGACAGGTCCTGGCTGATGCAGTCGGCCAGCTTGCCGGGCAGGGCGGGGCCCTGCGTGACCTTCTTGCGGACGACCTGCTTCTCGGTCTTCAGGCGCGCGGCGGCGCGCTCGATCGCGAGCTGCGCGATCTTCTCGCCGAGGTCGACGTGCTGGTTCAGCCACAGCGAGAACGCATCGTGCGCCGCGCTCTCGACGAAGGCCGCGGCCTGGCGCGAGGACAGGCGTTCCTTGGTCTGTCCGCTGAACTGCGGATCGGTCATCTTCACGCTCAGCACGAACGCGACGCGGTCCCACACGTCCTCGGGCGCCAGCTTCACGCCGCGCGGCAGCAGGTTGCGGAAATCGCAGAACTCGCGCAGCGCATCGGTGAAGCCGGTGCGCAGGCCGTTGACGTGCGTGCCGTGCTGCGCGGTCGGGATCAGGTTGACGTAGCTTTCCTGCACCAGTTCGCCGTCGGGCACCCACGCAGCCGCCCAGTCGACGACTTCCGAATCCTTCTTCAGCTGGCCGACGAACAACTCCGGCGGCAGCACTTCGTTCGCGCCGAGCGCGCCCTTCAAGTAGTCGCGCAGGCCATCCTCGTAATGCCAGCTGTCCTTCTCGCCGGTGGCGACGTCGAACAGCGTGACCGTGAGGCCCGGGCACAGCACCGCCTTGGCGCGCAGCAGGTGGCGCAGGTGGCGCACGGCGAACTTCGGCGAATCGAAGTATTTCGGATCCGGCCAGAAGCGCAGGCGCGTGCCGGTGTTCTTCTTGCCGACGGTGCCGATGGTTTCCAGTTCCGAGGCGCGATCACCGTCGCGGAACTCCATGCGGAATTCGCTGCCTTCGCGCTTGATGAACAGTTCGACCTTCTTCGACAGCGCGTTCACCACGCTCACGCCGACGCCGTGCAGGCCGCCGCTGAAGGTGTAGTTCTTGTTGCTGAACTTGCCGCCCGCATGCAGGCGGGTGAGGATCAGTTCGACGCCGGGGATCTTCTCCTCCGGGTGGATGTCGACCGGCATGCCGCGGCCGTCGTCGGCCACCTCGCAACTGCCGTCGGGATGGATGACCACGTCGATCTGGCGGGCGTGGCCGGCGAGGGCCTCGTCGACCGCGTTGTCGATGACTTCCTGCGCCAGATGGTTCGGGCGCGAGGTATCGGTGTACATGCCCGGCCGGCGCTTGACCGGATCCAGGCCGGACAGGACTTCGATGTCTGCGGCGTTGTAGCGACTGCTCATGTGCGATGCGGGGGGCGGAATGGACGGGACACGCCCGAGGCCGGCGAGCTTGGCGGCACCGCGGGGCGGGGTCAAGCCGTTCAGGTTCGCGGCCGGGTTCATCCCGCAGTGAGCGGGTTCCGGCCATGATGCGCCCGTCCGCCATGAACCCGCCGATCCCCGGCGCGGAGCCGGACGACAGACGCCATGACCCATTCCCGCCGTATCGCCATCGCCGTGCCCGTGGTGGCCCTGTCGGTCGCGCTGCTGGCGCTGGCCGGCGCCGCCACCGCCCAGTCGACGACGACCCGATCGACGGCCGCCGATCCCCAGGCCAATCGCGACGACACCACCGCGTCCGCCGACGCCGACCAGGCCGCCCGCGACGCCGCCGCCAAGGCCGAAGCCGAACGCAAGGCCGAAGCCCGCAAGCCGAAGCGCGACCCGAAGGCCGACCGCAAGCCGCCCGAACGCGAAATCGAGGAAGAAGAGACGCCTTGAAGGAAGTGCCCCGAGCGCGCCACTTGCCGCAACGACGACGCCCCGGACCTCCGGGGCGTTTTCTTTTTCATGGGAAATCAAATGGTTGCGATTTCGAGGGTCGCCGGAAGCGTCGCGTGCCTGTAGACTGTGGCTTTCCAGCGACCCGCTGACCCCATGAACTCCCCCAGCTCCGCGACTCCCCTCGTCTTCGTCACCGGCGGCGTGGTGTCCTCGCTCGGCAAAGGAATCGCCGCAGCCTCTCTCGCCGCCATCCTCGAAGCCCGCGGACTGCGGGTGACGATGATGAAGCTCGATCCGTACATCAACGTCGATCCGGGCACCATGAGCCCGTTCCAGCACGGCGAGGTGTACGTCACCGACGACGGTGCGGAGACCGATCTCGACCTCGGTCACTACGAACGCTTCGTCAATACCCGCCTGACCGGCAAGAACTCGATCACCACCGGCAAGATCTACGAGTCGGTGATCCGCAAGGAGCGTCGCGGCGATTATCTCGGTGCCACGGTCCAGGTCATCCCGCACATCACCGATGCGATCAAGCGCAGCATCGACGAGGCCACCGCCGGCTTCGACGTGGCGCTGGTCGAGATCGGCGGCACGGTGGGCGACATCGAATCGCTGCCGTTCCTCGAAGCCATCCGCCAGATCCGCACCGAGCGCGGCGCCGAGATGGCGCTGTTCATGCATCTCACGCTGGTGCCGTACATCGCCGCAGCGGGCGAGCTGAAGACCAAGCCGACCCAGCACTCGGTGAAGGAGCTGCGGTCGATCGGCATCCAGCCCGACGTGCTGCTGTGCCGCAGCGAACAGCCGCTGCCCGATGGCGAGCGCCGCAAGATCGCGCTGTTCACCAACGTGCCCGAGAAGGCCGTCATTTCCGCGGTCGACCTCGACAACATCTACAAGATCCCGATGTGGCTGCACCAGCAGGAGCTGGACCAGATCGTGGTCGAACGCCTGCACCTGCAGGACAAGGCCGCGAAGACCGCCGATCTGTCCGAATGGCTGGCCGTGGTCGACGCCGCCGAGCATCCGATCGACGAGGTGACCATCGCGGTCGTCGGCAAGTACGTCGATCACCACGACGCGTACAAGTCGGTGGCCGAGGCGCTGAAGCACGGCGGCCTGCGCCAGCGCACGCGGGTGACGCTGAAATGGCTCGAATCCGAGGACATCGAGCGCGAGGGCGCCGAGGCGGTGCTGGCCGGCATCGACGGCATCCTCGTGCCCGGCGGCTTCGGCGATCGCGGCTTCGAGGGCAAGGTGCTGACCGCGCAATTCGCGCGCGAGCGTGGCGTTCCGTATTTCGGCATCTGCTACGGCATGCAGGCGGCGGTCGTCGACTACGCCCGCCACGTGCTCGGTCTGGAAGGTGCGAACAGCACCGAGAACGACCGCCAGAGTCCGCACCCGGTGATCGGCCTGATCACCGAGTGGCGCACCTCGTCCGGCGAGATCGAACGCCGCAGCGAGAAGAGCGACCTCGGCGGCACCATGCGCCTGGGCCTGCAGGAGCAGCGGGTGAAGCCGGGTACGCTGGCGCATCGCCTGTACGGCAAGGACGTGGTCGGTGAGCGCCATCGCCATCGCTACGAATTCAACAACCGCTACCGCACGCAGCTCGAGGACGCGGGCTTGGTGATCGCCGCCAAGTCGATGGACGACCTGCTGGTGGAGATGATCGAGCTGCCGCAGGCGATGCATCCGTGGTTCCTGGCGTGCCAGGCGCATCCGGAATTCCTGTCGACGCCGCGCCACGGCCATCCGCTGTTCATCGGCTTCATCCGCGCCGCGCGCGAGCGCAAGGCGAACGCCGGCCAGGCCGGCGGCAAGCTGCTGAAGGAAGCGAACGGGTGATCCGCGTCGCCGCGCCGGGAGCGTGCGCATGACGCCGGACACGCATCCGGACGGCATGTCGTCGCTGCTCGCGTTGGGTTTCGTCGGCCTGCTGTCGGTGGCGGTCGCGCTGCTGTTCTTCGCCTACGCCATCGGCACCATCGCCGCGATCGGCGCCGCGCGCGAGCGCGGGCCGGAGTGGCGCGCGGTGGTGCTGGCGATCGCGGCGTTCCTGCTGCCGCCGATCGGCTGGGGGTACCTGTTCGTCAAGGACAGCCCGGCACGCTGGGTCCGCCGCTATTTCTGGATCGGCATCGCCAGCCTCGCCGGCGCCGCCGTGCTGTCCCTCATCATGCTCCAGCGGGGAGTCGTCGCATCATGAAACTCTGCGGTTTCGAGGTCGGTCTCGACCGGCCGTTCTTCCTCATCGCCGGCCCCTGCGTGATCGAGTCCGAGCAGTTGCAGCTCGAGACCGCCGGCCGCCTGAAGGAGATCACGACGGCGCTGGGCATCCCCTTCATCTTCAAGTCGAGCTTCGACAAGGCCAACCGCACGTCGGGCACCAGCTTCCGCGGCCCGGGCATGGAAGAAGGGCTGCGCGTGCTGGCCGAAGTGAAGCGCCAGATCGGCGTGCCGGTGCTGACCGACGTGCACGAATACACGCCGATGGACGAAGTGGCGAGCGTGGTCGACGTGTTGCAGACGCCGGCGTTCCTCGTCCGCCAGACCGACTTCATCAAGAAGGTGTGCAGCGCCGGCAAGCCGGTGAACATCAAGAAGGGCCAGTTCCTGTCGCCGTGGGACATGAAGCCCGTGGTCGAAAAGGCGAAGTCGACCGGCAACGCCGACATCATGGTCTGCGAGCGCGGCGCCAGCTTCGGCTACAACAATCTCGTCAGCGACATGCGCAGCCTCGCGGTGATGCGCGACACCGGCTGCCCGGTCGTGTTCGACGCCACCCACTCCGTGCAGTTGCCGGGCGGGCAGGGTACTTCCAGCGGCGGCCAGCGCGAATTCGTGCCGGTGCTGGCGCGCGCCGCCGTTGCCGTGGGCGTGGCCGGCGTGTTCATGGAAACCCATCCCGACCCGAGCAAGGCGCTCAGCGACGGCCCCAACGCCTGGCCGCTGGGCAAGATGCAGGCGCTGCTGGAAACGCTGAAGGCGCTGGATGAAGTGACCAAGCGCAACGGTTTCCTGGAAGTGCAAGCTTGACCTCGTTCTGGCTGGTGCCCGTCGCCTCCATTGCCGTCACATTGACGGCAATGTGGTTCCTCGGGCGCCTATTCGGCGGCAAGGCGACCCCGGTCGACGCCAATGACCCGCTCATGCTGGGCGCGTATGTCCGGGCGCGAGAGACCGTCGATGTGATGAGACAGCTCTACCAGGCGCCGCGCGATGTCGCCGTGAAATTCTCAGTGCAGAATGCGCATGGCGAGATGGAGCACGTGTGGGGTGCGGTTGTTTCGATGGATGCGGACACTGTCGGTGCGCGTATCTTCACTCCCTTGATCCACGGTGCGACGCCGAGTGGCCCTGTCGCAGTCGCACTGGCCGACATCGAGGATTGGCAGACCACTCTCGAAGACGGCCGGATCCGCGGGGGATTCACGACCCGTGCCCAGATCGCGATCGCGCGCCGCGAAGGCCATCCGATCCCCGTGGAAATCCTGGCCCAGGAAAAGTCTTTCGTCGACGACTGATGCATCCCGATTCCACTCATTCCCTCTCTCAGCGAATCCCATGACCACGATCACGAAGATCCACGCTCGCGAAATCCTCGACAGCCGCGGCAATCCGACGCTCGAAGCCGAAGTCGCGCTCGCCGACGGCAGCGTCGGTCGCGCCGCGGTGCCCTCCGGGGCGTCCACCGGCACCAAGGAGGCCGTCGAACTGCGCGACGGCGACAAGACCCGTTACCTCGGCAAGGGCGTGCAGAAGGCCGTCGGTCACGTCAACGGCCCGATCGCGCAGGCGCTGGCCGGGTTCGACGCCGCCGACCAGGCCGGCCTCGATCGCCGCCTGATCGACCTCGACGGCACCGAGAACAAGGGCCGTCTCGGCGCGAACGCGCTGCTGGGCGTCTCGCTCGCCGCCGCGCACGCGGTCGCCGCCTCGCGCAAGCAGGCGCTGTGGCAGTACCTCGCCAAAGGTCGCGAGGCCGTGCTGCCGGTGCCGATGATGAACATCATCAACGGCGGCGCGCACGCCGACAACAACGTCGACTTGCAGGAATTCATGGTGCTGCCGGTCGGTTTCTCGTCGTTCTCCGAAGCGCTGCGCAGCGGCACCGAGATCTTCCACGCGCTGAAGTCGGTGCTGAAGGCGAAGGGCCTGAGCACGGCGGTCGGCGATGAAGGCGGTTTCGCGCCCGACCTGCGCAGCAATGCCGAGGCGCTGGACACCATCCTCGAAGCCATCGGCAAGGCCGGCTACAAGGCGGGCGAGGACGTGCTGCTCGGCCTCGACGTCGCCTCCAGCGAGTTCTTCGAGAACGGCAAGTACAACCTCACCGGCGAAGGCAAGCGCCTGACCAGCGAGCAGTTCACCGACTTCCTCGCCGACTGGTGCCGCGAATACCCGATCGTCACCATCGAGGACGGCATGGCCGAGGACGACTGGGCCGGCTGGAAGCTGCTGACCGAACGCCTGTCGGACAAGGTGCAGCTGGTCGGCGACGACCTGTTCGTCACCAACCCGAAGATATTCCGCGAAGGCATCGACCAGCGCGTCGCGAACGCGATCCTGATCAAGGTCAACCAGATCGGCACGCTCACCGAGACGCTGGAAGCGATCGCGATGGCCGACGCGGCGAAGTACGCGGCGATCGTCTCGCACCGCTCGGGCGAGACCGAGGACACCACCATCGCCGACATCGCCGTCGCCACCACCGCGACCCAGATCAAGACCGGCTCGCTGTGCCGCAGCGACCGCGTCGCGAAGTACAACCAGCTGCTGCGCATCGAACAGCAGCTCGGTGCCGCGGCGAAGTACGCCGGCCGCGACGCGTTCGTGTCGCTGAAGCGGGGTTGATGCGCGGGCGATGAGCGACACCGATCGTCCGCTGCGGATCCTGGCCATCCTGCTGCTCGCGCTGCTGGCGTGGCTGCAGTACCGGCTGTGGTTCGGCGAAGGCGGCGCCATCGCCACCACCGAACTCCAGGCCAAGGTCGATCGCCAGGCCGAGGAGAACCGCGGCCTGGGGCAGCGCAACGGCCAGCTCGCCGCCGAAGTCGACAACCTCAAGTCGGGCGAGGCGGCGGTCGAGGAGCGCGCGCGCAGCGAGCTGGGCATGATCAAGCCCGGCGAGACGTTCTACCGCGTGATCGAATCGACGCCGCCGCCTGCCGAGCCACCGCCGCCGGCCGTGGACCAGGCGCCATGACGACCGACGTCGCGCGCGGTGGCCTGTGGGTGGTGGTGCCGGCCGCCGGTCGCGGCACGCGTTTCGGCGCCGAGCGCCCGAAGCAGTACTGCGAAGTCGCCGGCCACGCGGTGATCGCGCACACGCTGGGCGTGCTGCTGGCGCATCCGTCGGTGGCCGGCGCGATGGTCGTGCTGGCCGCGGACGATGGTTACTGGATCGACGGCGCGATGGCCCATGCTGACAAGCCGGTGCTGACCTGCACCGGCGGTGCAGAGCGAGCCGACTCCGTGCTCGCCGGCCTCGACGCCCTGCCGGACACGGTGCGGGCCGACGATTTCGTGCTGGTGCACGATGCCGCGCGGCCCAACCTCGCGCATGCCGACCTCGATCGCCTGCTGGACGTCGGCCGCGCCGATCCGGTCGGTGCGATCCTCGCCGCACCGGTGCGCGACACATTGAAGCGTGCCGGCGACGACGGCGGCATCGATCGCACCGAGCCGCGCGAGCGGCTGTGGCGCGCGTTCACGCCGCAGCTGTTCCGGCGCATGCAGCTGTCGCGCGCGCTGCGCGTCGCTGCCGAGTCCGGCATCGCCATCACCGACGAGGCGATGGCGATGGAGCGCCAGGGTCTGCGCCCGCTGCTGGTCGAGGGCCGGGAAGACAATTTCAAGATCACCACGCCGGCCGACCTGGCGCGGTTCGAATTCGAACTGGCGCGTCGGCGCCGCATGGAGTAATCACGATGAAGACGAACATGTGCGCCCTCGCGCTCGGCGCCTGCCTGTCCCTCGCGGCCGGTGTCGCCGCCGCCGAACCTTCCAAATCGAAGGGTCGCAGCCCGGAGGACGTCGCCGCCGACGCGGTCCGCGCCAAGCAGGCGCTGAGCGACTGCCTCGTGTCATCGGTCAACACCGACGACAGGCGCGTGCTGGTCGAGTGGATCTTCGGCGTGCTGTCGCGGCATCCCGACGTGAAGCCGCTCACCCGCATCGACGACGCGCAGTACGAGCGCATCACTCGCCGGGCCAGTGAGCTGGTCGTGTCGCTGGTGGCCGAACGCTGCACCGCGCAGTTCGCCGATGTCGCGCGCAAGTCCGGCACGGAGGCGATCGGCGAGAGCTTCGAGAAGCTGGGCGAAACCGCGATGTCCTCGCTGCTGGAGGACGGCAGCGTGCGCGCCGCCAGCGGCGACATCGCCAAGTATGCCGACCCCGCGCGCATCGAACGCGCGCTCAAGGACAAGTGAGCCGATGATCCGCATCGGCCAGGGTTTCGACGTCCACGCCTTCGGCGACGGCGACCACGTGACGCTGGGCGGCGTGCGCGTGCCGCACGACCGCGGCATCGTCGCCCACAGCGACGGCGACGTGCTGCTGCACGCGCTGTGCGATGCGATCCTCGGCGCGCTGGCGCTGGGCGACATCGGCCGGCATTTCCCGCCGACCGACGCGCGCTGGAAGGACGCCGACAGCCGCGTGTTCCTGCGCCATTGCGACCATCTGATCCGCGACCTCGGCTGGAAGGTCGGCAACGCCGACGTCACCGTGATCTGCGAGCGGCCGAAGGTCGGCCCGCATGCCGAGGCGATGCGGCGCACGATCGCGCTGGACCTCGGCATCGACATCGCCGACGTCAGCGTGAAGGCGACGACCAGCGAACGTCTCGGCTTCACCGGCCGCGGCGAAGGCATCGCGGCGCAGGCGGTCTGCCTGCTCGTGCGCACGTGAGCGCGACGCCGGTACGCGCGCACGGCGCGCCCGCACTGCGTGCACGCCTGCGTGCGACGCCGGAGGATTTCGTCGTCGAGGAACTGCATGCCTTCGAGGCGTCCGGCGCGGGCGAACACCTGCTGCTGACGATCGAGAAGCGCGGCATGAACACCGCGTTCGCGGCGAAGCGCATCGCGCAGTGGGCGGGCGTGGCCGAGTCCGCGATCGGCTATGCCGGCCTCAAGGATCGCCACGCGCTCACCCGCCAGCGCTTCAGCGTGTGGCTGCCGAAGAAGGTCGCGCCGGACATCGCGACGCTGGGCGTCGACCCGGATTCGGCCGAGCGCGGCGAGCGCCTGATCGTGCTCGACGCGCGCTGGCACAGCCGCAAACTGCCGCGCGGCGCGCTCGCCGGCAATCGTTTCGAACTGACGCTGCGTGACGTGGTCGGCGACGTCGACGCGATCGACGCGCGGCTGCGCGCCATCGCCGAGCGCGGCGTGCCGAACGCGTTCGGCGAGCAGCGCTTCGGCCGCGGCGGCGACAACGTGGCGAAGGCGCTGGCGATGTTCGGCGGCCGCCGCGTGGCGCGCGAGGAGCGCACGCACCTGCTGTCGGCAGCGCGCTCGGAACTCTTCAATCGCGTGCTGGCGCGTCGCGTCGCCGACGGCAGCTGGGACCGCGGCCTCGACGGCGAGGTCTGGGCGCTGGACGGCAGCCGCAGCGTGTTCGGGCCCGAGCCGTGGAGCGACGCGCTGGCCGAGCGGTTGGCGCGCTTCGACATCCATCCCTCCGGCCCGCTGTGGGGCCGCGGCGCGCTGCGCACGCAGGGCGAGGCGCGGGCGCTGGAAGACGCCGTGCTGGCCGACGACACCGCGCTTGCGCTGCGCGCCGGACTGGAACGCGCCGGCCTCGACCAGGAGCGCCGGGCGCTGCGCCTGCGCCCGGACGCGCTGGCGTGGACTTGGCCCGAGCCGGGCGTGCTGCGGCTGGCCTTCGGCTTGCCGCCGGGCGCTTACGCCACCACGGTGCTGGCGGAACTGGGCGAACTCGACGGCACGGTGCCGGGCTCCTGAACGCGGCGCTTCGCCGCTCCACCGACAGCCGGCAAACCCGGCAAAGCCGGCGCCGCGCCGGAGGCGTATAACGGCCACGAGTGTCCTGCGGTCGCGGGACACCGCCCGCGATGCCTCCCGGAGGTTTCCGCATGAACGCCAGAACGCCGTCCCTGCTGCTCGTCGCGCTAGCCGGCCTCGCCCTCGGCGGTTGCAAGACGATGGACCACAGCGCCTACCAGCCACCGCCGAAAGCGGTCGCGCCCGGCACCACCTACCAGCCGCGCATCGAGGAAGACACGGCCTACGTGGCCTACGTCGAGCACATGGCGCGGATGCGCGGCATCACCGTGCGTTGGGTCAACAAGCCGGTGAAGCGCCACGTCGACGGTGACTGAAGCCGACTGACGGCGACGCGGTGCGCGCCGCCTGCATCGGCGGCACGCACCCGGTCCCGGCTCAGAGCCCGTAACGCTCGATCGCGTCCCGGTGCGGCTGCGGGTCGGCGTCGCTCGCCTCCGCCAATGCCAGCCAGGCGAGGCGATGCGGCCAGTCGGCCGTGGCCTCGGTCAGCACGCGGTCGATCTCGTCGGCGGCGATGCTTGCAGGTGCCGACACGGTGAACACCAGGCCCGGCAGCGGGGCGCCGTCCTGCGCGCCGTCTTCCACCCGGTAGCCGTCGCCGCTGTGGATCCATACCCGCCAGCCGCGCGCATGCAGCGCTTCGCGGAAGGCCGCGAACGCGTCCTCGCCAGGCGCGGGCCCGTCGACGACCCAACTGCGGCCGAAGCCGCCTTCGGACAGCGTGTGGATCGCGCGGAACGTCGGCACGAAATGGCGGCGTTCCTCCTCGTCCTCCGGCGCCGGATACAGCGCGGCGGCGTCGAACACGACGCGGTCGCCCACGCGCTGGCGGTTCGCCGGCGGCGCGTTTTCCAGCACGACGGCGTGCACCGGGCCGCTGCGCCGCGCGTAGTAGTCGAGGGTCTTGCCGTCTTCCTCGTGGCGGACGATCACCCAGCCCCAGTCTTCGTCGATCACGCTCTCGTCGGCATCGCCCTCGCCGGGGTCCAGCGTCATGCCGAGGTCGGCGGCGACGGCGCGCACGTTCGCCCAGTCCTCGGCGGCGGTGGCGGCGGCGAGGTAATCCCAGCGCGCGGAGCGGTCGTCGGGATCGGCTTCGCACAGTTCGCGATGCCGGGCCGCGGCGTCGGCGAAGCGCTGCTGCGTCATCAGCGCGTGCGCCAGCAGCCGGCGTGCGCCCTGCGCGTCGGGCGACAGCGCCAGCAGATCGAGGCAGTGGCGTTCGACCGCCGGCCAGTCCTGCAACTGCTGGGCGAGGCGCGCGCGGCACCAGCACGCCATGCGCGGATCATGCGTTGCGCACAGGCGTGTCAGGCGATCGACGCCCGCGTGGTCGCCTGCAGCCAGCAGCGCGGACAGCAGCGTCGATGCGACGTTGCCGGTGTCCTCGGCGCCTGCGCGGCGTTCGACATGCCGCCAAAGCAGCTCGATGGCGTCGCGGTCGGCACCGCAGGCCTGCAAGGCGGAGGCCGCGTGCGTGCACAGGCCGGCATCGTCCGGGCGGTCGGCGACGGCCGCGAGCAACCACTCGACTTCCTTCTCCGGGTTGCGCTCGTCGTCCGGTCGTTGCTGCAGCCACGCCGACAATTCATCGGCGGGCACGGGCATCGGGTCGAGGCGCGGATGTGCGTCGATCCGCGCCTGCAGCGTCGCCAGCGCGGCGTCGGCCGACGCCGGATGGCGCAGCGCATCGCGGTGCGTCCGCGCGAGACGCAGATGGCGTTCGGCCGACCAGCGCGCGTCGCGCGCCAGCGCGAGGTCGGCGCAGGCGATCGCCATGTCGACCACGGTACGGTGCGCGCCGGCGGTCGCGAAATGCTGCAGCGACTTTTCGACTTCGCGCCCCAGCGCCCAGGTGTTGCGTTCCGGCTGGCGGTGCAGCAGCGGCAGGATCGCGCGCAGCCAGCGCCAGCGGCTGCCGGCGTTGGTGTCGTGGAAGCCCGGCAGTGCGTCCCAGGCCTCGTCGTCGCGACCGAGCGCGGCCAGCGCTTCGGCCTTCTGCAGGGCGCGCGGCAGGCTGATGTTGCGCCATTCGGGGCCGTCGACTTCGGCTTCGAGCGCTTCGATGCGTTCCAGCGCCTCGGCGTGCCGGCCCAGCGCCAGCAGCACGCGGTGGTGCACCTCGCGGATGCCGTCGTTCACCTCCTGTCCGTGCGCGAGCAGCGTCTCCTGCTGCGCCTGCAGGTAGGCCAGCGCCTCCTCGGCGCGACCGGCGTCGAGCAGCGCCTCGGCCTTCTCGTTCGACAGGCACTGGAAGCAGGCCCAGCTCGGATCGATGCGCGCCAGCGTTTCGTCGCAGACCGCGATGCGTTCCTCGACCCAGCCCGGGCCGTCGATGTTGGCGTAGCAGGCCGACAGGTCCTGCGTCACGCACACCGACTGCGGACAGGCGATGGTGTCGTCGCGATGCGCGAATTCGAACAGCGCCACGGCCTCGGGCAGCGCGGTCTCGCCTTCGCCGTTGTTGCCCAGCCGGTTACGCATCTCCCAGTGGCGGATGAAGACCTCCAGCCACGGGTTGTCCAGCGTCTTGCACAGCGCCTTCAGCTCCGGCAGCAGCGCTTCCGCGCGCTCGGCTTCCAGGTCGCAGATCTCGCTGCTGAGGCGTTCGATCAGGTCGGCGCTGTGCGCCTGTCCGGCGTCGGCCAGTTCCTGTTGCAGGCGTTCCATCCATTGCCAGATGTTCATGGGGTGGGGATCTTTTCCGAATGGGGAAGGGTGGGATCGATCAGCCGTTCGACCGACGCGGCGAGGTCGCCGAGCGCGCCCTGCAGCGCGGTCGGCGCATGCGCACCCTGGCCGTCGAGCAGGTTCTTGAACGCCTTCAGCAGGCGTGCGGCGACCGCGGCGTTCGCATCGCCCGCGCGCACCGCACGCAGCAGCCGCGCGACCGCAGGGTTGTCGAGGTTCACGTAGAGCTTGTGGTCGTGGCTGCCGTCGATGCCGGCGGTGAACTTGCGCGCCAGCCGCAGCGCGGAGAGCGAGACCTTGCGGTCGTCGGCGTCTTCCTCCAGCCGCTTCTTCAGTTCGGTGTCGCGGTCGGCGACGACGATCAGCGGCAGTTCGGCCGGCTGGAAATGCGCCGGCACCAGCTTCTCGCCGTTGCCGAGGTGGCGTTCCAGCCACGCGATCTCGTCCGCCGGCAGTTCGGCGAGGCGGAACAGCTGGCGGTTGCCCTGTTCGGTGCCCAGTTCCACCAGTCGCAGGCCGCGGGCGCTGGCCCAGCGGCGCAGGAACGGCACCACGGCGTAGCGGTTGCCGCGCGCGACCGGTACACCCATCGCGCGGAACAGCATCGCCTCGAAGCCCTGGCGGTCTTCCAGGATCACGTGCGCGGCGCCCTTCGATGTCAGGTCGCGCACCGGCAGGTCGCCCTGCGTGGTCGGGATGCGCACCGCGTCCATCAGCATCGTGAACAGGCGGTCGTCGCACAGCGCCGCGCCCAGCAGCGCCTCGTTGTGGCGGGCGAGGATGCGGCGCCACGCCTCCGGTTGCTCGCGCGCGATGGTCGCCAGCCCTTCGATCAGCGCCTCGGTGATCGCGTGCTTCGTCGCGCGGTAGTGCGCGTCGCGCTGCAAATCTTCGCGGCTGGCGGTCGGCGTCATCCGCCGCGATTCGATCACGCCGCCGACGAAGCCCGCCCACGACGGCAGCAGGTCGCGGGCGTCGTCGTCCAGCAGCATGCCGCGCAGGAACACCGACAGGTTGCGGTTGTCGCTGCTGCCGTAGGTGCTGCCGTCCTGCACCCACAGCAGGCCGACGGCGTCGCTGTCGTCGCTCGCGCGCAGCGGCAGCGTGCAGATCGGCTCGAAGCTGTGCTCGAAGCGCGCGGCGAAGGCGAGGTCGCGGCGCCGCGCCTGGATCGGGTGCAGCGTCGCGGTGTCGGCCTGTCGCCACGGCGGCGGTTCGGGATTGATCGCGTCGCCGCCGCCGATGTGGATCGGTTCGGCCAGCAGCGCGCAGTAGTGTTCGAGGATCTCGCGCAGCCGCTGCGCCGTCGCCAGTGCCGCATGCTCGTCGTGCAGCTTCAGCACGACCTCGGTGCCGACCTCGCGCGGCGGCATCGCCTCGACCGAATACTGCTCGGCGTTGATCGAGCTGTAGACGTGGCCGAGGTCCGGCGTCTGGTACGACGTGGTGCGCACCGACACCTGCTTCGCGAGCACGAACGCCGACAGGAAGCCGAGGCCGAACATGCCGATCAGGCCGCCGTCATCCTGCCCGGACTCGCGCAGGCGGCGGGTGTAGCCGACGCCGACGGTGGCGAGGTAGGCGTGGATCTCCGACTCGGTCAGGCCGGCGCCGGTGTCGACGATGCGCAGCGTGTTGGTCGCGCGGTCGCCGACGATGTCGATCCGCGACGGGCCGGTCCAGTCGGGCTGCTCGATGCGCCGCCGCACGATCGAATCGTGCGCGTTCTGCACCAGTTCGCGCAGCGCGACCATCGGCGTGGAGTAGAGGTGCCGGCTGAGGACCGACATCAGACCGCCGAGGTCGACGCCGGCGCGGCGGACGCCGGCCACCGGTGCAGCCGGTCCCGTCTCTTCGTTGTTCATCGGAATTGCGTGTGCGAAGTCCCGCGCATTCTAGGCGATCGGGACAGGCGCCCTGCGCACCGTCAGCGTCGCGAGGCCAGCAGCACCAGCACCGCGCCGGTGCCGCCCTGCGCGGCCGGCGCGGAGTGGAATGCCAGCACGTCGGCGCGCTGGCGCAGCAGGCGGTCGACGAGGTTCTTCAGCAGCGGCACGCCGTCGGGCGAATTCAGGCCCTTGCCGTGGATCACGCGCACGCAGCCGAGTCCGGCGTCGACGGCCTCGCGCAGGAAGCGCCGCAGCAGCGTCTCGGCGGTGGCGAGATCGGCCAGGTGCAGGTCGATCTCGTCCTGCGCCGAATACTGGCCGCGCGACAGCCGCTGCAGCACCCGCGGCGGCACCTCGTCGCGACGGTAGCGCAGCGGGTCGCCGGCCAGCAGCGGCATCTCGTCCAGCGCCAGCCGGAACTCGTCGCGGGCCGCGTCCTCGTCGCGTTCGCGCATCCGCGCCGCGGGCCGCGGCTTCGGCTTCTCCGGCACGGCCGGCAGCGCGGGCAGCTCGCGCACGGGCCCGATCGCGGCGCGGAACAGCGCGGCGTCGTCTTCGTCGTCGTCCGGCGGCGGGGCGGGCGGGGGCTTGCGCGGGCTCATCGGCGGGGAGGGTAGCAGGCGATGGCGTCGATCTCGCATGCCGGAGCCCGCGCGACGCATCCGGTATCATGTCGAGGCTCGATTCCCGAAGGCGACGACACTCCCCATGCGCATCCTGGTCAGCAACGACGACGGCGTCGACGCCCCCGGCATCCGCGCCCTCGCCGAGGGCCTGCGCGCCGCGGGGCACGAGGTGCTGGTGGTCGCGCCCGACCGCGACCGCTCCGGCGCCAGCAATTCGCTCACCCTCGACATGCCCATCCGCGTGATCCGCCAGGACGAAACCACCTGGCGGGTGCACGGCACGCCCACCGACTGCGTCCATGTCGCGATCACCGGCATGCTGGAGCGCGAGCCGGACATCGTCGTCTCCGGCATCAACAACACCGCGAACCTCGGCGACGACGTCATCTACTCGGGCACCGTCGCCGCGGCGATGGAAGGCCGCTTCCTCGGCCTGCCCGCGGTGGCGCTGTCGCTGGTCACCGCCGACCACAAGGGCGCGCACTACGCGACCGCCGCGCGCGCCGCGGTGGAGATCGTCGCCCGCCTGCGCGCCGATCCGCTGCCGGCGGACACCATCCTGAACGTCAACGTGCCCGACCTGCCGTGGGACGAGATCCGCGGCTTCGAGGTCACGCGCCTCGGCAACCGCCACCGCGCCGAGCCTTGCACTGAACAGGAAGACCCGCGCGGCCGCACCTGGTGGTGGATCGGCGCCGCCGGTCCCGAGCAGGACGCCGGCCCGGGCACCGATTTCCATGCCGTGCGCAGCGGCCACATCTCCATCACCCCGATCCACGTCGACCTGACGCGCTACCAGGCGCTGGAGCAGGTCGCCAGCTGGGTCGGCGGCCTTGCCGCAGGCCTGCGCGACGCGGGCATCGGGGAGGGCGCCGCATGATGGCGCGGATCCGGCTGCAGCCGGAGGCGGTGGGCGTGGGCATGACCTCGCAGCGCGTGCGCGATCGCCTGATCGAGCGCCTGCGCGAGCAGCACATCCGCGACGAACGCGTGCTCAACGCGATCCGCACCGTGCCGCGCCACCTGTTCGTGGACGAAGCTCTCGCCGGCCGCGCCTACGAGGACAACGCGCTGCCGATCGGCCACGGCCAGACGATCTCGCAGCCGTGGGTCGTCGCGCGCATGACCGAGGCGCTGTTCGAGGCCGAGCCGTCGGCCGACGCCACCGACACGCCGGTCGATCCTGCCGCGCCGCGCGCCGCGTTCCCGCCGAAGCGGGTGCTGGAAGTCGGCACCGGCTCCGGCTACCAGGCGGCGGTACTGGGCGCGCTGGGGCTGGAGGTGTTCACGGTCGAGCGCATCGGCGACCTGCTGCGCACCGCGCGCAAGCGTTTCCGCAGCCTCGGTCTGGAACTGCGCAGCAAGCACGACGACGGCCGCATCGGCTGGCCGGAGCACGCGCCGTACGACGCCATCCTCGTCACCGCGGCCGCGCCGGCGCTGGTCGACGCGCTCATCGAACAACTCGCGCCCGGTGGCGTGCTGGTGGCGCCGGTCGGCGGCGCGGGCGCGCAGTCGCTGGTGAAGCTGCGCCGCAACGCCGACGGCAGCGTCTCGCGTACCGATCTTGCGTCAGTGGTGTTCGTGCCGCTGTTGTCCGGGACGGTGGACGCATGAAGCTGTTCGGTCCGCTGTACCGGCGCGCCATCGGCTGGTCGCGCGATCCGCGTGCGCCGTCGTTCCTCGTCGGCCTGAGCTTCGTCGAGGCGATCATCTTCCCGGTGCCGCCGGAAGTGATGCTGGCGCCGATGTCGCTGGCGCAGCCGCAGCACGCGATGCGGTTCGCCACGCTGAGCCTGATGGGCTCGCTGGTCGGCGCGGTGCTGGGCTACCTGCTGGGCCATTACGCCTACGAAGTCGTGCGCCCGCTGTTCGATGCCATCGGCTGGGCCGAGACCATCGACCAGGGCGTGCTCAAGCTGCGCGGGATCGCCGCCGAATCGCCGTGGAAGGCGTTCTGGCTGCTGGCGCTGGTCGGCTTCGCGCTGCCGCTGAAGATCGTGACCTGGGCGTCGGGCATCGTCGGCATCCCGTGGCTGCCGTTCCTGACCAGCATGGTCGTGGGTCGCGGCCATCGCGTGTATCCGGTGGCGCTGGCGATCCGCATCGGCGGCGAACGCGCCGAACGCGCGCTGCATCGCTGGATCGAACCGGTGGGCTGGGCGATCTCGGTCCTGCTGTTGGGCGTGGTCGGGTATTTCGCTTACCGTGGATGGGCCGCATGAACCCGCGTCCTGCCATGCCGTTGCGATCGTCGTCCCGTTGCCTCGCCGCGCTGCTCGCCTTCTCGGCGCTGGCGGCCTGCGGGCACAGCACCGTCGTCCGCACTCCGTCGCGGCACGAGCCGCGCGTCGTGCGCCCGGCGCCGCCGAGACCCGGCGCGACCGCGGTCGTGCGCCCTGGCGAGACCGTCTACCGCATCGCCACCCGCCACGGCATCAGTCCGCTGGACCTGGCGATGTGGAACCGCATCCCGCCGCCGTACACCATCCATCCCGGCGAACGCCTGCGGTTGACGCCGCCGCCCGATCGCGCGCCGCCGCCGGTCGCCACGACGCGTCCGCCGCGACCGAATCCGTCCGCGCCGACGCCGCCTTCCACCGGGCGTCAGCCATCGCCGTCGCCGTCGACGTCTCCCAAACCGACCACGCCGACACCTTCGACCCCCAAGCCTCCCGCGCCGCCGCCGGTCGCGAATGCCGCTTTCGCCTGGCGCTGGCCGGCCGACGGCGCGCTGGTCGGCACCTTCGCCGCCGGCGATCCCACCCGGCAGGGCATCGACATCGGCGGGCGTGCGGGGGCGCCGGTGCGCGCCGCCGCGGATGGCGTGGTCGTGTACTCGGGCGCCGGCCTGGTCGGCTACGGCGAGCTGATCATCGTCAAGCACGACGAGCAGTGGCTCTCGGCCTACGGTCACAACCGCGCGCGGCTGGTCAACGAAGGCCAGCGCGTGAAGGCCGGCGAACAGATCGCCGAGATGGGCCACAGCGGCGCCTCGCGCGACATGCTCCATTTCGAGATCCGCTACAACGGCAAGCCGCAGGATCCCTTGCAGGCGCTGCCGAAGCGATGAAAGCACGTCTCTTCGCCATCGCCGCGCTGATGTTATTGGTGTGCGGGTGGTCGCCCGCACGTGCGGCGCAACGCGCGCCCGTCGCGCAGCCGCTGGCGATCGGCGACACCTTCACGCTCGATTCGAAGGCGTTGGGCGAGACCCGGCGCATCAACGTCTGGCGCCCGCCGGCGGCAGTTGCGGAGCCTGGTGCCGCGAAGCCCGACGCGCCGCTGCCGGTGCTGTACCTGCTCGACGGCGGCCTCGGCGAGGATTTCCTGCATGTCGCCGGGCTGATGCAGGTGTCGATCGCCAACGGCACGATGCGGCCGTTCCTGCTGGTCGGCATCGAGAATACCCAGCGCCGGCGCGACATGACGCCGGCGACCGACGTCGCCGAGGACCGCGCGATCGCGCCCGTCGTCGGCGGTGCGGTGCCGTTCCGCGCCTTCCTGCGCGACGAACTGAAGCCGGAGATCGCGCGCCGCTACCGCGTCGACGGCGAGAGCGCGCTCGTCGGCGAATCGCTGGCCGGGTTGTTCGTGCTCGACACGCTGGTCGCCGAGCCGGCGCTGTTCGACGACTGGATCGCGATCGATCCCGCGCTGTGGTGGAACGACAAGGCGCTGCTCAAGGGCCTGCGCACGTTCCTCAAGGCGCATCCCGACCTGCGCGGGCGGGTGTTCGTCGCCGCCAGCGGCGAACCGACGATCGCCTCGCTGACGGTGTGGCTGCCGTCGATCCTGCACGACGAGGCGCCGAAGGGCCTGGCGTGGCGCTACCTGCCGCTGCCGGACGAAACCCATGGCACGGTGTTCCATCCCGCGGCGCTGCGGCTGTTCCGCGCGCTGTCCGAACCGCTTCCGCCGCCGACGTCGCCATGAGCGGGCGGGGCGTGGATTTGATCCGGATCGGATCGCGGTCGCCCGGAATTCAGGATCATCGCCCGCGATGAGCCCGCTCCGTCGCCCGCGCCCGCTGCTGTGGTCGCTCGCCTTCACGGCGAGCCTGCTGCTTGCGCTGCTGCCGGCGGCCGGGCGGCTGCATCGGGCATTCGATGCCGACATCTCGGCGACCGCGATGCAGGCCTTCTGCACCGCGCAGGGACTGGTGCTGCGTCCGTCCATCGTCGATCCGGCGATCGTGGATCCCGCGCCTTCGCCGGACGCGCCTTCGCCGGCGCCCGCGACCGGCGACGACTGCGCCTACTGCCCGTTGCTGGCGACGACCGGCCTGCCCGCCGTCGCGTCGCCGATGCTTCCGCCGTTGCCGCCGATGGCGACGGTATTCGCGCCGCGCCTCGTGCCGCGTGCGGTCGATCGCCATCCGATCGGCCAGGGCCCGCGCGGCCCGCCGGCGCGCTTCGCCGCCTGATCGATCCCGCGTCGCGCCGACCGCGCGCTGCGTCTTCCTTTCGTGTCCTGCCTCCCCCGCGCGTCCGTGCGGCGGGTGCGCATGCGCCGTGACGCTCCGCGCGCACGGCCGCAGTCCCCCTTTCCGGAGTTCCCCATGCGTTCCCTCGTGTCCTTCCCGGTCGCGCCGCTCGCGGCCGCGATCCTCGCCGTGCTGCCGTTCCGTGCCTTCTCCGCCGAGCCGGTGCTCCCCGATGCCGGCGACGGCGTCGTCACCCTGCCGAAGGTGATCGTCGAAAGCGACCGCGCCGACATCGCCCCGGCCCGCCGCGTCGACGCGCAGGCGCTGCGCGCGCGCGGCGCCGCCGCCAGCGATGCCGCCGCGCTGCTCGACGGCCAGCCGGGCGTCACCGTCAACGCCGCCGGCGGCGTGTCCGGCCTGCCGTCGATCCGCGGCCTCGCCGACGACCGCCTGCGCATCCGCGTCGACGGCGCCGACATCACCGCCTCCTGTCCCAACCACATGAATCCGGCGCTGTCGTACGTGCCGCCGGGCGACGTCGCCAGCATCGTCGTCTATCCGGGCATCACGCCGGTGTCGCAGGGCGGCGATTCGATCGGCGGCAGCATCGTCGTCGAGCGCACGCCGCCGACGTTCGCCGCGGCGGGCGAGGGCACGGTGTTCTCCGGCGAATTCGGCGCCTATTACCGCAGCAACGGCGACGCGCACGGCGCGCACGTCGCCGCCGCGCTCGCCACCGAGCACTTCAGCGCGCGCTATACCGGATCGACCGCGCGCGCCGACGACTACCGCGCCGGCGACGACTTCAAGACCTACACCTTCACCGGTCGCGCCGGGCACACGCTGGGTCGCGACGTGGTCGGTTCCAGCGCGTTCGTGTCGCACAACCAGGCGCTCGACCTTGCCTACGCGTGGGGCGATCACCTCGTCGAAGCGAAGTTCGGCTGGCAGCAGATGCCGATGCAGGGTTTCCCCAACCAGCGCATGGACCTCACCGACAACCGGCAGCGCAGCGCCAACCTGCGCTACCTCGGCCAGTTCGACTGGGGGCGGCTGGAAGCCCGCGTCTACCGCGAGACGCTCGATCACGAGATGGATTTCGGCGCGGACAAGCGCTACTGGTACGGGTCCGCTTCCGGCGGCAGCAACCCGCCCGACGGCGCGGGCGTGCCGTGCGCGCCGATCGGTGCGACCTGCGCCATCGGCATGCCGATGGACACCGAGAGCGACACCACTGCGCTGTCGCTCGACGCCGACATCGCGCTGCACGGCGACGATCGCCTGCGCGCGGGTCTCGAACACCGCGCGTACCGGCTCGACGATTGGTGGCCGCCGTCCGGCGGGATGATGGCGCCGGGCACGTTCCGGAACATCCGCGACGGCGAACGCGATCGCACCGCGGCCTACGTCGAGTGGGCGCATCACTTCGACGCGCGCTGGACCGCCGAACTCGGCGCCCGCTACGAGCAGGTGCGGATGGACGCCGGCCTGGTGGAAGGCTATGCGCCGACCAGCAACATGATGGGCTCGTACCAGATGCGCGACGCCGGCCTGTTCAACACCGCCGACCGTTCGCGCCGCGACGGCCACTGGGACGCCAGCGCGATCTTCCGCTTCGCCGCGAGCGAACGTACCGACATCGCCTTCGGCATCGCGCGCAAGGTGCGTGCGCCCGGGCTGTACGAGGTCTATCCGTGGTCGACGTGGTCGATGGCGGCAGTGATGAACAACTTCGTCGGCGACGGCAACGGTTACATCGGCAACCTCGCGCTGCGCCCGGAACGCGCGGTGACGGTGTCGACGACCTTCGACCTGCATGCGCCGGATCGTCGCTGGGAACTGCAATTCACGCCGTACCGCACGCAGATCGCCGACTACATCGACGCCGTGCAGTGGGACGCCGCCGCCAACGCGCCGCGCGCGGTGCCGGTGCGCAACGCGTTCACGGTGCTGAAGTACGCGAACCAGAGCGCGCGGCTCTACGGCGTGGACGTCTCGGGCAAGGTGCGGCTGGCCGAGACCGGCTTCGGCACATTCGGCCTGGAAGGCACGCTGGCATGGTCCGACGGCGAGAACACCCGCACCGGCGACGGCCTCTACAACCGCATGCCCTTGAACGCGACGCTGGCGCTCACCCAGCGCATCGGCGGCTGGGACAACGCCCTCGAAGTGGTCGGCGTGGAGGACAAGGACAGCGTCTCGCGCGTGCGCAACGAAGTGCAGACCGCCGGCTACGGCCTGGTCAATCTGCGCGTGGGCCGTGCGTGGGAGCGCGTGCGGCTGGACGTGGGCGTGGACAACGTGTTCGACCGCTTCTATGCGCTGCCGACGGGCGGTGCGTATCTCGGCCAGGGCACGACGATGTCGATGAATCCGCCGGTGCCGAACTATCCGCAGTGGGGCACGGCCGTGCCAGGCGCGGGGCGTTCGCTCCACGCGGCCATCAACGTGAAGTTCTGATGCGGGACTCCTGATCCGGTACGCCCCGTGCGGGCGGGGGATGCGGAACTCCGGCCGTGTCCCCCGCTCGTGCGGTCAGCGTGCGAGGCACAGCGACGTGCCGCGATGGAAGTCCTGGCCCCAGGTGCGGTAGCCGGCGGTGTCGATGTGGATCGCGGTGGGCGTGTAGAAGCCGAGGCCCATGTTCGCGGCCTCGCCGTGCTCGCGCCAGAACGCGCACAGCCGCGCGACGTTGTCCGGGCGATCGGGCAGGTCGAAGTCGATCGCCTGGTTCTGCAGGTGCTTGCTGCCGGGGCTGCCGCCCGCGCAGGCGTTGAGCTCGGGATCGCGGTACGCCGAACGCGCCAGCGAGGTGTCGAGGATGCCGAGATCGCGCAATTGCGCGATCAGCCGCAGCGTCGGCGGCATGTTCGCCTGCAAGGCATCGGGCGGCACCCCGAATTCATCGCGGCGGCAGGCCCGCCACTTGCGCGCCGTACGTGCGAGCGCCGGTGCGGGGACCACGCCGTCCACGCCTTCGGCCTGCAGTCGCGCGGCGTACTGCTCGGCTTCGGTGCGGTGGCCGGCGTCGAGCCAGCGCGCGTAGCGCTTCGCCGGCGAGAGCGGCAGCAGGGCGCAGCCGGCGAGGGCGACCAGCAGGGCCGCGAGCAACAGCGTGGTGGCGATCGAAGCCGCTGCGATCGAGTGCGTGGCGATCGTCGGCCGGGGCGTGCGCGCGCTGCGCATCCGCCTCAGCCCGCCAGCACGAAACCGGCGACCACGCGCCGGCCTTCGCCTGCCAGCACGTTGAACGTGCGCGCGGCGGCCGCGTTCGTCATGGTTTCCAGGCCGATGCCGCGCGACAGGCAGGCGGCCAGCGTCGCCGCCGGCGGGAAGGTCTGGCGGCCACCGCTGCCCAGCAGCACGACTTCCGGTGCCAGCGCGAACAGCGGTTCGAGGTCGGCGGGCGTCAGCGCCGCGGCATCGCGCACCGGCCAGTCCTCGACCAGCGTGTCGGGCGACAGCACGAAGCTCGCGGTCAGGCGACGGTCGTTGACCAGCGCCGAGGCGCCGTCGGCACCGCGCAGGACGTAGGCGTGGTCGGGTTGTTCGAGGTGGAGGAGCATGGGGCGATCCAGCGAACCGGGATGGTCACGCCCGCGGCAGCACGATCTGCCGGTGGTCCTTGCTCTGGCGGTACAGCACGGCGACGTTGCCGATGCGCTGCACGAGGGTCGCGGCGGTGCGGCCGGCCAGCTCGGCGATCATCGCGTCGCGGGCGTCGCGGTCCTCGGCGGCGACCTTCACCTTGATCAGTTCGTGGTGCTCCAGCGCCAGATCGACCTCCGCCGCCACCGCGTCCGTCAGCCCCTTGGCCCCCAGCTGGAGGATGGCTTTCAGGCCGTGGGCCTGGCCACGGAGGAAACGGATCTGGGCGTTGGTCAACGGACTGGGCATGCGCGAAAGGGAAGATGGGAACGGCGGGCAGGGTATCATGGCCCGCAGGCCGGCCCCGCCGGACCGGCGCCCCGTCCGTCCCCCTTCCGAGCGCCCCGCATGACCCGCAGCAAGAGCAGCCACCGCTGGCTCAGGGAGCATTTCTCCGATCCCTACGTCAAGAAGGCGCAGGCGGAGGGCATGCGCTCGCGGGCGGCCTACAAGCTGGAGGAGCTGGTCGAGCGCGACCGCCTGCTCAAGCCGGGCATGGTGGTGGTCGATCTCGGCGCCGCCCCGGGCGGCTGGTCGCAGTGGGTCCGCCAGGCGCTGGGCGACAGCGGCCGGGTGGTGGCGCTGGACATCCTCGAGATGCCTTCGCTCGCCGGCGTCGAGTTCATCCACGGCGACTTCCGCGAGGATGCGGTCCTGGCCCGTCTGGAAGACTTGCTGAACGGACAGCCCGTGGACCTTGTGCTCTCCGACATGGCGCCCAATATGAGCGGAGTGGATGCGGTGGACCTGCCGCGGGCCATGCATCTGGCGGAACTGGCGATGGATTTCGCCGACCGTCACCTCCGGCCCGGCGGCACCTTCCTGATCAAGCTGTTCCAGGGGGTGGGGTTCGATGCGTACGTCCGGGACTTGCGCGCCCGCTACGACCGTGTCGTGATCCGCAAACCGGCGGCTTCGCGCCGGCGCTCGACCGAGGTCTATGCCCTGGCACAGGGCCGACGCCCCGGGGCGCCCCGCTGAAGTCCTTCGAAACGATTCTTCTGAAAAGTCCTGCGGGACGAGCGACGGGATGAACAACTTGGGCAGGAATCTGATGTTGTGGGTGATCGTCGCCATCGTGCTGATGGCGGTGTTCAACCTGTTCGGCAACGGCGCCGGGCTCGGCGTGGCCGACAAGCCCCTGACCTACGACCAGTTCGTCGATCAGGTCCGCAGCGACCGCGTCACCAAGGTGGAAATCCAGGAAGACGGGATGACCATCCGCGGCGAACGCAAGGACGGCTCCAAGTTCTACACCTACAGCCCGGGCGACCGGGACATGGTCAACGATCTGATCAAGCACAAGGTCCAGATCGTGCAGAACCCGCCGTCGTCGGGTCGCAACATCTTCCTCGGCCTGCTGCTGAACCTGCTGCCGATCGCGCTGCTGGTGGGCCTGTTCTTCTACTTCCTGCGCCAGATGCAGCAGGGCGGCACCAAGGGCGCGATGTCCTTCGGCCGCTCGCGCGCCAAGCTGCTCAACGAGGACCAGACCAAGGCCACCTTCGCCGACGTCGCCGGTTGCGACGAGGCGAAGGAAGAAGTCGCCGAACTGGTCGAGTTCCTGCGCGACCCCGGCAAGTTCCAGAAGCTCGGCGGCAAGATCCCGCGCGGCGTGCTGATGGTCGGCCCGCCGGGCACCGGCAAGACGCTGCTCGCCAAGGCGATCGCCGGCGAGGCGCGCGTGCCGTTCTTCAGCATCTCCGGTTCGGACTTCGTCGAGATGTTCGTCGGCGTCGGCGCCAGCCGCGTGCGCGACATGTTCGAGCAGGCGAAGAAGCACGCGCCCTGCATCATCTTCATCGACGAAATCGACGCCGTCGGCCGCCACCGCGGTTCCGGCATGGGCGGCGGCCACGACGAGCGCGAGCAGACCCTCAACCAGATGCTGGTCGAGATGGACGGCTTCGAGGGCGGCGAGGGCGTGATCGTGATCGCCGCGACCAACCGCCCCGACGTGCTCGACAAGGCGCTGCTGCGCCCGGGTCGCTTCGACCGCCAGGTCATGGTGGGCCTGCCCGACATCAAGGGCCGCGAGCAGATCCTGCGCGTGCACATGCGCAAGGTCCCGCTGAGCGACAACGTGCGCCCCGACGTGCTGGCGCGGGGCACCCCGGGCTTCTCCGGCGCCGACCTCGCCAACCTCGTCAACGAGGCCGCGCTGTTCGCCGCGCGCCGCAACAAGCGCGAAGTCGACATGCAGGACTTCGAGGACGCGAAGGACAAGATCTTCATGGGTCCCGAGCGCCGCAGCATGGTCATGCGCGACGAGGAGCGCCGCAACACCGCGTACCACGAGTCCGGCCACGCGGTGGTGGCGATGTCGCTGCCGAAGGCCGACCCGGTGCACAAGGTCACGATCATGCCGCGCGGCTGGGCGCTGGGCCTGACCTGGCAGCTGCCCGAGCACGACCGGATCAGCGGCTACCGCGACAAGATGCTCGAGGAGATCGCGATCCTGTTCGGCGGCCGCATCGCCGAGGAAATCTTCATGGGCGAGATGTCGACCGGCGCCTCCAACGACTTCGAGCGCGCGACCAAGCTGGCGCGCGGCATGGTCACCCGCTACGGCATGTCCGACGCGCTGGGCACGATGGTCTACGCCGACGCCGAGTCCGGCTACGGCATCCAGAACAAGACCATTTCCGAGGCCACGCAGCAGAAGGTCGATGCCGAGATCCGCCGCATCCTCGACGAGCAGTACGGCGTGGCGCGCAGCATCCTCGAGCAGAAGCGCGACGTGGTCGAGGCGATGACCAAGGCGCTGCTGGAATGGGAAACCATCGACGCCGACCAGGTGAAGGACATCATGGAAGGCCGTCCGCCGCGTCCGCCGGTGGGCAACGGCAAGGGCGACAAGGACAAGGACGACAGCCTGCCGCGGCCGCAGGCCCCCGCGATCGGCGGTCCCGCCGCGACGACCTGACCGCGTCCGTTTCCCGCTTGCCAGTGTTCCCGCGAAAGGCCAGAGTCCGCTCTGGCCTTTTTCGTGTCCGCTGCCCATGTTCGACATCGCCCCCCGGCTCGATTGCGCCGGCAGAGTCCTCGTCCTCGATCGCCCGCGGGTCATGGGCATCGTCAACGTCACCCCCGATTCCTTTTCCGACGGTGGCGCGCACGCCACCGTCGATGCCGCCGTCGCGCACGCGCTGCGGCTGGCGGAAGAGGGCGCCGACGTGCTCGACATCGGCGGCGAATCCACCCGCCCGGGCGCGGCCGAGGTCTCCGTCGACGAGGAACTGGCGCGGGTCATCCCCGTGATCGAACGTCTCGCACAGGCGACGCCGCTGCCGATCAGCATCGACACCTCGAAGCCGGAGGTGATGCGCGCCGCGGTCGCCGCCGGTGCCGGGATGATCAACGACGTGTACGCGCTGCGCCGCGAGGGCGCGCTGGACGCGGCGGCGTCGCTGCGCGTGCCGGTGGTGCTGATGCACATGCAGGGCGAGCCGCGCGCGATGCAGGACGCGCCGGACTACGACGACGTGGTCGCCGACGTCCACCGCTTCCTCGCCGAGCGCATCTTCTCGGCGGAGATGGCCGGCATCGACAAGAAGCGCATCGTCGTCGACCCCGGCTTCGGCTTCGGCAAGACCTCGGCGCACAACCTGGCGCTGCTGGCGCGCTTCGAGCGCTTCGCCGACCTCGGCGTGCCGGTGCTGGCGGGTCTCTCGCGCAAGCGCACCATCGGCGAGCTGACCGGTCGCGACGTGCCGGCCGAGCGCGTGCACGGCTCCGTCGCCGCGCATCTCATCGCCGTGCAGCGCGGCGCGACGCTGGTGCGCGTGCACGACGTCGCGGCCACCGTCGACGCGCTGAAGGTGTGGAACGCGGTCGCCGCGGTGCCGATGCCGAAGCCGAAAACGGCGGCGCCGGCGATCCGCTGGCCCGACGAATGAGGTCGGCAAAGGTTATGCACACGGGCTGTGGACAACCCTTGGAAGAACCCTGTGCACAACCGTCTGCGAGCCTGTCGTGGCGCGGCCTGCAGCGATCCGGCGAAATTTTCGCCACGCGTTGCGTCGCATCGGCGTGGCGGAAAAAGCATCAATCGCGTGCAGCCCGCACGGTGACTGGGCTGCAGCGCGCCGTCCACAACTTCGTGCACGGGTTGTCCACAGCGGCTGTGGATGACGCCTGCGGTGACGTCATGCGCGCGTGAGCACGCGTTCGCGGACGCGAGGCGATGGCGTGGAACATCATCGTCGCGCCGTCGATGCCGATGCCGGAAATCGCTCCGCCGATGCGCCGTCGTCGCAACGAGCGAGAACGGTGTCGGTTATGCACACCGCCTGTGGACAACCCTTGGAAGAACCCTGTGCACAACGCGCTGCGAGCCTGTCGTGGTGCGGCCTGCAGCGGTTCGGCGAAATTTTCGCCACGCGTTTTCCTGCGTCGGCGTGGCGAAAAAAGCGTCAATCGCGTGCAGCCCGCACGGTGACTGGGCTGCAGCGGTCCGTCCACAACTTCGTGCACGGGTTGTCCACAGCGGCTGTGGATGAACCCGTTTCGACGTCGTCGCGCGGTCGCGTCAGGCGTTGCGCAGGCGCAGCCAGATGCCGACGATCACCGCGATCACCAGCCCCAGCACCAGCAGGCGGCCGATGCGGAACGCCGGCCGGGGATCGACCGCCGACCGCACGTCCGCGGGCAGGTCGCCCTGGCCGACGATCACTTCCAGACCGACCGGATGCTGGTCGCTGTCGCGCTCGACCGACACCAGCAGCGGTGGGTGGTCCGCGCCGGGCGCGGGCAGTGTCTTCAGCACCGTGTCCGTCAGGATCGCGCCGGACTTGCGGTTGAGCGCGGCGTAGGCCTCGAACAGCCCCGGGCCCATCGCCGCGGCGAGTTCGGCGTCGCTGCGCTTGCCATAGGCGGCTTCGAGCTTCTGTCCGATCGTGCCCTCCGACGCGGTCTTCTCCATCCGCGACGGCGTGAACACCACCGTCATGTCGCCGAGCGGTGTCGTCGCGCCGTCGAAGCTGCCGCTGACGACGATGTCGCCCGTCGGATCGGAACTCGCCGAGATGGCGTACATCCGGTAGGCCACCCAGACCTCTTCGTCGGGATCGAGGGTTGCGGGCATCGGCAGGGTGATGTGGTCGCTGCTGCCCGGCGCCAGTGGCGTCGGCAGCGTCTGCCGGACGAGTTCGCCGGCCTGCGCGGCGATCGGCAGCAGGCCGCACAGCACGAACATGCCGGACAGCAGCATGCACATGCGCCGGAGGCATCTCGGGAGAAGCGTCATTATCGGGGTCCCCGCAAAGACGCGGAGGATGCCGCCCGCTCAGGCCGCGTGCAACGGCGCCGTGCGGGCGCGGAAGGCCTCGACCCGCGGGTCGATGATCCGGAACCACAGCGGCGGGCACAGCGCCAGCAGGAACATCGAGGCGTAGCCGCCGGGCAGTTGTGGGCTGTCGGCGTGGTGGCGCAGCACCTGGTAGCGGCGGCGCGGCACTGCATGGTGGTCGGAGTGGCGCTGCAGCTGGAACAGCAGCAGGTTGCTCAGCAGGTAGTCCGAGTTCCACGAATGCAGCGGCGTCGTGCGCTCGTAGCGACCGTCGGCCAGTTGACGGCGTTCGAGGCCGTAGTGCTCGATGTAATTGATGATCTCCAGCGCGCACGCGGCGAAGAATCCCTGCGCGACGAAATACGCGGTCCCGACCGGTCCCAGCCACAGCGCGAAGCCCGCGCCCAGCCCCAGCCATAGCGCGCTCCAGCCCAGCAGTTCGTTGCGCGGGCTCCACCACGGCAGCCCGCGCGCGGCGAGGCGCTGCGCCTCCAGCCGCCATGCGTTGGCGGTGTTGCGTACCAGCGCGCGCGGCAGGAAATGCCACAGCGATTCGCGGAACCGTGCGCTGGACGCGTCGGCGGGCGTCGACACGTGCACGTGGTGGCCGCGGACGTGTTCGACCTTGAAGCCGTGGTAGCCGACGGTCGTGAGCAGCAGTCCGCCCGCGGCGCGTTCGAGCCGGGTGTCGCGATGGATCAGCTCGTGGGCAACGTTGATCGCGAGCACGCCGCCGACGATGCCCTGCGACAGCAGCCAGCCGGCGATGCCGAGCGGGCCGAAGCCGGCCTCGACGAAGTGCCGGCCCGACCACAGCATCACCGCGACCTGCACCGGCAGGGCGGCGAGGGTCATCACCGCGAAGCCGCGGTCGCGTTCCAGCGCCGTCTCGTCGGCCGGGGCGGGATTGCGCGGATCGTGGCCCAGCGCGTAGTCGGCCAGCGGCACCAGCACGAACAGGAACACCAGCGGCCACCATGCCATCGCGTCGGGGTGGCCGGTGACTGCACCGAGCCAGGCCGCGCCCGGCATCAGCGCCGGCACGACGAACACGATCAGGAAGCCGAGGCGTTTCCAGAGCGGCATGCGGACGGGGCCGGGCAGAAGGACGATCCCGACAGGCTACGCCGGCCGCAAGGCCGCGCAAGCCCCCGGCCGGGCTGCGTCGCGCCGGCGCCGCGGGGTATCCTCGCCGCTTCCCGACCGCTGCCCGGAATCGCGCATGACCGCAGGCCAACCGCTGCTGATCACCTTCGGCCTCTACCTCGGCGCCATGATCCTGATCGGGTTCTGGGCGTGGCGGTCGACCCGCAGCTTCGACGACTACATCCTCGGCGGACGCTCGCTGGGCAGCGTGGTCACCGCGCTGTCGGCCGGCGCCTCGGACATGAGCGGCTGGCTGCTGATGGGCCTGCCCGGCGCGCTGTACGCCGGCGGCGTGTCGGAGGCATGGATCGCGCTGGGCCTGATCGCCGGCGCCTGGGCCAACTGGAAGTTCGTCGCCGGCCCGCTGCGCATCTACACCGAGCGCACCCGCAACGCGCTGACGCTGCCGGACTACTTCACCCATCGCTTCGAGGACAAACAGAAACTCCTGCGCGTGTTCTCGGCGGTGGTGATCCTGGTGTTCTTCGCCGTGTACTGCGCCAGCGGCATCGTCGCCGGCGCGCGCCTGTTCGAGAGCGTGTTCGGCGTGCCCTACGCGCAGGCGCTGTGGTGGGGCGCGGCAGCGACCATCCTCTACACGCTGGTCGGCGGCTTCCTCGCGGTCAGCTGGACCGACACCGTGCAGGCGTCGCTGATGATCTTCGCGCTGGTGCTGACGCCGATCGTGGTGGTGCTCGGCAGCGGCGGCGTCGGGCCCAGCCTCGCGCTGATCGAGCAGGTCGACCCGGGCAAGCTCGACTGGTTCAAGGGCGGCACGCTGGGTGCGGTCGGGATCATTTCGCTGATGGCGTGGGGGCTGGGGTATTTCGGCCAGCCGCACATCCTCGCCCGCTTCATGGCCGCCGATTCGCTGACCACCATCCCCAAGGCGCGCCGCATCGGCATGACCTGGATGGTGCTGTGCCTGTTCGGCGCGATGGCCGTCGGCTTCTTCGGCAACGCGTATTTCGCGCAGCATCCCGACCAGGTCGGTCCGGTCGCCGAGAACTCCGAGCGCGTCTTCATCCAGCTCGCGACCGTGCTGTTCAACCCGTGGGTGGCGGGCGTGCTGCTGTCGGCCATCCTCGCCGCGATCATGAGCACGCTCTCGTGCCAGTTGCTGGTGTGCTCCAGTGCGCTGACCGAAGACTTCTACAAGGGCTTCCTGCGCCCGAACGCCGGCCAGCGCGAACTGGTGTGGTTCGGCCGCGCGATGGTGCTGGCGGTGGCGCTGCTGGCGATCTGGATCGCGCGCGATCCGGACAGCCGCGTGCTCGGCCTCGTGTCGTACGCGTGGGCCGGCTTCGGCGCCGCGTTCGGCCCGGTGGTGCTGTGCTCGCTGTTCTGGGGCCGCATGACCCGCAACGGCGCGCTGGCCGGCATGATCGCCGGCGCCGCGACCGTGATCCTGTGGAAGGAGATCGCGGTGAAGCAGCACGGCAGCGGCCTCTACGAAATGGTGCCGGGCGTGATCGCGGCGACGCTCGCGATCCTCGTCGTCAGCCGCCTCGGCAAACCGCCTTCCGACGCCGTGCAGTTCACGCACAAGGGCGTGCAGGAGACGCTGAGGGTGCATGGGTACTGAGATCGTTCGCCTGCTGGGTGTACGTCGCCGCTGGCGCATGGTCCTGCTGGTGGCCATGCTGTCGATGGCAGTCTGCATCGCGCTGCTGGCGACCCGCTTGCGCGGTGAGGCCAGTCCGCAGGCCAACGCAGTGATGATGGCTTTGTCCGCCTCGACGCTGTTCGCATGTGTTGCATGGTGGCGGCATTTCCTTGCCTATCTCGCCATCAAGCGACTGCTGTCGAAATCCGCGGCGTCTTAAGCCACGTCCATGCCCGCCGACACCCGCCCCCTCGCCATCGCGCTGATGGGCCCGACCGCGTCGGGCAAGACCGCGCTCGCGCTCGACTGGGCGACGCGCTTCGGCGGCGAGATCGTCAGCGTCGACTCGGCGCTGGTCTACCGCGGGCTCGACATCGGTGCAGCCAAGCCGACGGCGGCGGAGCAGGCGGCCGTCCCGCATCACCTCATCGATGTGCGTGACCCTTGGCAGCCGTATTCCGCCGCCGAGTTCGCGGCCGACGCGCGCGCGGCCGTTGACGACATCATCGCCCGCGGGCGGCTGCCGATCCTCGCCGGCGGCACCGGCCTGTACTTCCGCGCGCTGCTCGACGGCCTGTCGGCGATGCCCGAGGCCGACGCCGCCGTCCGCGCGCAACTGGACGCCGAGGCCGCCGAACGCGGCTGGGCGACGCTGCACGCCGAACTGGCGACGGTCGACCCCGTTGCCGCGGCGCGCATCCACGCCACCGACCCGCAGCGCATCCGTCGCGCGCTGGAGGTGTACCGGGTCAGCGGCCGGCCGATCAGCGCCTGGCAGCGCGACGCCGCGGCCGGGCCGCGCTTCCCGTGCCGCGTGCTGCGGCTGGCGATCGCCCCGGTCGATCGCGCCGTGCTCCACGCCCGTATCGAACGCCGCTTCGACGCCATGCTCGCCGCCGGCTTCCTCGACGAGGTCCGCGCCCTGCGCGCGCTGCCGGCGCTGCGCGACCACCAGGCGCCGCTGGACCTGCCGGCGCTGCGGGCCGTCGGTTACCGCCAGGCGTGGGAACACCTCGACGGCACCACGGATGCCGCGACCTTCCGCGACCGCGGCATCTTCGCCACCCGCCAGCTCGCCAAGCGCCAGCTCACCTGGCTGCGCGGGCTGCCCGAGCTGCGCTGGTTCGATCCCGCAAAAGACATGAAACGTCTTGAAAACGCGATCAACGGCTTTCTTTTCGCGACCGGGGGAAGCAAGCCGGACGATCGTCCGGCTTCCGGTCAGCTCCCGGTTATGTAACCATCCGGGTTCCGGTGGGGGAGTCGCCTCGTTTCGGCGACCGGACCGGCTTGTCGCACATCACCGACACCAGAGCATCGTCAGCCGTCATGTTCCAGCCAATAACAAGACCCAAAACGGGGAGCACCATGTCGAAGGGGCAGTCCTTGCAGGATCCTTTCCTGAACGCGTTGCGCCGCGAGCGCGTTCCGGTGTCCATCTATCTCGTCAACGGCATCAAGCTGCAGGGCACGATCGAGTCCTTCGATCAGTTCGTCGTCCTGCTGCGCAACACCGTCAGCCAGATGGTCTACAAGCACGCCATTTCCACCGTCGTGCCCGCGCGCAACGTGCGCGTCGGCCCGGGTGGCGGCTACGTGCACGCGGCCGACCAGGACGACGCGCCGGCCGGCATGCTGCCGGGCGACCACGACTGACGCCGCGGGCGCCTTCCGGCGCCCCGACGCCAACCCCGTGATCCGGGATGCGGCGCTCCGGCGCCGCAGCGGTCATACTGCGCGTTCTTCATTGACGGACCTTCCGGTTTGTTCGAACGATCCCGAAAGGGCGAGACCGCACTGCTGATCCAGCCGCACGCCGGCGGCCCGCCCGAGCCCGACGTGCTGGAGGAGTTCGCCGACCTGGCCCGCTCCGCCGGCGCCACCGTCGCGGCCCTGCTCCATGCCCGCATCGACCGCCCCAACGCCGCGCTGCTCATCGGCACCGGCAAGCTGGAGGAAGCCAAGGTCGCGGCCGACGCCACCGGCGCCGACCTCGTGCTGGTCAATCATCCGCTGAGCCCGGTGCAGGAGCGCAACCTCGAAAAGGCGCTCGGCCGCCGCGTCGTCGACCGCACCGGCCTGATCCTCGACATCTTCGCCCAGCGCGCGCGCAGCCACGAAGGCAAGCTCCAGGTTGAACTGGCGCAACTTCGGCACATGGCCACGCGCCTCGTGCGCGGCTGGACCCACCTCGAACGCCAGCGCGGCGGTTCGATCGGCCTGCGCGGCCCCGGCGAAACCCAGCTCGAAACCGACCGCCGCCTGCTGCAGAAACGCGTCGAACAACTGCAGCGTCGGCTCGACAAGGTCGAAGTGCAGCACGCGCAGATGCGCCGCGCCCGCGTGCGCAGCGAACTGCCGCGCGTCGCGCTGGTCGGCTACACCAACGCCGGCAAGTCCACGCTGTTCAACGCGCTGACCGGCGCCGAGGCCTACGCCGCGGACAAGCTGTTCGCCACGCTCGATCCCACCGTGCGCCGCATCGCGCTGCCCGGCGGCGGCGTGGTGCTGGCCGACACCGTCGGCTTCGTGCGCGACCTGCCGCACGAACTGGTCGCCGCCTTCCGCTCCACGCTGTCCGAAGCGCGCGAAGCCGATCTGCTGCTGCACGTGATCGACGCCGCCGACCCGCATCGCGACGACCGCATCCGCCAGGTCGACGAAGTGCTGGCCGAAGTTGGCGCCGGCGATCTGCCGCAGCTGCTGGTCTTCAACAAGATCGACCGCATCGAAGGCGCCGTGCCGCGGCACGATCCCGCGGTGCATCCGACCGACGACGGCACCGTCGTCGACCACGGCCTGGACGAAGTCGCGCGCGAACGCGTGTGGCTGTCGGCGCGCGATGGGCTGGGGCTGGACCTGCTGCGCGATGCGCTGGCGGCGCGGCTGGGCCTGCGTCGCGTGCTCGGCCGCGTGCGCCTGCCCGCGCGTGCGGGTGCGCTGCGCGCACGCCTGTTCGCGCTGGAGGCCGTGCGCGCGGAGACGCACGAGGACGACGGCGGCTGGACGCTCGACATCGATCTGGCCCGCGCCGACGCCGAGAAGCTCGCGGCCGGTCCCGGCGGCGACGCGCTGGAGCCGCTGCTGCCCCGCAGCGCGGACGACGACACCTTGTAAACTGCCGGACGCGCCCGCATCCCTGCGGGGCACATCGGCTTCGGAGCGGGCATGGCCTGGAACACCCCCGGCAAAGGCGACAACCGAGATTCCTCTTCCGGCGGCGGCCGCGACCCATGGAAACCCCGTGGCGGCGGACGCGGCGGCGGCGACCTGCTGGCGAAGCTGCGCGGGTTGTTCGACGGTGGCGGTGGCGGCGCGGGCAGCCCGCTGCGCTGGCTGCCGGTGGTGGTCGCGCTGTGGCTCATCTTCTCCTGCTTCGTGCTGGTCACCGAGCAGGAACGCGGCGTGGTCCTGCGCTTCGGCAAGTTCTCGCGGATCATGACCCCCGGTCCCGGCTTCAAGTTGCCGTGGCCGATCGAGACGGTGGAGAAGGTCAACGCCACCGAGATCAAGACCCTCAGCGATACCGTGCCGGTGCTCACCAGCGACGAGAACATCGTCAACGTCGAGTTCAACGTGCAGTACCGCATCAGCGACGCCCGCCAGGCGCTGTTCGGTACCCGCGATGCCGAGATCGTGCTGAAGGAAGCCACGCTCAGCTCGGTGCGCGAACAGGTCGGCCGCTCGCCGCTGGACACCGTGCTCGGTGCGCGCGACGCGCTGGCGGTGGCCGCGCGCACGCGGTTGCAGAAGTCGCTCGACGCCTACCGCACCGGCCTGGTCGTCACCGAACTGAACCTGCCCAACGCGCGTCCGCCGGATGAAGTGAAGCCCGCGTTCGACGACGTGAACAGCGCGCAGCAGGACAAGGACCGCCTGATCAGCGAGGCCCGCGCCTACGCCGCGAAGGTGGTGCCCGAGGCGCGCGGCGAAGCGGCCCGCACCCGCACCGTCGCCGAAGGCTACAAGACCGCGTCCATCGCCCGCGCCACCGGCGACGCGCAGCGCTTCAGCCTGCTGTTGCAGCAATACCGCGGCGCCCCCGACGTCACCCGCAAGCGCCTGTGGCTGGAAACCGTGCAGCAGGTGCTGGCCGAGAACCGCAAGGTCGTCGGCGGCGACAGCCGCCAGGTGCTGTACCTGCCGCCCGCGCCGGCGCGCACGCCGACCGCATCCGCGGCGGCACCCGCGGCGCCCACGCCCGAGATGATCGCGCCGATGGTCACCGCCACGCCGGATGACGACGTGCGCAAGCCCCGCGGCACCGATCGCGAAGGAGATGGCCGATGAGACCGACCCTCTGGATTCCCGCCGCGCTCGCCGCGCTGTTCCTGCTGCTGACGACGACGTTCGTGGTGCCGGAAGGCCACACCGCGATCGTGCTGAACCTCGGCAAGGTCGTGCGCAGCGACCTCGGTTCCGGCCTGCATTTCAAGGTCCCGCTGCTGGAGAGCGCGCGCATCTACGACGCCCGCCCGCAGGTGCTGCCGGACGAACCCGATCGCTACCTCACCTCCGAACGCAAGGACGTGAGCGTCGACTACTTCGTGATCTGGCAGATCCGCGACACCCGTGCGTTCTATCGCGCCACCGCCGGCGACGAAAGCGCCGCGGTGGTGCGCCTGAAGCCGATGATCAAGGACGCGCTGCGCAGCGAGATCAACACCCGCACGCTGTCGCAGGTGGTGTCGGGCGAGCGCAGCACCTTCGCTGGTACCCAGTTGGAGACGATCAACAAGGGCGCGGCCACGCTGGGCGTGCGGATCATCGACCTGCGCATCAAGCAGATCGACCTGCCGACCGACAGCAAGGTGATCGGCGACGTCTACAACCGCATGCGCGCGCAGCGCCACCAGGTCGCCAGCCAGCTGCGGGCCGAGGGCGCGGAGCAGGCCAACGAGATCCGCGCCCGCGCCGATCGCGACCAGGCGGTGATCCTCGCCGAAGCCGAGCGCGACGCGCAGAAGCTGCGCGGCGAAGGCGATGCCGAGGCCGCGCGCCTCTACGGCACCGCCGCCGGTGCCGACCCCGCGTTCTACGCCTTCCAGCGCAGCCTCGAGGCCTACCGCGAGTCGTTCAAGGACGGCCAGGCGGTGATCGTGCTCGACAAGGACGATCCGTTCCTGCAGTACATGCGCAGCGATCGGTGAAGCCTTTCTGACGCATGGCCAAGTACGCTTGTCCATGTTGTCGGCGTGGGTATGCGCACACGAGTGGTGAGATTCCCAATCCGAACGAATACCTCGTCACCAGCGCCCATGCGTGGAACGCCATGCCGGATGCGGGTCTCGCGGCCGACGAGCTGTACGCGAGGGCCACGTTTCTGTACCGATGTGTCGCCTGTGATGCGATTGCGATCTTCTGGCAGGGGTTGGACGCACCACCCACCTGGTACTGCGTCAATGCCGATGCTTGACCGCGAGCGGTGATCAGGCTGTCTCCATGGCCGACCTCTGGACCGCACTCTCCCTCGCCGCCGTGATCGAAGGCCTGCTGCTGTTCGCCTTCCCGGGCGCATGGCGCCGCACCGCGGAACACCTGCTGTCGATGCCGCCGACGCGCTTGCGCGTGCTGGGCGCGTGCGTGATCTCGGCCGGATTATTCGGCCTCTACCTCATGCGCGGCTGATCGAACGCGCGCGCGCCATCCAGACGATCGATCGCACGCGCGCACCGCACGTGCCGATGCCGTGCAATCCGCCCGAAACCGTGACGCTTTCCGGCGCGCGCTTTCATTTTCTTCTGCGCCGTGATGAAGATGCGCCTGCGGGGTACGACGTCGTGCCGAAGGAATCGGAACACAACGCGTCGTGCGTCGCCACGTCGTCGGCATCGGCCGAGCGGCTGGCCGACGTTCCATTCGCACATGCTATGGAGAGGCTTGTCATGAAAGACACGATCCACGCACGCCGCCGCAACCGGACGCTGCGCCGCAGTCTCATCGCCCTTGCCCTGCTGTCCGTCGGCGCCTCCGCGCACGCCGCCACCTGCGTCGCCTACAACCCGGGCAACAAGGCGAACAAGCTCTACCTGCTGTATCCCACCGCGCCGCTGGCGTATCCCTCGTTCGGTTTTTCCGCCGGCTCGGTGACCAATCCCGCGGCACCGTTCAGTGCGGCCGACCTGCCCAGCTACACCGGCACCACCACCGCGCTGCGCGACGCCGTCACGCATGTCGTCGAACTGGATTACTGCGAGTTCAACGTGCAGGTGATCCCGACCTCGACGCTGCCGCCGGCCACGTTCGCGCGCCGCAACACGGTCGCGGTGACGACGAAGTCCGACATCGCCGACGGCCTCTTCGGCCTCGCGCAGGCCGTGGACACCGGTGATCCGACCGCCGTCGACTACGCCTACGTCTGGGGCAAGACCTACCAGGACTGGACCGGCGGCCCGGGCGGCGCGCTCAACGGCGCCAATTCCACGTTGGATCGCTGGGCGAACTCGATCGGCGGCACCGCGGCGCACGAGGCCGGCCACAACTACGGCCTCGCGCACAACACCACCGTCGCCGCCGGCGAGGACACCTACAAGCACCACGTGATGCCGGCCGGCGGCAGCCTCACCGCCGAGGACCGTGCCGGTTACCGCCGCCATTTCAGCGACGGCGAATTCTCCACGCTCGCGGCGAACGTCGGCCTGTCGCTGCAGACGATGTGGAACTGGGACCTGGTGAACCCGAACGCGGCCGCCGCGTACAGCCTCGACATGACCATCCTGTATCCGTCGACGACGCCCCCGGTGGTCGCGTGGTCGTACGGCGGCTGCAACAGCCCGTGGCTCAACCCGACGGTGATCGGCCCCACCGGTGGCGCGCAGGTGTTCCAGGGCAACACCTATTACCCGTACACGCTGCGCTGGAGCGCGCCCAACGGCGGCAGCTGCGTCGGTTCGCCCGGGCAGGCGCCGGGCGGCGTGCTGTTCCACATCGGCGCCACGTTCACCACGGTGAACTTCAGCCTCAACACGCCGAACCCGATCGTCATCAAGGACGTGATCCTGCGCGACAGCGGCGGCACCGCGATGACGCTCAACCCGCGCCTGCATGCCTTCGACGCCGGCACGCTGGACACCATCAACGGTACGCTCAACCTCGGCGTGTTCAACGCGAACGCCGCCGCGGCCCCGCTGCAACTGGCCAACCTGCGCATGCAGGAACTGCCGCGCGTGCAGGCGCTGGACCAGATGGTGCCGGGCGGACGCATCGCCGACTTCACCGGCATGCCGTTCGAGCCCTGGGCCAACACCACGCGCACGCTGGTGGACAAGGCCACGACCATCGAGCCCGGCCGCGGCCTGAGCCTGCCGATCGCCAAGCTCGACCAGCCGCGCCACGTGTACGAGGTGATCACCGCCGACGACTGCCTCAAGGCGCTGGCCGACCGCCTGACCAGCGGGCCCGACACCACCGACTGCTTCCCGGGCACCAACATCGACCTGTTCCCGTCGACCACGATGTACTTCATCGGCGACAGCATCGACCCCGCCGCCACCTACTGGGATCCGGTCAGGAAGGCCTACGTCCGTGGCCCGCTGACCAGCCGCACCTACTACCAGGTGACCGGTCGCCGGCTCGACACCAACAAGAACGGCATCGACGACTATATCGACCGCCAGCAGGCCAAGGCCGGCGCCCGCTGACCCGCGTCCGCCGACCCCGTGCCGCGGGATGTCCGGCCCCGCCGTTCATCCCGCGGCCGGCAAAAAGCCGCGCCGAGGGTGGCCCCCGGGGTCCGAAACCCGGATAATGCACAAAAGCCGGACGGGGCCCACGCCCCGCCGGCTTTTTCCGTGTCGGAGGGTCCACATCGTTGCAGGAGCGCCGGGAGGCGCGACCTGGACATGACCCTCGTCGACGCATCAGGTCGCGCCTCCCGGCGCTCCTGCAACAAACATCCGGAGTCAGGTCATGGGTCAATCAGTGGTGGTGTTGGGCGCCCAGTGGGGCGACGAGGGCAAGGGCAAGATCGTCGATCTGCTCACCCAGGACATCGGCGCCGTCGTGCGCTTCCAGGGCGGCCACAACGCCGGCCACACGCTGGTGATCGGCGGCAAGAAGACCGTCCTGCACCTGATTCCCTCCGGCATCCTGCGCGACGACGCGCTCTGCCTCATCGGCAACGGCGTGGTGCTGCATCCCGGCGCGCTGCAGAAGGAGATCGCCGAGCTCGAAGCCAACGGCGTCGACGTGCGCAGCCGCCTCAAGATCAGCCCGGCCACGCCGATCATCATGCCGTACCACATCGCGCTGGATCAGGCCCGCGAGAAGGCCGCCGGCAAGGGCGCCATCGGCACCACCGGCCGCGGCATCGGCCCCGCTTACGAAGACAAGGTCGCGCGCCGCGGCATCCGCGTCGCCGACCTGCGCTACCCGGCCGAACTCGCCGAGAAGCTGCGCGCCGCGCTCGACTACCACAACTTCGTGCTGACCCAGTACCTCAAGGTCGACGCCATCGACTTCCAGCAGACGCTGGACGACGCGCTGGCCTTCGGCGAGTACGTCGAACCGATGAAGTCCGACGTCGCCGGCATCCTCCACGACCTGCGCAAGCAGGGCAAACGCGTGCTGTTCGAAGGCGCGCAGGGCTCGCTGCTCGACATCGACCACGGCACCTACCCGTACGTCACCTCGTCGAACACCACCGTCGGCGGCGCGCTGGCCGGCACCGGCGTCGGTGCGGATGCGATCGACTACGTCCTCGGCATCGCCAAGGCCTACGCCACCCGCGTCGGTGGCGGCCCGTTCCCGACCGAACTCGACGACGACGTGGGGCAGGGCATCCGCGACCGCGGCCAGGAATACGGCGCGACCACCGGCCGCCCGCGCCGCTGCGGCTGGATGGACATCGTCGCGCTCAAGCGCGCGGTCGCCATCAACGGCATCACCGGCCTGTGCATCACCAAGCTCGACATCCTCGACGGCATGGAGAAGCTCAAGATCTGCATCGCCTACGAGTACCACGGCAAGCGCAGCGAATACGCCCCGCTGGACGCCGACGGCTGGCGCGAGTGCAAGCCGGTGTACCTGGAATTCCCGGGCTGGAGCGAATCCACCGCCGGCATCACCGAGTGGGACAAACTCCCGCCCGCCGCCCGCGCCTACCTGCGCGCGCTGGAAGAACTCGCCGGCTGCCCGCTGGCGATCGTCAGCACCGGACCGGATCGCGACGCCAACATCATCCTGCGCGATCCGTTCGCCTGATCGCGGCAACGACGGCACTTCGTTGTCGTCAGCCGCAGGCGCGGCCTCATCGTCGTTGCGCGATGAGGCCTGCCTGGGCCGGCCCCGACCGCGACGCGAACATCATCCTGCGGGATCCGTTCGCGTAAGCAGCACATTTCTCGCTGTCATCCCGAGCCGAAGGCGAGGGACCCGCTTCACGCATCTCACGAAGCCCTGCATCGCGGGGCTTCGTGCTTTCCGGGCGCATGCATCGCGATGCCGATGCCGTGCGATTACGCCCCAATCACTGTCATCCCGAGCCGAAGGCGAGGGACCTTCTTGTCGTGCGACGCATCACGCCGCATCGCGGTGGGGCTCGATCGTTTCCGCCTCCGAAGCCGACACGCGCCTTGCCGCGCCATGCGCACACCTCCGATTTCCTGCACAGTGCCCACATCCCGCCGGAGTCCCGCCATGACCCACGCCGACCTCCTCGTCCGCCCGCTGCATCGCGACGACCGCCCGCAGTGGCAACCGCTGTGGGACGGCTACAACGCCTTCTACGGCCGCAGCGGCGACACCGCGCTGCCGCAGGCGATCACCGACTGTACGTGGGAGCGCTTCTTCAATCCCGTCGAACCCGTGTTCGCCTTCGTCGCCGAACGCGGCGGCCGCCTCGTCGGGCTCACGCATTACCTGTTCCACCGCAGCACCACCCGCATCGAACCGGTCTGCTACCTGCAGGACCTGTTCACCGACCCAGACCAGCGCGGGCAGGGCATCGGCCGCCGCCTGATCGAAGCCGTCTCCCGCGAAGCCCAGACCGCCGGCGCCCGCCGCGTCTACTGGCAGACCCACGTCGACAACGCCACCGGCCGCGCCCTCTACGACAAGGTCGCCCAACACCTCGGTTTCATCGTCTACAGCCGCGACGCCGGCTGAGCCGCCGCACCCAACCCATCCCCACCCCGGCCCTCCCCTTGAAGGGGAGGGAGCAAGGCAGCGTCCGACATGGCAAGCCTTCCCACCCTTCCTGTAGGAGCGCCGGTAGGCGCGACCACCGACACGGCAGACGCCTCCTGTGGGAGCGGCGTGAGCCGCGACAATCGCCGCGATTGCCGTACCTCCCGCGGCGGCGGGGCTCTTGCAGGAGCGCCGGGAGGCGCGACCCAAACCGCGGCATGCCCTTCCTGTGGGAGCGACGGGAGTCGCGACGACCGAAGCGGCAGCCCCTCCGCTATCTGTACCGGGTCAACGCTCCACCGTCATCCTCGCGAACGCGAGGACCCAAGCCTGATCACGACTGAAACATGGGTCCTCGCTTGCGCGAGGATGACGGCCTTGTACCTTCTTTGCGCGACTCGCTGAAACCCATCCCCACCCCGGCCCTCCCCTTGAAGGGGAGGGAGCAAAGCGGCACCGCTCACCGTGGCGACAAGCCTTCCCGCCTTCTGTGGGAGCGGCGTGAGCCGCGACGCACAAGCGATCCGCCGAGCCAACGAAAAAGCCCGCTTTCGCGGGCTTTTTCGCATGACGAACCGCACGAGTGCGGGCCGCACGGGCAGGGCAACGCCGCAAGGCGTCACCCCGCCAACGCAACGTTGTCAGGGCGCCGTGGCCGACGTCTGCAGCCGCACCCGCGTGACGCTCACGCCGTTGCCGGCCGCCGGTTCCTTCCATTTCTGGCCGACGAGCAGGTTGGTCGGCTCGAAGCGCACCCCGACCAGGTCCGCGGACTGGATGCCCAACTCCGACAACTGCCCGCTGACCTGGTAGACGAGATCGCCGAGCGAGCCGCCATCGCCGTGGCCCGGATGCGCCGGGCCGGCACCGAACATGCTGATCGTGGCGATGTAGCTGGCGCGCTTCGGATGCGCCTTGTCGAAGAGGTAGACCTTGTAGGTCAGCGTCGGCAGGCCGACCAGTTTCACGTCTTCCAGCACCAGATAGGTCTGGCCGGTGGCGTTGGTGTCGATGACCGCCTCGCTGTCCATGCCGGACTTCGGCGCCGCCTGCAGCGACACGTCGACGGGCTTGCTGCCCAGCAGCACCGGCTTGCTCGTCGTGCGCGGCTGATGCACTTTCAGCGGACCGACCTTCTCGGTCGCCGCGGCCAGCAGCAGCGGCCGCGCCTGCACCGGGTTGGTGCCGCAGTTCTGCAACTGGTCGTACTGCGGCGTGTACTTCTCCGAGAACACGTCGGCCACCTTCACCGTCACCGGCTGGCCGTTCTCGTCGATGAAGGTGTACTGCTGCTCGTACCATTCATCCGGCATGCCGAGGTTCGCCTTCGCCCACGCCAGATCGATCGGCTTGCCGCCGGCCTTGCCCACCATCCAGCACTGCCACAGCCGGTCGATGTTGGCGTGGTGCATGTAGAACACCGGGTCCGCACCGGCGATCGGCACCAGCCCGATGTCCGGCATCACGCAGCCCGAGCCCACGGCGCAGTGCATCGCACCGTGCGGCTGGCCCTGCAGCGTGTTGGAGAAGTTGGTGAAATCGTTGAACGCGAACGCCTGCGAGGCATCGGCGGACTGCGGGTCCATCACCACCTTCGCCTCGTTCAGCCCGGGCGTGCGCCACTGGTCCTTCAGCGTGTTCGGGTCACCGACCACCAGCGGCGGCAGCGCGATGCCCTTTCGCGCCGGCACGTAGTTGTCGAAGTAGTTCCAGTACGGCAGCGCGAAGTTCGGGTCCTTCGAGCGTTTGCGCACCGTGCGCTCGAAGTAGTACAGGTAGAAGCGGTGCCACGGCAGGAAGAACAGGTTGCCGTGCTGGCACGTCCCCCAGATCGAATCGGTGAAGCCGTCCGGCGGCACGTTCACGTTCACCACGTGCTGGTAGTACGTGTCGCACACGCTCTTCGGATAAGCCTGCAGGCACTGCGGCATGCGGTAGTTGGTGATGTAGGCCTCCATGCTGGTCGCATGCGTGCCCGTGCCGATGTAACCGTGCGTGTTGGCCCAGTAGGCCAGGCTGGTGCGGAAGTCGACGGACATCGGGTCCGCATTGCTGGCGACCCGCATCGAATCGATCGCGGCCTTCAGGCTGGCGACCTTCGCGGGATCCTTTGAGAACTCGGCGACGCTGATGCGCACGGACTGGGCGTGGACGACGCCACACGCGAGACACCACAACAGCGCCAACAACATCCCCCTCACTGCATGGACGGATCGCATACATCACTCCTTGATCTGTGAACCGACGGATGGACAGACTGCTCCGGGCCCGTCAGGGCCCGCCGGTCACGTTACATGAAAGCCCCGTCACCGCTGCCTGCACGATCCAACAGGCTGGCAGCACCCGTCGGCATCGACATCGATCGCCTTGATCGATGCATCACACGCCAGTCCCGCACTGTGGGAGCGGCGCGAGCCGCGACACCTGCTTCTGTAGGAGCGCCGGTAGGCGCGACCAAAGCCCCGGCAAACCTTCCCCATGGGAGCGACGGAGTCGCGACAACCGAAGCGGCAGCCCCTCGCCACCCGCACCGGCTCAACACCCCACCGTCATCCTCGCGCACGCGAGGACCCAAGCCTGATCGCCCGAAGCGTTGGGTCCTCGCATGCGCGAGGATGACGCCCTTGCTCCCGGCGTCCCCGCCTCCCGGCAACCCCATCCCCACCCCGGCCCTCCCCTTGAAGGGGAGGGAGAAAAACAGAGTCGCGCACCGTGGCGGCAAGCCTTCCCGCCCCCTTGTGGGAGCGGCGTGAGCCGCGACACCCGCCGCGGCAAGCCTGCTTCTGTAGGAGCGCCGGGAGGCGCGACCAAGCTCGCGGCAGACCCTTCCCGTGGGAGCGACGGGAGTCGCGACAACCGAAGCGGCAGACCTCCCCACCCCGATCACACAAAAAATCTGACACCCCCGGCCTTGTGCCCCCCGCCAACCCCTTGCCCCTCCAACCCCCACCGTTGCCCCAATTTGGTGCATCGCTGCCCCTCGGACGGCCGACGTTGCCCCTCCAACCCGCAGCGATGCCGCTTTTTCCGCCACCGCTGCCCCTCGAACGGGCAATCTTCCCCGATCGCGACTCGACTTCTGCCGCTTTTTTCGCCACGCGTGCCCCTCGGAGCGGCAACGTCGGCCCTCGAAGCCGCATGCACGCCCCTTTTTGGTGCAACGCCGACCCTTTGAGCGTCGACGTCGACGCTTTGAGCGTCATCGCTGCCGCTTTTTTCGCCATCGGCCACTCTTTGAGCGTCGATGCCGACGCTTTGACCGTCATCGATGCCGCTTTTTTCGTCATCGACGACCCTTTGAGGGTCGATGTCGACCCTTTGAATGTCATCGATGCCGCTTTTTCTGCCATCGATGCCCCTTCGAGGGGCAATGACGCCCCCGCGGGCGCCGCAATCGCCGCGCCCGCCCCGAAGCCCCGCGTTGAAGCCCTCCCCTTCAAGGGGAGGGTTTGGGTGGGGATGGGGTGAAGGTCTGCCGCTGAGTTCGTCGCGACTCCCATCGCTCCCACAGGTGAGGCGTGCCGCATCTGTGGTCGCGCCTCCCGGCGCTCCTACAAGGGGGGCTGCCGCAGCCATGTCGCGGCTCACGCCGCTCCCACAGTCGGAGCGGGCCGCCGGCAGGCGTCCTCAGCGCGCTTGTCCGTCCCCGAAGCCCGGCGTTGAAGCCCTCCCCTTCAAGGGGAGGGTTTGGGTGGGGATGGGGTGAAGGTCTGCCGCGGCGGTGGTCGCGCCTCCCGGCGCTCCTACAGTTCAGGTCTGCCGCGATCGGTGTCGCGGCTCACGCCGCTCCCACAAGAACCGCGACGACGCAGGGGAGGGCGTCAGCCCGCCGGTTCGATCACCAGCCGGCCGGCGTCCACGCGCACCTGCACGCGCTGGCCCGGGGCGAAGCCCGCGCGCTCCAGCCACACACCGCCCAGGCGCAGCACGGGGAAGCGGCGGCTGCCGACCCTGAAGCCGTCGCGGCGATGCTGGTAGCTGGAATAGGTGAGGGTGAGCTGCCGCGTGTCCGGCTGCGGCGACGGCACGGGCGACCGGCGCGTGGGCCGGCCGATGGAGCGGGAAGTGGTGGTCATGGTGATGCCCTTCGAGATGTGTTCGATTTCGCCCTCTTGTTCAGAGAGGGCGGCCGGGTGCTTGAACACCGCTCGAAGACGGCCCGCAGATTTCCCCTTGCGGGTGTTGTATGGCTGCGGACACCCGGCCACGGAAGATGCGCGCCCTTCGCCTGCTTGGCGAATGACGGGCGCAAAAAAACCGCAGGACTTACGGGTGCGGCGACCGCTTCGAGACAGGTGTGTTCAGCACCTGCCGCGACTCTAGCCCCGCCGCGCGCGACCGGTCAATGCGCGCACCCCATCCCCACCCCGGCCCTCCCCTTGAAGGGGAGGGCGCAACGCCGCGTCGCGCTTTCTGTGGGAGCGGCGTGAGCCGCGACACCGCCGCGGCCGCCCTCCCTGTAGGAGCGCCGGGAGGCGCGACCCCAACCGCGACAAGCCCCTCCCGTGGGAGCGACGGAAGTCGCGACGATCGAAGCCGCACCCTTCCCGCGCATGCAGGCACAGCCGACACACGAGCCATCGCACCCGCAACCCCGTCATCCCGAACACCCGCGTAGCGTGCGAAGGGATCTGCTGCTCAGGCCCGTGCCCCGGCGGGTGCTGTGCCCGCATGGAAGCGTTAAAGTTCCGGCTTCGATGCAAAGGCGGGAAAACGTGTGTTCGAACAGACTTTCAAGAACATCGACGATGTTCTGCACAAGGATGCTGGCTGCACCAGCGAACTTGACTACACCGAGCAAAGCTCGTGGTTGTTGTTCCTCAAATATCTCGACGCCCTCGAACAGGACAAGGCCAACGAGGCGAAGCTCGAAGGCAAGCGCTACGACTACATCATCGACAAGGCCTATCGCTGGGAGGCCTGGGCCGCGCCCAAGGGCAAGGACGGCAGGATCGACTACAACAAGGCGATGACCGGTGCCGACCTGCTGCGGTTCGTCAACCGCAAGCTGTTCCCGTACCTGGCCGGGTTCAAGCAGCGCGCGGAAAGCCCGGACACCATCGAATACAAGATCGGCGAGGTATTCGGCGAGATCAAGAACAAGCTGCAGAGCGGCTACAGCCTGCGCGACGCGATCGATCTGGTCGACGAACTGCGCTTCCGCTCGCAGACCGAGAAGCACGAGCTGTCGCACCTGTACGAAGCCAAGATCAGGAACATGGGCAATGCCGGGCGCAACGGCGGCGAGTACTACACGCCGCGCCCGCTGATCCGCGCCATGATCAAGGTGGTCGACCCGAAGATCGGCGAGCGCATCTACGACGGTGCTTGCGGCTCGGCCGGCTTCCTGTGCGAGGCCTTCGACCATCTGCTGCCGAAGGCGCAGAAGGCCGCCGACCTCAATACCCTGCAGAAGAAGACATTCTTCGGCAAGGAGAAGAAGAGCCTCGCCTATGTCATCGGGATCATGAACATGATCCTGCACGGCATCGAGGCGCCCAACATCATCCACACCAACACGCTGGGCGAGAACATCAACGACATCCAGCAGCGTGACCGCTACGAGGTGATCCTCGCCAACCCACCGTTCGGCGGAAAGGAGCGCAAGGAAGTCCAGCAGAATTTCCCGATCAAGACCGGCGAAACCGCATTCCTGTTCCTGCAGCACTTCATCAAGTCGCTGAAGCCGCACGGCCGGGCGGCCATCGTCATCAAGAACACCTTTCTCAGCAACACCGACAACGCCTCCACCAGCCTGCGCAAGCTGCTGCTGGAAAGCTGCAACCTGCACACCGTGCTGGACATGCCAGGCGGCACGTTCCTGGGCGCGGGCGTGAAGACCGTGGTGCTGTTCTTCGAGAAGGGCGCGCCGACGCGCAAGGTCTGGTACTACCAGCTGAACCCGGGCCGCAACATGGGCAAGACCAACCCGCTCAACGACGACGATCTGGCCGACTTTGTCGACAAGCAGAAGTCCTTTGCCGCATCTGCGCAGAGCTGGTCAGTGGATGTGGCGGACATCGACACGGCGACCTGGGATCTGTCGGTCAAGAACCCGAACGGGGGTGATGCGGTGGTGCTGCGAAAGCCGCAGGAAATTCTGGATGAAATTGCGGCGTTGGATGCTGAGAGTGCTGAACTGCTGGCCAAGGTTCGGGAGCTTGTGGCGTGATGGCCTCATGGGAGTCCAAGAAACTTGGAGATGTTCTTCGATTGGAGTACGGAAAACCACTTTCGCCGGGAGATCGAAATCCGCAGGGAGCATTTCCTGTCTATGGTGCTAATGGCGAGAAAGATCGTAGCGACAGGTTTTATCAAGGAAAACCCAGCATAGTCATTGGCAGAAAGGGTTCTGCTGGTGAGATTGCGCTGACTGAAGAAAAATATTGGCCGCTAGATGTTACCTATTTCGCTCAATTCGATCGTGATTGTTATGACCTGCGCTTCTTGTATTACCTTTTGAAGACTTTGAACTTGCCTGCTCTGGCGAAAGGCGTCAAGCCTGGTATTAATAGAAATGAAGTCCATGAGTTGCCGGTGATGGTGCCTCTGTTATCCGAGCAGCGCCGCATCGTCGCCATCCTAGACGAGGCCTTCGATGGCATTGCCACCGCCAAGGCCAATGCCGAGAAGAGTCTGCACAGTGCAAGCGAGCTGTTCGATGCCTTCATGCAAAGCTTGTTTGAGTTGCGGGTTGGGAGGCTGGCGGGAAGGCGCTTAGTTGATCTCTGTGATCGCCATCGTGTAATCACGTACGGAGTCATTAAGTTAGGTGATTTTGTAGAAGATGGCGTTCCCTGTCTGCGTACGAGCAACGTGCGTTGGCTTTCGATCGACACAAATGGCATGAAGCTGATTTCTCAAGACCTGTCTTCGGAGTATTCGAGAACGATTCTGAGAGGTGGCGAAGTGCTTGTGAACGTTCGAGGTACTCTGGGCGGTGTGGCCGTCGTGCCGTATGAAATGGCGGGCTGGAATGTCTCCAGAGAGGTGGCAGTCGTCCCTGTGGATTCATCCGTTTTGAACCCAGAATATGCGTCATTCTGGATCGGTTCCCGCACGACCCAAGAATGGCTTGCCGGAGTAAAGAAAGGGGCTGCATATACGGGCATCAATATCGAGGATCTTCGTGATCTGCCCGTGCCTGTGCCTGATTTGGATAGTCAGCGAGCAATCGTCGATGACGTTCTGATGATGAGGGGAAATGTACAGCGACTGCAGGCGACATTCAGGGATAAATTGGCCGCTATTGAAGAGTTAAAAAAAGCCCTTCTTCATCAAGCTTTCACTGGGCAACTCTAAGGGCGAGCAAGGATGGCTAAGATTAGATCCTCTGCTGGGTATGTCACTTGGGCTCACGAGCATGCGAGTCTCGCGAGCACCTGTGAGCAGGCTATGTGCCGCACTGGGCCTGACTTTCTTGATCGGGTTTTGATCCGGGGCCGTCCTTTGTCCGATGCTTACGGCTGCGGCTTAATGAAATCAGATGCTTACGATGTTCCTAGTGAGCCTGAATTTTTGATCGGGTTTTGATCCAATGGACGGAACAAGATGAACGAAGCCGAGACCCGCGCCGAACACATCGATCCCGCCCTCAAGGCGGCGGGCTGGGGCGTGGTGGAAGGCAGCCGGGTCCTGCGCGAGCACCGGATCACGCTCGGGCGATTGCAGGGCGGCGGTCGCGCGAGGCCGGAGATTGCCGACTACGTGCTGGTCTACCGCAACACCAAGCTTGCGGTGATCGAGGCCAAGGCCTGGGGCCGGCCGTACACCGAGGGCGTCGGACAGGCGAAGGCCTATGCCGCGAAGTTGGCACTGCGTTACACCTTCGCCACCAACGGGCAGGCGATCTACCGCATCGACATGCAGAGCGGGCAGGAGGGCGACGTCGCTGCCTATCCGACGCCCGACGAACTCTGGGCGCTGACGTTCGCCGAGCGCAATGTCTGGCGCGACCGCTTCGCCGCGGTGCCGTTCGAGAACCGCAGCGGCAGCTGGGACCTGCGCTACTACCAGGAGACCGCCATCCAGCGCGTGCTGGAGAAAGTCGCCGACGGTGCGGAGCGTATCCTGCTGACGCTGGCGACCGGCACGGGCAAGACCTCGATCGCGTTCCAGATCGCGTGGAAACTGTTCGAGGCGCGCTGGTCCCTGAAACGCGACGGTGCCCGTCAGCCGCGCATCCTCTTCCTTGCGGACCGCAACACGCTGGCGGATCAGGCGTTCAACGACTTCAATGCGTTCGCGGCCTTCGAAGAGCGCGCGCTGGTGCGGATCGAACCCGGTTCGATCGCCAAGGCGGGCGCCGTCCCGCGCAACGGCGCCGTCTTCTTCACGATCTTCCAGACCTTCATGAGCGGGCCGCCGAAGGATGGCCAGCCCTCGCCGTACTTCGGCGAATACGCCAAGGACTTCTTCGACTTCATCATCATCGACGAATGCCACCGCGGCGGTGCCAACGACGAAAGCACGTGGCGTGACATCCTCGACTACTTCGCGCCCGCCGTGCAGCTTGGCCTGACCGCCACGCCCAAGCGGAAGGACAACGTCGATACCTATCGCTACTTCGGCGAACCCGTTTACGTGTATTCGCTGAAGGAAGGCATCAACGACGGCTTCCTGACGCCGTTCAAGGTCAAGCAGATCGCCACGACACTGGACGAATACGTCTACACGCCGGACGACCGCGTGATCGAGGGCGAGGTCGAGGCCGGCAAGCGTTACGAGGAAAAGGACTTCAACCGGATCATCGAGATCCGCGAGCGCGAGGTCTATCGCGTCCGCCTGATGATGGATCTCATCGACCAGCGGCAGAAAACCCTCGTGTTCTGCGCCACGCAGGATCACGCGCTTGCGGTGCGCGACCTGATCAACCAGATGAAGACCAGTCCCGATCCGCTGTACTGCGTGCGCGTGACCGCCGCCGACGGCGCTTTGGGAGATCAGTACCTGCACGATTTCCGCGACAACGAAAAGACCATCCCGACCGTGCTGACCACCTCGCAGAAGCTGTCGACGGGCGTGGATGCGCGCAATGTGCGCAACATCGTGCTGATGCGGCCCGTGGGCTCGATGATCGAGTTCAAGCAGATCATCGGCCGGGGCACGCGGCTGTACGAAGGCAAGGACTACTTCACGATCTACGATTTCGTGAAGGCGCATCACCATTTCAGCGATCCGGAGTGGGACGGCGAACCGGTCGAGCCGGGCGACAAGAAGCCGCGCGGCGGACGCGTGGCAGACCCGCCGGCCGATCCGCCCGACGGCAAGCCGCCGTCCGTGCCCCGGCCGGAGAAGGTCAGGATCAAGCTGGCCGATGGCAAGTCGCGCCGCATCCAGCACATGATGGCGACGACTTACTGGAGCGCGGATGGCCGGCCGATGTCGTCGGCGCAGTTCCTCGAAGCGCTGTTCGGCGCGTTGCCGGAATTCTTCCGGGACGAGGACGAATTGCGTCGGCTCTGGGGCGACCCGCAGACCCGCAAGGCCTTGCTGGAGGGACTTGCGGACAAGGGATTCGGCCACGAAGCGCTGATCGAGATGCAGGCCATCATCGATGCGGAGGACAGCGATTTGTTCGACGTGCTGGCCCACGTTTCGTTTGCTGCCGAACCCGTGTCCCGCGAGCGGCGGGCGCAGGCCGCGAAGACAGCGGCGGAGCAGGCATTGACGGACCCGCAGCGTGCTTTCGTCGACTTCGTGCTGTCGCAGTACGTTGCGCAGGGCGTGGATGAGCTGGAGCAGGACAAGCTGTCGCCTCTGCTCAAGTTGCGGTATCGGGATTTGAATGACGCCTTCGACGCGCTGGGCGATCCGGATCGGATACGCGCCATCTTCGTCGGCTTCCAGAAGCATCTTTACGCCAAATCGATTCAGGGGGATGGGCCGTGAGTGACGTTGTCTGGGGCATCCACGCCGGCCGTACCGGCGATGCGGATCACCTGTTCCTCAAGCAGGGCTGTATCGCCATCGGCTGGGATGCGATGGGCGACCTGTCCTCGCTGCCCGCCGACCGCGAGGCGTTCAAGCAGCGCTACGTGCAGGCGTATCCGGATGCCAAGAAGGGCGGCATCGCCACGGTGTCGGGCGTGCCGTTCCGGTTCCTGCACGAGATGAAGCCGGGCGATCTGGTGGTGTACCCCTCCAAGCAGGACAAGCGCGTCTACATCGGGCGGATCGACGGGCCGTACCGTTTCGACCCGAGCGGGGAGAAGGGCTATCCGCATCGCCGCAAGGTGACCTGGCTGAAGGATCGGTCACGACTGGATTTTTCGCAGGGGGCGCTCTACGAGATCGGTTCCGCGCTGAGCCTGTTCCAGGTGCGCAACTACGCGGACGAGTTCCGCGGTGCGGTTGAAGGCAAGTCCGTGGCTGCCGTTCCGGTGGACCAGGATGCGACGGTGGGCGCGGTGGCGGACGAGATCGAAGACACCACGCGGGTGTTCGTCCTGAAGCGGCTCTCGCAGGAGTTGAAGGGCCTGCCGCTGGAGTCGTTCGTGGTACACCTGCTGCAGTGCATGGGTTACCACGCGCGTTTGACGCGAAAGAACGAACCGAGCGTGGACGTCATCGCGCACAAGGACCACCTCGGCATCGAGCCGCCGATCATCAAGGTGCAGGTGAAGAGCGGCGACGGCACGGTGACGGACAAGGATGTGTCGGCGCTGTACGGCAAGCTGTCCGCGGGCGAATACGGGCTGTTCATCACGCTCGGCACCTTCAGCCCGGCGTCGCGGAATTTCGAGTCGAGCAAGGCCAATCTGCGATTGATCGATGGCGATGAATTGGTCGACCTGATCTTCGGTCACTACGAGCAGTTCGACTCGCAGCACAAGAGCATCCTGCCGTTGAAACGGGTGTATGTGCCGCAGGTATTGGATGGGGAGTGAAATTTGCCAGTTAGCGTGATGGGCGGGCAGCGGGTTGTCGCGCCTCCCGGCGCTCCTACAGAGGTTTGCGGTGGTTCGTCGCGACTCCCGTCGCTCCCACAGGAGAGGTTGGCGGGTGTCGCGGCTCACGCCGCTCCCACAGTGGGGCTGTGAGGGCGGTGTTGTGTCGGGCGTGGTGATGGTGACAGGGAGGGGGCGTGATGTCGGAAGGTCGTGATCGGGAATCTGAAAGGCCAGCGGTCGCTTCGGCGGCGGGTGAGGCGGGCGAGAACGCGGTCGCGTCGCCGCTGCGGTCGACGCTGACGTGGGTCTCGGGCAACTGGCAGTGGTTCGTGCCCGGTGCGGGTGGGTTGCTGCTGCTCTTGCACTTCTGGCGGATCGGGTTTCTGCCGTCGCTGTCCTTCGCGGATCTGGGAGCGGTGCTGGGGGCGTTCGTGTTGTTCTTTGTTGCGGGCGTCATCGCGTTTTCCGGATTGATGCTGTTGCCGGTGTTGATGATCGCGACGTGGGTGAGGGCATCGGTGTTGCTGCCGCCGCCGCGGAAGCGGCGTACGGCAACGGACGGTGCAGTCGAAGCAACAGTTCATCGCAAGTCGTTGCGGTCGCCGGTATCTGCGCCGTCGCGGGAGTCGATGTCGGTGGCCCATCGCCGTGTGCTCGGTTGGTCGTTTCGGTCCGGGTCCTTTCTTTCGTTTCTGACGGCCGCGGTGATGGCCCTGGCCATCTACGTCAGCCTGGTGCTCGCAGGCGCGGAGTGGAAGCTCGCTTGGACGTCGCATTGCTTCAGCATCCTGTTCGGTGTTTCGTGTGCCTTGCTGATCTTGTCTTTTTTCCTCGCTGATTCCGGCTGGGTGCAGCGTGGCCTGCTGCAATTGCGCAGGCCCGTGTGGCAGTGGGTGCTGTTGTTCACGCTGTATCTCGCGGCATGGCCCTTCCTGTTGATGCTGTTCGTGACAGTCGACGGATTCAACGGCAGCGGCCCGGCCTTCTGGGTGGCCGTGATCAGCGTGCCGGTGTTGACACCTTTCGTGCACTGGGTCTGGTACATGTCGATGCGCGCGCCCAAGCAGAAGGTGATGGCGCCGCGCTTTTTAATGGTGGGTGGCGTGCTGTTGTATTCAGGCCTGCCATTCCTGTTCGTCGACGCCACCGCCAACACGCTCGGTCTCGGGATGATGCGCCACGTCGATCTGGTGCTGACGGCGCGGGGCTGCGACATCGTGCATGCGGGGTGGCCGGAGCGGGTGTGCACGCCGGACCATCGCGAGGGTGTGGAGATGGGCGTGCTCGACGATGTCGAGGTGCTGACGCGGATCGGGTCGCAGTATTACCTCGCGCCGCCGGGCGGGATCGACGATGCGCACCTGCCGCGGATCACGGTGCCGGCGTCGGAGGTGTTGGGGATGGTGAGGAAGTAGGGCGCGGCGGGAGGTGGCGGCGGGTTTGTCGCGGCTCACGCCGCTCCCACAGGGGAGGTCTGCCGGGCTTTGGTCGCGCCTCCCGGCGCTCCTACGGAAAAGCGGGGTCAGCGGTATGCGGCGCGGGGTTCGTTGACGCTGTCGGCGGTGGACAGGACGAGGCGGGGGCGCAGCCAGTCGGCGAATTCGGCTTCGCTGAGGCTGCCTTCGGCGAGGCGCAGCATCGCGATGTACTTGTCTTCGTCGGTGGCGACCAGTTCTGCATCGTTTAGGGCGAGGAACACGCGATAGCAGACGTGCGCGGTGCGCTTGTTGCCGTCGACGAATGGGTGGTTGCGGGCGAGGCCGAACGCGAGGCTCGCGGCCAGCGCGGCGATGTCCGGAGGCGGGTCGCCGTACGCGAACAACTGCTGCGGACGGGCGAGGGCGGAGTCGAGCAGGGCCTGGTCGCGCACGCCGGTGCCGCCGCCGTGTTCGGCGAGCTGGCGATCGTGGATGGCGAGGGCCAGCCGCTGGGTGATCCAGACGATCATGGATGCCTCCTCACTGCGCCAGCTTGTGCAGCACGAGGCGGTCCTCGCGCATGATCTGCTCGGCCACTTCCATCTGCGCGGCGAGTTCCGGGTCGTAGGTGGTCAGGACGATGCCGCCGGGGGTTTCCAGCGCGAACAGTTCGTCGCCCTTCTCCAGGCGCAGGCGGGCCAGCAGTTCCTTGGGCAGGATGACGCCCGCGGAGTTGCCGACGGTGGTGATTTTCAGTTTCATGGCACCCTCATGGATTGTAGTTATAACGCACGTTATACAATCCCGCCGGGCTTGGCAAGCGGCCATGAAAAACCCCGCCGGAGCGGGGTTCTCGTCGTGGCGTTCCGGCGACCCGGATCAGCCGTTGCGCAGTGCGGGGTTGTCCCAGCCCGGGCGCGGGGCGAAGCGGTCGCCGTGCTTGTCCTGCAGGGCCTTGAGCCGGGCCAGCAGCGGCGCGGTGCCGGTGTCGCGGATGTACTGGATCGGGCCGCCGCGGAACGGGGCGAAGCCGGTGCCGAAGATCACGCCGGCATCCAGCAGTTCGGCGTCGGCCACCACGCCTTCGTGCAGCGCTGCCACGGCCTCGTTGAGGAACGGCAGGATCAGGCGATCTTCCAGATCCTCGGGCGCCTTGTAGTCGCCGGGGATTTCCGGCTTCTGCGCGCGGCCGTCGACCCACTTGTACAGGCCCTGGCCGTCCTTCTTGCCGCGCTTGCCGGCTTCCGGCGGCGAGGCGAGGGCGGCGGGAATCGGCAGGCCGAGGAACGGCGCGAGTTCGGCGCCGACGCCGGCGGCGACGTCGAGGCCGACGGTGTCGATCAGCTCGATCGGGCCCATCGGCATGCCGAACTTCACCGCGGCCTTGTCGATGACCGGGCCGGGGATGCCTTCGGCGAACGCGGTCGCGGCTTCCAGCATGTACGGGAACAGCAGGCGGTTGACGAGGAAGCCCGGCGTGCCCGCCACCGGCACCGGCAGCTTGTCGATGGCCTTGCAGAACGCGGCGAGGCGCTTCTCGGTCTCCGGCGCCATGGTGTCGTGGTGGATGATCTCCACCAGCGGCATCAGCGCAACCGGGTTGAAGTAGTGCAGGCCGGCGAACTGCGCCGGGCGCGCGATGTGTTCGCGCAATTCGGTCAGCGGGATCGACGAGGTGTTGGTGGTCAGCAGCGCGTCGGCCTTCATCTTCGGCTCGACCGTGGTGTAGAGGTCGCGCTTGGCCTCGGGCTTCTCGATGATCGCCTCGATCAGCAGGTCGGCCTTCGCCACGCCGTCGCCGGCGAGGTCGGACACCAGCCGCGCGGCGACTTCGGGACGCTTGCTCTCGTCCTTCACGCGTTTGGCGAACAATTCCTGCGAACGCTTCATCGCGGTGTCGATGAAGCGCTGCTCGCGATCCTGCAGGGTGACATTGAAGCCCTTGTACGCGGCCCACGCGGCGATGTCGCCGCCCATCACGCCGGCGCCGACGACGTGCACGTGCGCGATGCCGTGATCCTTGCCGCCCAGGCCCTTCAGCCGTTCCTGCAGGAAGAACACGCGGGTGAGATTGCGCGCGGTCGGCGTGCCGGCGAGCTTCACCACCGACTTGCGCTCGGCATCGAGCAACTGCTGCAGGTTGCCGCTGCTGCGGCGCCAGGTCTCGATCAGCGAGAACGGCGCCGGGTAGTGTTCCTTGCGCGCCTTGCGGGCGACCTGCTTCACCATCTGCGGCGCCAGGATCTGGCGGGCGATCCGGGTGTTGGTGATCCAGCCGAGGAAGCGCTGCTTGAACGGACGTTCGGTGCCCTTCAGCGCGAGCGCGGCGGCGGTGTCGATCAGCGCCTCGGGCGCGGCGACGCGGTCGACCAGCCCCATCGCCTTCGCCGCGGATGCCGACAGCGTGCGGCCGGTCAGCATGATGTCCATCGCGGCCGGGGCGCCGACGAGCCGGGGCAGGCGCACGCTGCCGCCCCAGCCCGGGTAGATGCCCAGCTTCACTTCGGGCAGGCCGATGCGGGTGGACGGGTCGGTCGAGGCCACGCGGTAGGTGCAGGCCAGCGAGATTTCGGTGCCGCCGCCCATGCAGAAGCCGTGGATCGCGGCGACGGTGGGGAAGGGCAGGTCGGCGATGCGCTGGAACAGCGTCTGGCCGCGGCGGATGGAATCGCCGATGGTGCCCTTGCGATCGAACTCCTGGAATTCGCGGATGTCGGCGCCGGCGATGAAGCCCTTGGCCTTGGCCGAGCGCAGCACCATGGCCTTCGGCGGTTCCAGCACGATGCGTTCGAGCAGAGTGCCGAGTTCGATCAGCACGTCCTGGCCGAAGCTGTTCACCGATTCGCCTTCGCGGTCGAAAGACAGGACGAGCACGCCGTCCGGGCGCAGGTCGGTCTTCCAGTGGCGGAGTCGCAGGCCGTCGAGGCCGGGCTGGGGCGTGGTCATGGGTCGATCCATACGCTGGAGAATGGAGTCTATGATCCCGAGACGGCCGGGACCGCGTCAAATGTGCCGCATCCCGGCCGCGACGGCTTGTGCCGGCGGTCCCCGCCCCCCAGATGAACGGGTGTTGCACGCAGCCGGAAGCACGACCTCCGGCGGGTCCGGGAACTTCCTCCCGCGTGTATTGTCGGAACGACCGGCCCCCGCGCCGGACGATCCATTGCCAGGAGAGCCGGCCGGTGGCCGAGACGATGACCGAAAACGTGGACCTCGAACTGGTCCGGCGGGTACAGCGCGGCGACAGCGCGGCCTTCGACCTGCTGGTGCGCAAGTACCAGCACCGGGTGGTGGCGCTGATCGGACGCTACGTCCATGACTGGAGCGAGGCCCAGGACGTGGCCCAGGAAACGTTCCTGCGCGCCTACCGCGCGCTGGGCAATTTCCGCGGCGACGCCCAGTTCTCGACCTGGCTGCACCGGATCGCGGTGAACACCGCGAAGAACCATCTGGTCGCGCACAAGCGCCGGCCGCCGGGCGAGGACATCGACATCGACGATGCCGAGCAGTTCGAGTCGGCCCTGCGCCTGCGCGACAACGACACTCCGGAGCGCGAATTGATGCGACAAGAGATGGAACAAACGGTGATGCGCGCGGTCGAAGCCTTGCCGGAAGAGCTCCGGGCGGCCATCACCCTGCGCGAGGTGGAAGGGCTGAGTTACGAGGAGATCGCGCAGCAGATGCAGTGTCCGATCGGCACCGTGCGATCGCGGATCTTCCGCGCCCGCGAAGCCATCGATGCGCAACTGCGGCCATTGATGGACGCCGTCGATCCCCGCGCCCGCGCGACCCGCTGACCTCCGCGGTCGGCTTCCCGGTTCGATCCCTCTCCACGCTCCACGCCTTCATCGCGACGACACCCATGACCGGTACGCACGCCATGCCCGCCCTCGACACCGACGCCCGCGACCTGCTTCGCGAACAGCTGTCGGCGATGATGGACGGCGAACTTTCCGCGGACGAGACCCGCTTCCTGCTGCGCCGCATGCAGCACGACGACGCGCTCGCCGACAGCTGGGCCCACTGGCAGTACTACGGCGACGCGATGCGCGGCGAATGCGCACGCGCGCTACCCGACGATTTCTCGAAGCGCGTCGGTCGCGCCATCGCCGACGACATCGCCCAGTCCGCCGCGCAGGCCGAAGCGGCCTCGCGGACCTCGTTCACCCGCCTGCCGCTCGTGCGCTGGGGCGGCGGGGCCGCGCTGGCCGCGTCGGTTGCCCTGGCCGCCTTCCTGGCCGGCCGCATGCCGACCTCGCCGACGCCGTCGCCGGCCACCACGGTGCCGCCCCCGGTCGCCGCGACCACGGGCGGCGCCTCGACGCCGGTGCCGCCCGCGCAGGTGGCGCTGCCGCATCCCGACGGCACCGCGCCGGTCGGCCTGCCCGATGCCGCCGCCGGCGTCGCCTCGCTGGCGACGGCGGCCGCGGTCGCCGGGTCGCGCGGCAACAGATCGCATCGCATGGCCGCGGAACAGATCCTCGCGACCGATCGCGGACTCGCCGCGAATCCCCGTCCTGCCGCGGAGCGCGCGACCGGCGTCATGGTCGCTTCCGCCGACGCGGCCAAGCGCTCGACGGACGACGCGATCGTGATCAAGCCGTGGCCGCGTGCGCTGGTTCCCGGCACCTCCGGCAATGGCCCGCTGACCGCTGATTACGCCGGCGCGGCGCTGGATCGCCATCCGGTTTTCCTGCCGCAGCCGATGCTGCCGGCGCGCGTCGAACCACCGCGACTGGCCCCGGTGCCGGCCGCCGCCGACGCGCCCTGAGCGACTTCCTTCCGTGTCGTGCACCGGCGCGATGCGGGACGTTCCAATCCCTGCAACCCCTTCCTCGAGGACGATTCCCCGATGAACCCCCGTACCCGTACGTTCGCCCTCGTCGCCGTGACCGCCGCGGCGACCGCTGCGGCCACGACCGTGCTGCCGACCGTCGCCCGCCAGACCCCGACGGCCGTCGCGGCCACCGCCGCCGAAGCCATCAACGCCCCGGCCGCGCCACTGGTGACCGGTCTGCCGGACTTCACCCAGCTCGTCGACCGCGTCGGCCCGGCGGTGGTGAACATCGAAGCTACCGGTTCCGCCGGTGGCGGCCGCGCGATCGCCGGCATGCCCGACCAGGACGACATGCCGGAGTTCTTCCGCCGTTTCTTCGGCCCGGGCATGCCGATGCCGGGTGGTCCGGGCGGCCCGCAGGGGCAGGATGACGACGAGGAGGGTGGCCCCGGTGGTCCCGACGGCCCGAAAAGCGTGTCGATCGGCACCGGGTTCCTGATTTCCGAGGACGGCTATCTGCTGACCAACCACCACGTGGTCGAAGGCGCCACCGACGTGAAGGTGAAGCTGTCCGACCGCCGCGAATTCCAGGCGAAGGTCGTCGGCAGCGACCCGCAGTCCGATGTCGCGGTGCTGAAGATCCCCGCCAGCGGCCTGCCGTACCTGCGCGGCGGTGATTCCAAGGCGCTCAAGCCCGGCCAGTGGGTGGTGGCGATCGGTTCGCCGTTCGGCCTCGATCATTCGGTCACCGCCGGCATCGTCAGCGCGGTCGGCCGCGCCGCCAACGCCGAGCAGCGCTACGTGCCCTTCATCCAGACCGACGTGGCGATCAACCGCGGCAATTCCGGCGGCCCGCTGCTCAACACCCGCGGCGAAGTGGTCGGCATCAACTCGCAGATCTTCAGCAATTCCGGCGGTTACATGGGCGTGAGCTTCGCCATCCCGATGGACGTGGCGATGAACGTGGCCCAGCAGTTGCGTACCAGCGGCAAGGTCAGCCGCGGCCAGATCGGCGTCGTGGTCGGCGCGATCAACGCCGATGCCGCCAAGGGTTTCCGCCTGCCCGACACCCGCGGCGCGCTGGTCAACGACGTGCGCCCCGGTGGCCCGGCGGACAAGGCCGGGCTGCAGCCGGGCGACGTGATCCGCTCGGTCGACGGCGTGGCGATCGAGGATTCCAGCGACCTGCCGCCGGTGATCGGCGGGATGGCGCCGGGGTCGACCGCGAAGCTGTCGATCATCCGCGACGGCAAGACCATCGAGCGCAGCGTGACGCTCACCAAGCTGGACGACGACCGTGTCGCCGGCGGCCCGGATCGCCCCGAGCCCAAGCCGGCGGCCGCCACCGGCAAGGGCAATGCGCTGGGTCTGATCGGTCAGGACCTCGGCGGCGACGAGCGCCGCGACCTCGGCTTGCGTGCCGGCGAGGGCGTGGCCATCGCCCGGATCGAGGGCAAGGCCGCGCGCAGCGCCGGCCTGCGCCCGGGCGACATCGTCCTGCGCGTCGGCACCACGCCGGTGGGCAGCGCCTCGGCCCTGGATCGCGAACTGGCCCGGGTCGACGACGCCGACACGGTGATGCTGCTGGTCCGCCGCGGCGGTGCCACCCAGTTCGTGCCGGTGACGCCCGACAAGCGGGGCTGATCGGCCCCGCCCGACGCCATTCCGGGCGTGCTTCCCCGCCGACGGCGGCCTCCGGGCCGCCGTCGGCATGTCCGGCCGTCCGCCGGGCCACGCGCGCCCTGTGCGATAATCCAACGTTTGACCCGAGCGGCCACGAAGGCCGGCCCACGCCCCCATGTCCGACCCCATGCGGAACATCCGCAACTTCTCGATCATCGCCCACGTCGACCACGGCAAGTCGACGCTTGCCGACCGCATCATCCAGCTGTGCGGCGGCCTGGAGGCGCGCGAGATGGAGGCGCAGGTGCTCGACTCGAACCCGATCGAGCGCGAGCGCGGCATCACCATCAAGGCCCAGTCCGTGTCGCTGCCGTACAAGGCGAAGGACGGGCAGATCTACCAGCTCAACTTCATCGACACTCCCGGCCACGTCGACTTCAGCTACGAAGTCAGCCGCTCGCTGGCCGCCTGCGAGGGCGCGCTGCTGGTGGTCGACGCCGCGCAGGGCGTGGAGGCGCAGTCGGTCGCCAACTGCTACACCGCGGTGGAGCAGGGCCTCGAGGTGGTGCCGATCCTCAACAAGATCGACCTGCCGACCGCCGACACCGAGCGGGCGAAGGCCGAGATCGAGGCCGTCATCGGCATCGACGCCACCGACGCCGTCGCGATCAGCGCGAAGACCGGTCTCAACGTGCCGGACGTGCTGGAAGCGATCGTCCACCGCATCCCGCCGCCGAAGCCGCGCGACACCGACCGGCTGCAGGCGCTGATCATCGATTCTTGGTTCGACAACTACCTCGGCGTGGTCTCGCTGGTGCGCGTGATGCAGGGCGAGATCAAGCCCGGCGACAAGCTGCTGGTGATGTCGACCGGCCGCTGGCACCAGGTCGAGAACGTCGGCGTGTTCACGCCCAAGCGCAAGGTGCTGCCGAAGCTCGGTGCCGGCGAGGTGGGTTGGGTCACGGCCAGCATCAAGGACGTGCATGGTGCGCCGGTCGGCGACACCCTGACCAGCGCGCAGCACCCGGCGCCGGAGCCGCTGCCGGGCTTCCAGGAAATGCAGCCGCGCGTGTTCGCCGGCCTGTTCCCGGTGGACGCCGAGGACTACCCGGACCTGCGCGAGGCGCTGGAGAAGCTCAAGCTCAACGACGCCGCGCTGCGCTTCGAGCCGGAAAGCTCCGAGGCGATGGGCTTCGGCTTCCGCTGCGGCTTCCTCGGCATGCTGCACATGGAGATCGTGCAGGAGCGGCTGGAGCGCGAGTACAACCTCGACCTCATCACCACCGCGCCGACGGTCGTCTACGAAGTGCTGAAGACCGACGGCAGCGTGATGCCGCTGGACAACCCGGCCAAGCTGCCGCCGGTGAACCACATCGAGGAAATCCGCGAGCCGATCATCCGCGCGAACATCCTCACCCCGGCCGACTACATCGGCAACATCATCAAGCTGTGCGAAGAGAAGCGCGGCGTGCAGATCGGCATCACCTACATGGCCAGCCAGGTGCAGATCAGCTACGAGCTGCCGATGGCCGAGGTGGTGCTGGACTTCTTCGACAAGCTCAAGTCGGTCTCGCGCGGCTACGCCTCGCTGGACTACCACTTCCTGCGCTTCGACGCCGGCCCGTTCGTGCGCGTGGACACGCTGATCAACGGCGACCGCGTCGACGCGCTGTCGATCATCGTCCATCGCAGCCACGCGGACCGCCGCGGTCGCGAGCTGTGCGAGAAGATGAAGGATCTGATCCCCCGGCAGATGTTCGACGTGGCCATCCAGGCCGCGGTCGGCTCGCAGATCATCTCGCGCAGCACGGTCAAGGCGCTGCGCAAGAACGTGCTGGCGAAGTGCTACGGCGGCGACGTCAGCCGCAAGCGCAAGCTGCTGGAGAAGCAGAAGGAAGGCAAGAAGCGGATGAAGCAGGTCGGGCGGGTGGAGATCCCGCAGGAAGCCTTCCTCGCCGTGCTGCAGGTGGACAACAAGTAGTCCGGGCCACGAGAATCGAGGGCGACCTCGCGTCCGCCGCCGGTTCCCGCACCCGCTTCCCATCGCATTCGCGATCCCCGTTCCGAAGGAACTTCCATGGTCTGGTTCGAACTCCTGCTCGTCGCGCTCACCCTGCTGACCGGCGCGATCTGGCTGCTGGACAAGCTCGTCCTGTCCAAGCGCCGCGCCCGTGCCGACAACCTGCTCGACAGCGCCGAGGAGCCGGTCGTCGTCGATTACGCCCGCGCCTTCTTCCCGGTGCTGGCGCTGGTGCTGGGCCTGCGCAGCTTCGTGGCCGAGCCCTTCCGCATCCCGTCCAGCTCGATGATGCCGACGCTGCTGATCGGCGACTTCATCCTGGTCAACAAGTTCGCCTACGGCCTGCGCCTGCCGGTGACCAACACCAAGATCCTGCAGATGGGCGAGCCGCAGCGCGGCGACGTGGTGGTGTTCCGCTATCCCGGCAAGGGCCCGGACGATCCGAACACCGGGCAGGACTACATCAAGCGCGTCATCGGCCTGCCGGGCGACACCATCGAATACGCCGGCCACACGCTGACGATCAACGGCAAGGTGCTGGACTACGTCGCGGCCGGCGAGTTCATGGGCACCGGCCGCAACGCCGAGATGAACGGTGCGGCCCGTCTCACCGAGAAATTCCCGGGCCACGAACACCAGGTGCTGGAGCTGCCGGACCAGTTCGCCGACCCGCGAGGCGAGGGCACCTGGGTGGTGCCGGCGGGGCATTACCTCGTCATGGGCGACAACCGCGACCGCAGCGATGATGGTAGATTCTGGGGGTTCCTGTCGGAAGACCGGCTCCGCGGCAAGGCGTTCCTGGTGTGGCTGAACTGCAGCGGCTGGTTCTGTTCCGACGGCTTCGACGCCTCGCGCATCGGCAACGGCATTCCCTGACGCCGACCCGCGGGCACCGTCGCCGGTCGGTTCCGGATTCCGTGGACACGTTGATGCAAGGCCGGTCGGTTCCACGGCAGGCCGGTTCCAAGACAAGCCGATTCCAAGACAAGCCGATTTCCAGAGGGGATACGGAGATGCGACGCAAACAGAGCGGCATGACCTTCGCCAGCTTCGTCATCGTGATGGCGGTGGTGGGTTTCTTCCTTTTCATCTTCATGAAGCTGTTCCCGATGTACCAGGAATACTTCTCGGTGAAGAGCGCGCTCAATGGCCTGTCCGCCGAGCCGGACATCGCCGTGCAGTCGCCCGAGCAGATCAAGGACAAGTTCTTCAAGCGGTTGTACATCAGCTACTCGGAGAACGTGAAGCCGCAGAACGTGCGCTTCGAGAACCGCGGCGGCGCCCAGGTGATGACCGTGAACTACGAAGTCCGCAAGCCGCTGATCTACAACCTCGACGTGGTCGGCAAGTTCAGCGCCGAGGCGACCTTCGGCGGCAAGCCGGCGAACTGATGCCGGTGCAGTGGTGAACGCCGCCGTCTCCTGCGGGGGACACGTCTTCCGCGACGGCGGCCTGCTGCAGCGTGCGCTGACCCATCGCAGCGCCGCGGTCCTCCACAACGAGCGACTGGAATTCCTGGGTGACGCGCTGGTCGGCCTCATCGTGGCCGATGCCCTGTGTGCGCGCTGGCCGAAGGCAGCCGAAGGCGAACTCACCCGCGCCCGCGCCGAACTGGTACGTGAGTCCTCGCTCGCGGCGCTCGCGCGTCGCCTCGACCTCGGCGCGCGCCTGCTGCTGGGGCCCGGCGAAATGAAGTCCGGCGGCCACCGCCGTGATTCCATCCTCGCCGACGCGCTGGAAGCGGTGGTCGGCGCGATCTACCTCGACGCCGGTTTCGACGTCTGCCGCGCGGTGGTGCTGCCGTGGTTCGCCGACGCGATCGACAGGCTGCCGCCGCCGCACAAGCTCGGCAAGGACGCGAAGACCCGGCTGCAGGAATGGCTGCAGGGGCGCCAGCGGTCGCTGCCGACCTACACGCTGCTCTCCGAGAGCGGCGAGGAACACGCGAAGACCTTCCGTGCCGAATGCGCGCTCGCCGAGCCGCCGCTGCGCCGCGAGGGCGAAGGCACTTCGCGCCGTGCCGCGGAACAGGCCGCGGCCGAGGCGGTGCTGTCGGCGCTGGGCGAATGAACGCCTGCCGGCCTGCCGCACGGTGACGCCGGGATGCATTCCGCTTCCGTGGCTGCGATGACCCTGTTCCGTCGCGTCGCCGGATGCTTCGCGCTCGCGATGCTGCTCGCCACGGGCGCGCACGCGGCTCCGCCGCCGGTCCGCAAGCCCGTCGTCTTCTCCGATTACCTCGGCGTCAATGCGCCGCTGCTGATGGCACCGCCGGAAGTGCAACGCAGGTTGGTCCGCCGCTGGCGCGATCTGGGCCTGAAGTGGGTGCGGCTGGACGTGCACTGGTACCACCTCGAGCCGCAGGAAGGGCGTTATGCCTTCGCACCGCTCGATGCCGCGATGCGGACGATGCGCGACAACGGCATCCGGCCGGTGGTCTACCTGGTCGGTTCCGCGCGATTTGCCTCGACGGCACCGGCGGGCGTCACCAACATCGACCAGTATCCGCCGCGCAGCAACGAGGTCTTCGCGCAGCGCATGGTGATGCTCGCGCGGCGCTATCCCTTCGTCCGCGACTGGCAGGTGTGGAACGAACCCAACCTCCATCCCTTCTGGCAGCCGCAGGAAGACCCGGAGGCCTACGGCAAGCTGCTGCTGACCACGGTCCGCGGCTTCCGCGCGCAGGTTCCCGACCGCAGGCTGGTGATGGGCGGGATGGCGTATTTCAGCCAGATGGGCAAGCGCGGCGGGCTGATGCTCGAAGCGCTGGGCAACCTGGGCGCATTCCCGCTGGTGGACGTCATCGCCTACCACCCGTACACCGATCAGCCCGAAGGCGATCCGTCGCCCGACGGCATGGCGCTCTTCGCCGATCGCGTGCGCCTGATCAACACCCGCCTGCGCGCCGCGAAGGTCAAGCAGATCTGGGCCACCGAATTCGGCTGGTCGACCTACCGCGGACAGAAGGTGTGGCAGAGCCTCATCGACGAACGCACGCAGGCCGACTACCTGCTGCGCCGCCTCGCCCTCAGCATGGAGCAGGATTTCGACCGCGTGTTCTGGTTCGCGCTGATGGACCTCGACGAACGCGCCGATCCGCGCGATCGCTTCTACGGGCTGCTCACGCGCGATGCCACGCCGAAGCCGGCGTACGTCGCGCTCGCGAATTTCCTGAAGATCACCGGCGACCGGCTCGATCCCGTCGCCAGCCCGATGGCGAGCCGTCACGCGCAGAACCACGTGCTGGCGTGGAAGAAGCCCGGCGGCCCTCGGCTGATCTTCTTCTGGGGCCCCGTGGCGGAATCGCTGGCATTGCCGCGCGGCTTCACGGCGACGCTGCACGACCCGGCGACCGGCCGTCGCACCGTGTTGCCGCCGTCGACATCGCGCATCGCGATCGAGCCGCGATTCCGCATCCTCGAACTGGCCGCTGCGCCGCGCGAATGAGCGTGCGGCACGTGATCCAGCAGGTGATCGCGCTGCACGGGTCTCCGCTGTCCGACCGTTGATCGGACGCATGCCGTTGCCGTGACCCGCGGACTGACCGGTCCGCACGAAGATTCCCGTGTCATTCGATGCCGTCCGCAATGCGGAAGGCGCATCGCCCTCCACGGAAATCCGCCATGTCACGTGTCTCGACGATCGCCATCGTCGTGCTGGCTTCGCTCGCCCTCGCCGAGGGCGTCCTGCTACTGAAGCCCGCGTCTGCCGGGCGCGACGTCGCCTGCACCGACGTCGTGCCGCGCGCCGATGCCGGTGAGGACGCACATGCGTCCGCGGGCACGTCCGATGCGTCGATGAATGCAGTGCTCGGTCGCCTGACCGCGATCGACGCCCGCCTCGCCGCGCTCGAACGTGCCGGTGGCGGCACGCCCGCCGCGACGGCAGCGCCGGCGCGCGCCGAAGCGCCCGATCCCGCGGGGTTCGCCGACGCCGATCGCCGGCTGTCGACGCTGCTCCCCGGGCGTGTGCTCGGCCACGACGACGTGATGCGTTTCCAGGCGACGATCGCTGCGCTGCCTGCGGACCAGAAGCTCGCTTTGTCCGCCGCCTTCGCGCGTGCGGTCAACGAGGACCGGATCCGGCTGCGGTTCTGAACCCATCGGCCCGCGCCGGACCGGATCACCATCCATCACAGGAGATATCGCATGAAGCCCCAGGGAAAGATCGCGCTCGGCCTCGTCCTCGCGCTGTTCGCCGCCGGCTCCGCCGTCGCCGGCGCCCGCATCGGACCGTACACCGTCACCATCAACGACGCCGGCCGCAGCGCTTATGGCGCCTTCGCCGACGCCCGCGCGTCCGCCGACACGCAGCAGTGGATCGGCTGCAACCACAACAGCGGCAACGGCTACTGCATGGCGACCAACGCCGCCGGCACCAGCCGGACCTGTTCGACCACCAACACGGCGCTGCTGGACATCATCCGCAGCCTCACGCCGGAGTCGTACGTCTACTTCCAGTGGAACACCGACGGCACCTGCAGCTACATCCTGGTCGAGAACAGTTCGCGCTTCAAACCCGCGGCGACCTCGGGCACCTGAGCCCCGCCGCCCCGGTCGCCGCCGCCCCCCGCGGCGGCGACCGCCCGGGCTTACAATGCCCGGATGAGCGAATCCCCTTTCCGCGCCGGCCACGTCGCCGTGCTGGGCCGACCCAACGTCGGCAAGTCGACCCTCATCAACGCCCTGGTCGGGACCAAGGTCAGCATCGTCTCGCCGCGGCCGCAGACCACGCGGCACCGCATGCTGGGCATCGCGACCTTCCCCGAGGGCCAACTGGTCCTGGTCGACACCCCCGGCATCCACGCCGACAAGGGCAAGGCCACGGCCTCGGCCATGCACCGGATGATGAACCGCGCCGCCCGCGGCGCACTGGAAGGCGTGGACGCGGCCCTGCTGGTCGTCCGCGCCGGGCAGTGGACCGAGGAGGACACGCTGGCCCACGACGCGCTGAAGGGCGCCGGCATCCCGACCGTGCTGGTGGTCAACCAGGTCGACCGCTATCCCGACAAGAGCGCGCTGCTGCCGTTCCTGAAGGACGCCAGCGAAGGCCGCGACTTTGCCGCGATCGTGCCGCTGTCCGCGCTCAAGCGCCGCGGCCTGCCGTCGCTGCTGAAGGCCGTGCTGCCGCTGCTGCCCGAACAGCCCGCGCTGTACGCCGAGGACGAGATCACCGACCGCAGCCAGCGCTTCCTCGCCGGCGAACTGGTGCGCGAGCAGCTGATGCGCCAGCTGGGCGCGGAACTGCCGTACGCGACCACGGTCGAGATCGAGCGCTTCGAGGAGGAACTGCAGAAGCGCAAGGGTGCACCGCCACAGCCGATCTTCAATATCGGCGCGGTGATCTGGGTCGAACGCGACGGCCAGAAGGCGATCGTCATCGGCAAGGGCGGCGCCCGCCTGCGCGAGATCGGCACCCAGTCGCGGCTGCAGATGGAGCGCATGTTCGGCGTGAAGGTCTTCCTCGAAACCTGGGTCCGCGTCCGCGACGGCTGGTCCGACGACGAAGCGGCGCTGAAGGCGTTCGGGTATTCGGACTGAGCGGCCGCAGTAATGGATCGGCACCAGCGCGTGCTGTCCGGGCTTCGAGAGGTCGTGGTCGGGCGCACGATCGGGCATGTCTGGCGAGGACATGGTTCCGCGATCTTCCTCGAAGCGGGTGCATTGACATCATCCACTCTCGCGGATGGTCGTCCTGGGCAACCGCGCGGAGACGTTTCCATCGGCATCGAATGGAACTGGCGCTTCGAGCGACCTCGTTCGATCCTCGGAGGGACCTGGAGCGATGAGCGGCGTTGGCCCGCTTTCTTTCGTTCGATCCTGGGGCAGACGATCCGTGATCTGGCGGTGCTCGGAACGCTTCCCGAGATCGAGCTGACCTTTTCGAACGCCATGCGCCTGCGTTCGTTCATGAACGACGCGGGGCAGCCGCAATGGTCGGTCATCGAGAAACGATCGAGCCAGACACGGATATGGTGCGTGGAGCGTGGCCGCATCGTGCACAAGACGCTCGTCGACGCACCCGCCGTGCTCGAAGACGCGCCCATGCGGGGCGATGCCTGATGCGATACACCGCCGAACCCGCCTTCGTCCTCCATGCCCGCGCCTGGCGCGAGACCAGCCTGCTGGTCGAAGTGCTGGGTCGCGAGCATGGGCGCATCGGATTGGTGGCGCGCGGCGTGCAGGGGCCGAAGAAACACCAGCTGCGCGCGGCATTGCAGCCGCTGCAGCACATCCGTTTCGACGGCGTGCAGCGCGGCGAACTCGCGCAGTTGCAGGGCGCCGAAGCGATCGACGAGGCGCCGCGGCTGCAGGGCGAGGCGATGCTGGCCGGCTTCTATCTCAACGAATTGATGCTGCGGCTGGCGCCGCGGCACGATGGCGTCGGCGCGCTGTACGCGATCTACGGCGAGACGCGCGCGCGACTGGCGCTGGTCGACTTGCCGCTGGCGTGGACGCTGCGCCGGTTCGAGCGCGACCTGATCGAGGCGCTGGGCGTGGGCTTCGCCTGGGACACCGACGGCGACGGCCGCGACATCGATCCCGCCGCGCGCTACGTGCTCGATGCCGAACACGGCCCGCGGCGCCTGCTTGGCGACGTCGGCCGACGCGAGACCGCGACCGGCCGCGCGCTGCTGGACCTTGCCGTCGACCGCGAACCCTGCGCCGAGGACATGCCCGGTCTGCGCCGCGCGATGCGCGCGCTGCTGCTGCACCATCTCGGCGGCCGCGGCCTGAAGTCGTGGGAACTGATCGCCGCGCTGCCGCGCGCGCCATCGCCGGCTCAGCCGGCCGAGAGCACTGGTTCAGACGACAGCGTGTCCTGAGCGGCGCCCTCGAACTGCGCGAGCGCCGCCGGATCGTCCGGCGCGTCGCGCAGCGCATCGACCGCTGCCGCCAGTCGCGCAGCACCGACGAACCCGCAGCTCGCTTGCAGACGATGCAGTTCGCCGCGCAGTGCGTCCGTGTCGCGACGTGCCGCGGCCTCGGCGACGCGCGTCGCGACCTGCGCCAATTCCTGCAGGAACAGGCCGCGCATCGCGGTCACGTGATCGCGATGGCCGTTGAGCGCGCGCAGCGCGGCGGCATCGTCCCAGACCGGGGATTTGCCGCAGCGGGGCGGGGCGGCAGGCGAGGGCGTGTCGTGCATCCCCGTCGCGCCGTCGAGTACGCGCCGCACCGCCGCCTGCAACTGCGCCACCGTCAGCGGCTTGAGCAGCACCTCCGCGAAGCCGGCGTCGATCAGCGCGTCCAGCGGCTCGCGACGCGCTTCCGCGGTGTGCGCCAGTGCGGGCGTGCGCAGGCCGCGGGCGCGCAATTCGGCCAAGAGCGCTGCACCGTCGCCGTCGGGCAGGTGGGCGTCGAACAGCCACAGGTCGCAGCCGTCGGCCACGGCGCGCGCCTCGGCCAGCGTCGCCGCCGTCGCGACCCGCGCGGGCAGGGCTTCGAGGGCCGCGGCCAGGAACGCCGCGCTCACCGGGTCGTCCTCCAGCAGCAGCACGCAGGACGGAAGGGCGGGGCGGGCGTCGGATGCATTCATCGCGGGTCGTATACGCTGACGGCCATGTCGTCGTCGATCTTACGCATCCTGCTCGCGCTCGTGCTGGCCGCCTGTGCCTGGCCGCACGGCGCGGAGGCGCGGACGGCGACGGCGCGCATCGCGCGGGTGTCGACGGGTGTGGCGACGCTGGAGCGCGTCGAGGTCCGCCTCGACTGGCCTGCCGATGCCGACGCCGGCACGCTGCGCTTGCAGGTCGGCGCGCTCGCCGCGCCCTCGCTGGGTTACGCCTTCCGCGACGTGGCCTGGCAATGCCCGCTGCGGCGCGACGGCGAAGGCGGCTGGCGCTGCGCGGGCGATGTCGTTGCCGGGCGTGCGCCGCCGATGCGGCTGGACCTCGCGCTCGGCACGGCCTTCACCGACGTTGTCCTCGCCCGCGGCGACGCCCGGGTCGAAGTACATCGCCAGGCCTCCGCGCCGGACGACACCCGCATCGACCTCGTGCGCGTGCCGATGGCGTGGACGCAGGCGCTGCTCGACCAGGCGTGGTCCGCGGGCCGGTTGAAGCAGGGCCAGGCCGACGCGCACCTGCGCGTGAACGTGCCCGCGCATGGCCCCGTGCGCGTGAGCGGACCGCTCGCGATCGCCGGCGCGGGGCTGGAAACGCCGGACGCGACCATCGCCGCCGAACACCTCGGCGCGACGCTTGCGCTCGACGCGCGCTTCGGCGACGACGGCGTGCGCACGATCGGCCTCGACGGTGCGCTGCGCGGCGGCGAATTCCTCTACGGCAGCGCCTACGTGTCGTTGCCGGCGACGCCGGTGGCCCTGCGCATCGGTGCCCGCGGCGATGCCGCCGGCTGGCAACTGCCGACGATCCTCTGGCGTGACGGCCGCACGCTTGCGGTGCAGGGCGAAGCCGCGTTCGCGCCCGACGGTGCCTTGCGTGCGCTCGACGTCGCGGTCGACAGCGACGACGTCGCCGAACTGCCCGCGCGCTATCTCTCCGGCTGGCTCGGCAGCGCGGGCCTCGGTGATCTTGCGTTGACGGGCGCGGCGCACGCGCGGTTGCGGCTCGACGCGAACGGATTGCAGGGCGCGGAAGCGCGACTGGCCGGGCTGACCCTGCGCGACGGCAAGGGCCGCTTCCGCTTCGACGGGCTCGACGGCGACGTGCGTTTCGAGGGCGGATCGACGCCGGTCGACAGCCAGTTGTCGTGGCGCGAAGGCCAGCTCTACGACCTTGGGTTCGGCGCGTCGACGCTGGCGCTGCGCAGCGTCGGCGGCGGCATCGGGCTGCGCGCGCCGGCCACGATCCCGGCCGTCGGCGGCACGCTGCGCTTCGATCGCTTCCAGCTGCGGCCGCCGTCCGGCACGCGGCGGCTGGAGGCCGGTTTCGGCCTCACCCTCGACGGCATGGATATCGGCCGGCTCGCGCAGGCGTTCGGTTGGCCGGCGTTCCGCGGCACGCTCGGCGGCACGATTCCCGACGCGCGCTACGCCGACGATCGGCTGAGCTTCGAGGGCGGTCTGGAGATGCAGATGTTCGACGGCCGCGTGCGCGTGTCGTCGCTGGCGATGGAGCGCCCGTTCGGCGTCGCGCCGACGCTGTCGGCCGATCTCGCGCTGGAGAACCTCGACCTGCTCGCGGTCACCGAGGTCTTCGATTTCGGCAGCATCAGCGGCCGGCTCGACGGTGCCATCCGCGACTTGCGCCTGGTCGACTGGACCGCCACCGCCTTCGACGCCGACTTCCACACCGTGCCGCGCAAGGGCGTGCGCCAGCGCATCAGCCAGCGCGCGGTGCAGAACATTTCCAGCGTCGGCGACGCGTCGTTCGTCACCACGCTGCAGGGCCAGTTGATCGGCTTGTTCGACGACTTCGGCTACCGCCGCATCGGCATCGCCTGCCGCCTCCAGAACACGGTCTGCACGATGTCCGGGCTGGAAGGCGCTGGGCTGGCGGGCACATCGTCGACGGAAACGTCCGGTTCAGCCGGCGGATTTACCATCGTCGAGGGCGCGGGGCTGCCGCGCCTGCGGGTGGTGGGGTTCAACCGGCACGTCGATTGGCCGACGCTGGTGGAACGCCTCCAGGCGGTGGGCAGCGGCGACATCGCGCCGGTCATCCACTGACGCCGCCCGCCCGGGGACCGGCTACACTCGATCACGATCTTTCACGGGAGAAAACGCATGCGTCGTCTGTTCGGGCTCTCGATGGTGTCCACGCTGGCCCTCAGCGCCTGCGTCACCATCAACGTGTACTTCCCGGCCGCGGAGGCCAAGGAAGCCGCCAAGGTCTTCGTCGAGAAGGTGCTCGACCAGGCCGACGCACCGCCGCCGCAGCCCGCGCCTTCCGGCGGCGGCATGGCGCTGCGGGCCCCGCGCTTCCAGCCGACCCGCTTCGTCGTGGATCGCCCGGCGTCCGGGGGCTTCGATCCGCTGATCCTGCTCGGCATCTCGCCGGCGATGGCGCAGGACCAGCCCGACTTCAACATCCAGACGCCGGCCATCCAGGCCATCCAGGCGCGGATGGAGCAGCGGTTCGACAGCCAACTGCGCCCGCATTTCGACTCCGGCGCGCTGGGTTTCGGCAGCGACGGCCTGATCGTGGTCCGCGATCCCGCCGCGCTGGCGCTGAAGGATCGCGTGCCGGTCAACAACGCTGTCGCCGACGAGAACCGCGACCGCAAGGCCGTCTACCGCGAGATCGCGGTCGCCAACGGCCACCCCGAGTGGGAAGGCCAGATCCGCAGCGTGTTCGCCCGCCAGTGGATCAGCAGCGCGAAGTCCGGCTGGTGGTACCAGCAGGGCGGGGCGTGGAAGCAGAAGTGAGTCCGGGAGGGACTCACCCCGTGCAGGCCATGGATGGCCGATGACACGGGGTCCATGTATCACGGTCCAGACGACGCCCGCCCTTTGGCGGGCGTCGTCGTTTCCAGCCGCCGGCGCCCGCCATGCGACAATCGCGGCCCGCATTTCCCGCCGAACCAACCCGTGGCCCGCAATCGCATCGACCAGACCCCGTTCGCCCTCGACATCCTCGACCTGAGCCATGACGGCCGCGGCGTCGCCCGCCGTCCCGAGGGCGACGTGCATGCGGGCAAGACGGTGTTCGTGTCCGGCGCGCTGCCGGGCGAGCGGGTGATGGCGAAGCAGACCGCGAAGTCGCGGCATTTCGACGAGGCCGCCACGGTCGAGGTGCTGGCCGCGTCGCCGGACCGCGTCGATCCGCGCTGCCCGCATTTCGGCACCTGCGGCGGCTGCGTGCTGCAGCACCTCGCCGAGGATCGCCAGATCCTCTACAAGCAGCAGGTGCTGCTGGACAACCTGCAGCGCATCGGCCACGTCGAGGCGAAGACGCTGCTGCCGCCGCTGGTCGATGCCGCCTGGGGCTATCGCCGCAAGGGCCGGCTGTCGGTGCGCCGGGTCGAGAAGAAGGACAAGACGCTGGTGGGCTTCCGCGAGGCCGATCCGCGCTTCGTCGCCGACCTGCGCGAATGCCACACCGTGATCCCGGCGATCGGCATGAAGCTCGACGCCATCGGCGCACTGGTCGACGGTCTCGACGCGCGCCGCGACATCCCGCAGATCGAATTCATCGCCGGCGACACGACGGTGGCGCTGATCTTCCGCCACCTGCAGCCGCTGGGCGAGCGTGACCGCGACGCGCTCGTCGCCTTCGCGCAGGCGCACGGGTTCGCGATCTTCCTGCAGCCCGGCGGCATCGATTCGGTGCAGCCGCTGTGGCCGCAGGATCCGCCGCTGTCGTTCGCACTGGCGCCGTGGAATGTCGAGCTGAAGTTCCGGCCGCTGGATTTCATCCAGGTCAACGCCGGCCTCAACGAGAAGATGATCGCGCGCGCACTCGAGCTGCTCGACGTGCAGCCGGACGATCGCGTGCTCGACCTGTTCTGCGGCCTCGGCAACTTCACGCTGCCGCTGGCGCGCATCGCGCGCGAGGTCGTCGGCGTGGAAGGCGAGGCCGGCCTCGTGCTGCGGGCGCGCGAGAACGCGGCGCACAACGCGTTGGCGAACGCGCAGTTCCATGCCGCCGATCTCGCGCAGGATCTGTCGGGGCATGCGTGGATGCGCGCGGGCTTCGATCGCCTGCTGCTGGATCCGCCGCGCTCCGGTGCCGACGGCGTGCTGAAGCAGTTGCCGCTGAAGGGACTGAAGCGGATCGTCTACGTCAGCTGCCATCCGGGCTCGCTGGCGCGCGATGCCGGCTACCTCGTCAACGAGCGCGGCTGGACGCTGGACGCCGCGGGCGTGATGGACATGTTCCCGCACACCGCGCACGTCGAATCGATCGCGCTGTTCTCGCCGCCGCGCTGACACGCATACGCGAAGACGCCCGCGTCCAGCGACGCGGGCGTCCGTGGTGCATTCACGCGGATCGGGACGCTCAGCCGAGCGAACGCGGCGACATTGCCGGTGCCGGTGCGTCCTGCTGGGGCGCGTCCTGTTGGCGCTGCGGCTGCGGCGGTTCGACCATTGCCGCGGCAGTGCTGACCTGCAGCGACTGCTGCTTCGCCTGGTCGACGGACACGTTGGCGTAGACCGCGTCCGGCGCGCCCGGCTGCTGGCCATGGATCGCGAACACCCGGTCGTTGGTTTCGTTCAGCGCGACCGACAGGTGCTTCGCATCGAAGCCTTCGCGATTGAACCCCGGCGTCTGCGCCAGATGCGCGGTCAGCGCGCCGGCGACGTTGCTGCGTTCGTCCGCGGAGAGCGCAAGCCGCGTGCCGTCCTGTGCGTGCAGGCCCTTCAGCACCGCCTCGTACATCGGGAACGCGGGATGCGCCGAGTCGTTCATCAGCGTGCCGTGCTGGCCGCCGCGGTACATGCCGACACGGTGGTGGTCGTGGACGGTGCCTGCTTCGAGGCGGCGCTCGGCCATGAGCAGGGCGCGTTCGGCGGCGGCGAGGAGTTCCATGCGGAGCTCGCTGTCGTCGACGCCGTCGTCGTTGTGGCGGCGCATGGCGAGGAGGCTGCGTTGCTCGCTGGCCGACAGCTTGCGCTCGTGCGGCATGAGCATCGGGCCGGTGTCGCCGGTATCCGAGCTGAAGCCCTGGACCGCATCGCGATCGCTGGTGGCGGTGGTGTGTTCGGAGATTTCCCGCCCCAGGGAGCCCGGGGTGTCGGGGCGCTCGTGAGGCGCGGTGTGGGTCGCGTCCGCGGATTCGGCAGGACGGTTTTCTTGCGGAGTTTCGCTATGCATGGCGACATTCCCTGAGCAGTTGGACGATCGGCGTTCGTCAGTTTCGCCCGGCTGGCCGAGAATTGTTAAAAATTCGCTAATTGCCAGGCAACCGCATTCATCCTAGCACGCGATCCGGGCGTGTGCGCAACCCCGTCGGGGCCGTCGCGGATTCCCGCGCCGCTGCGCCTACAATACCGGCCCGCCTGAGCCCGGACCGGACCTGCCACCCCGTGGCCATCGAAATCGAACGCAAATTCCTCGTCCTCGACGATCGCTGGCGGGCGCAGGCGCACCGGACGATCCCGATGGCGCAGGGTTACCTCAACGACCAGGCGTCGCTGGACGAAGGCCGGCAGCAGGTGTCGGTCCGGGTACGGCTGGAAGGCGACGAGGCGCGGCTGAACCTCAAGAGCCGCGACCTCGGCCACACCCGCGAGGAATACGACTACGCGATCCCGGTCGAGGACGCCCGCGCGCTGCTGGCGCGCTGCGTGGGCGGGCTGATCGACAAGCGGCGGCATCTGGTGTCGTTCGGCGACCACCTGTGGGAAGTCGACGAATTCCTCGGGGACAACGCCGGCCTGGTCGTGGCGGAGGTGGAACTCGACCACGGCGACGAGGCCTTCGCGCGCCCGCCGTGGCTGGGCGCCGAGGTCACCGACATCGTGCGTTACTACAATCTGGCTTTGGCCGCGCGGCCGTTCTCGCAATGGCGCGACGACGAACGCGATGGCCGCGATCTGGAGTCTGTCCCATGCTCGTAATCGGCGTCGCCGGTCCGGAACTCACTGCGCAGGAGCGCGACTGGTTGCAGCATGACGCCTGTGCCGGCGTGATCCTGTTCAAGCGCAACTTCGTGTCGCGCGCGCAGGTGGCGGAGCTGTCCGCGGCCATCCGCGCCGCGGCACCGCGGCCGCAACTGGTCTGCGTCGACCAGGAAGGTGGTCGCGTGCAGCGCTTCCAGGACGGCTACAGCGCACTGCCGCCGCTGGAAGGCTTCGGTCGGCAGTACGCCGCCGATCCCGCCGCGGCGCTGGCGCTCGCCGAGGAACATGCCTGGCTGATGGCCAGCGAAGTGCGCGCCAGCGGCGTCGACCTGAGCTTCGCGCCGGTGGTCGACCTCGGTCGCGGCAACCTCGCCATCGGCAATCGCGCGTTTTCCGATGATCCGCAGGTGGTCGCCGCGTTCACCCGCGCCTACGTGCGCGGCATGCACGCCGCGGGCATGGCCGCGACGCTCAAGCATTTCCCCGGCCACGGGTCGGTGCTGGAGGACACGCATTTCGACGTCGCGGTGGATGATCGTCCGCTCGACGTCATCCGCGCCGAGGACCTCGTGCCGTTCGTCGCGGGCATCGACGCCGGCGCCGACGCGGTGATGCTGGCGCACGTGACCTATCCGCAGGTCGCGCCGGAACCCGCGGGCTATTCGCCGTACTGGATCGAGACGATCCTGCGCAAGGAGATGGGCTTCCGCGGCGTGGTGTTCTCCGACGACATCGGCATGGCCGCGGCATTCTCCGCCGGCGGGGTGAAGCAGCGCATCGACGCCCACCTCGACGCCGGCTGCGACGTGGTGCTGGTCTGCCATCCGGAACTCGTCGAGGAATCGCTGGCGGCGGTCGAAGGCCGCACGCTCAACACGATGGCGCTGACCGGCCTGCTCGGCCGTGGCGCCCTGGGCTGGGACGGCCTGCTGGCCGATGCCCGTCACGATGACGCGCAACGCCGACTGGATGCGCGTCCGGGAGCTTCCGCATGACCGCACCACGACTCGCCGAAGTATTGGCCACCGCCGATCTGCTGCACGACCGCGCCGAACTCGACGCCGTGATCGCGACGATGGCCGACGCCATCGTGCCCGACTACGCCGACGACGACACGCCGCCGCTGTTCGTCACGATCATGCATGGCGGCATGCCGTTCGCGGTGCAACTGGCGTTCGCGCTCGGCGAACGCCGGCTCGACGTCGAATTCGATTACCTGCACGCCACGCGCTATCGCGGCAACACCTCGGGCTCGGGGCTGGCGTGGCTGCACCGGCCGGCGACGTCGATGCGCGGCCGCCGCGTGCTGCTGGTCGACGACATCCTCGACGAAGGCCACACGCTGCTGGCGGTGAAGCGCTGGTGCGAGGACCAGGGCGCGCAGGACGTGCGCGTCGCGGTGCTGGCGGTGAAGCGCCACGATCGCCGCGTCGACGGCATCGACGCGGATTACGTCGGTCTCGAAGTCGTCGACCGCTACGTCTTCGGCTTCGGCATGGATTACCACGAGCAGGGCCGCAACCTGCCCGCGATCTACGCGCTGGCGGAGTGAACGTGAACGCACCGATCGCAATGGCCGTCATCGGCGGCACCGGCCTCTATCGCCTCGCCGAATTGCAGGACGTCGAGGCCCACCAGCCGCCGACGCGCTACGGTGCGCCGTCGGGTCCGGTGCGCGTCGGCACGCTGGCGGGGCATCGCGTCGCGTTCCTCGCTCGCCACGGCGAAGGCCATTCGGTGCCGCCGCACCGCATCAACTACCGCGCGAATCTCGCCGCGCTGCAGGCCGTCGGCGCCACCCGCGTACTCGCGCTCAACACCGTGGGCGGCATCACCGAGCGCTTCGGCCCGCGCGTGCTGGCCTGCCCGGACCAGTTGATCGACTACACCTGGGGCCGCGTCTCGACGCTGTGCGAAGAGCCCGGCACCGACGTGCTGCACGTCGATTTCGGCGACCCGTACACGCCGTCGCTGCGCGCGGCAGTGCTGGGCGCGGCGTCACGGGCGGGCGTCGCGCTGGTCGACGGCGGATGCTACGGCGCGACCCAGGGTCCGCGACTGGAAACCCGCGCCGAGATCGCACGCATGCGTCGCGACGGCTGCGATCTGGTCGGCATGACCGGCATGCCCGAAGCGGGCCTCGCCCGCGAGCTCGGTCTCGACTACGCCTGCCTCGCAATCGTGGCCAACTGGGCGGCCGGGGCGGGACCCGTGACCGACGAGGTCATCACCCTGGACGAGGTGCTGGCGAACGTCGAGGCGGCGAGCGCCGGGCTCGGCCCGCTGCTGGCGACGCTGATCGGCTAGAGCGAGTCATGCCCTTTTTCATGCGTCGCGAAGGCCGTCCGCGGGCGCGAGCCAAGGCGCGCGCCGCCGCCAAGGCTGGCCGCCTTGGCAAGGTGCGCAACACCGGATCGTGCCCGCGGACGGCCTTCCCTTGGGGTTGCGCCCCTGTGGCGCCGATCCTGCGGTCGTGGCTTGCCTTGGCCACCGGCCGGGCTGCGCCACGGGACCTTGTCTCGGCGCCACGGGCTGCGCAACGCGACGCACGAAAAAGGGCATGACACGCTCTGGGACTGATCGCCGCACGTCGGCGGCGGAGGCGTTTCCCCTTGCGCGCCGTTCAGGGACATGCATACTCGCGCCTGTGCGCCCGCGACCATGCGGTTCGCACGACACCGCATCCCAATCGAGGTCATCAGGAATATGCCGTACGGAACAGTGAAGTGGTTCAACGACGCCAAGGGATTTGGCTTCATCGCCCCGGAAGATGGCAGTGCAGACGTGTTCGTGCACTTCTCGGCGATCAACGCGAAAGGCTTCCGCAGCCTCCAGGAAGGTCAGCGCGTGAGCTACGAGGTGACCACGGGCCCGAAGGGCGCCCAGGCAGCGGGTGTCGTGCCGGTCGCCTGAGTCTGGCGATCGTGTCGCATCCCGATTCGAGGCCCCGCTCCGGCGGGGCCTTTTTCATGCCGGAACCCTGCCGATGAAAGCTCCGTTGCGCATCGCCATCGTCGGTTACGGCACCGCGGGCCAGACGCTCGCGGTGGCGTTGTCGCGCGATGGCCACGACGTCGAAGTCTTCGAACGCGTGCCCGACCCGGGGCCGGTGGGCGCCGGCTTCCTGCTGCAGCCCACCGGCCTCTGCGCGTTGTGGTCGCTGGGTCTGCTGCCGGCGGTGCGGGCGCACGGTGCGCCGGTGCGACGGCTGTACGGCGAGACCCCGGAAGGACGCCCGGTGATGGACATGCGCTATCGCGAACTGCATCCGGCGATGCACGGCCTCGGCATGCAACGCGGCGCGATCTTCCGCATTCTCGACGCCGCGTGGACCGAACGGCGCGCATTGCACTGTGGCCGATCGATCGTTTCCGTCGATCACGACCGCGGCGTGCTGCGCGACGACCTCGGCGACGAACACGGCGCCTACGATCTGGTCGCGGTGGCCGACGGCGCCGCGTCGGCGCTGCGGTCGCAGATCGGCGAGATCGCGCTGGACCGGCCGTATCCCTGGGGCGCGCAGTGGTGTCTCGTGCCGGCCGCGGGCTGGCCGTGGATGGACGAACTGCGCCAGCGCTACCGGCGGGCGCGGCAGATGATCGGCATGCTGCCGGTCGGCACGCGCCCGGACGATCCGGTGCCGCGCCTGAGTTTCTTCTGGAGCCTGCCCGTGTCCGCGCTCGCCGACGCCGGTCGCGATGCCGATCGCTGGCGTGCGGACGTCGTCGCGCTCTGGCCCGAGGCGCTGGGCCCGCTGCGCGACATCGCCGTGCCCGAAGGCCTGGCGCAGGCGCGCTACCGCGACTGCGTGCTGAAACGCTGGCATCGCGGTCGCGCAGTGCTGGTCGGCGATGCCGCGCACGCGATGAGCCCGCAACTGGGGCAGGGCGCGAACATGGCGCTGGTCGATGCGCTGGCCTTGCGCGATGCGCTGCGCGAGGCCGACACGCTGGCGGACGCCCTGGCCACCTACGAACGCGGTCGCCGTGCGCACCTGCGTGCCTACCACTTCTGGAGCCGCTGGCTGACGCCGCTGTTCCAGTCCGATCGCGACCGCGTCGCGGCGCTGCGCGATCTGGTGTTCCATCCGTTGTCGCGCGTGCCCGGCGGTCGCGGGCAGTCGCTGCGCGTGCTCACCGGCACGCGCAACGGCTGGTTCGGCGTCTGGCCGCTGCCGCAGGGGTTCATCGAAGCCTGCGCGACGTGATGCCGTCGCCCGGCGTCGCGCGTGGAGGCGTCGCGTGTCTGCGGATGCCGTCGCGCTCGGCCGCCTGCTAGAGTCGACGACATCCGAATGCCGCCTGCGGGCCTGTCCGATGACGATCGCCGCCGAATCCCTCGCCGAGTGCCGTCCTGTCCGAGCGCGATGCGACGCGGCCCGCAGGTCCCTGTCCGCGGGAGCGCTCGCATGACGCCGATCCTCGTTCGCACGGTGCTGGCGGCCGCACTCTCCTTCGCGACGGTGTCCGCGACATCGGCACCGTCGGCATGGCCGCCGCCGCTGGCGCCCGCAGCCGAACAGGTCGACGCGATCCGCGTCGACAAGTCCGAACGTCGCATGGAATTGTTGCGTGGCGGCAAGGTGGTGCGCCGCTACCGCGTGATGCTGGGCGACGATCCGGTCGGGCCCAAGCGCAAGCAGGGCGACGAGCGCACGCCCGAAGGTCGCTACACGATCACGTTCCGCAACGGCGCCAGCCGCTTCCATCTGTCGCTGCGGGTGTCGTATCCGAACGCTGCCGATGCGGCATGGGCGAAAGCGCGCGGCCTCGATCCCGGCGGCGACATCATGATCCACGGCGGCACGCCGCCCGGTTACGGTCGCGACTGGACCGATGGCTGCATCGCGGTCACCAACGCCGAGATCGAGGAGATCTGGCGGCTGGTGCCGGTGGGAACGCCGATCACGATCTCGCCGTGACCGGTCGTTCCGTCGCACCCTGCCGCGAGCAGTGCCGCGGCAGGGCGTCGTGCGTCAGACCACCGGTTCGCTGGTCGTCGGTGCCGGCATCGCCGGGGAGCGGGCCAGTTCGCCGGCCTTGAGCGCGCCCATCAGCGACAGCAGCGTGCCGAGCGCATTGCCGTCGCCACCGGCGCCGCTGCCGCCGCCGAGCTGGATCTGCGGTACCAGCGGCACGCGCGAGGTTTCCAGCGCTTCGGCCAGGCGCAGCATCACCGTCTGCATCAGCTGCTTGTCGGCGCCTTCGCCTTCCAGCGCTTCCGACTTCGCCTTGATCGCCGCGGCCTCGGCTTCGCCGACCGACTTGATCGCCGCCGCACGGCCGCTGCCTTCCATTTCCTGCTTGAACTTCTCGGCGTGCGCCAGCGCCTCGATCTCCTGGCGGCGCTTCTCGGCGGCCTTCACCGATGCCGCGCCCATGTTCTCCTTGATCGAGATGTCGACCAGCGAGGCGGTGAGTTCCTTCTGCTTCGACGCGCGCTGTTCGGCTTCGTTGAGTTCGCGCTGCTTGTCGGCCGCGATCTGCTTCTGGGCGAAGGTCTCGACCTGTTCGCGGGCGATCTGGCGGTCGCGCAGTTGCGCCATGATGTACTCGATCTGAGTGTCGCCCGGCTGCGGCTTGGGCGTGCCGATCAGCACTTCCTGGAATTCCAGCGAGTAGGCGAGGAACCGCGTCTTCATGTCGACCGAGGCCTGCGTCTGCAGCTCGCTGCGCGACTGGATCAGCTCGATGAAGGTCTTGGTCTGCGAGATGTTCTTGAAGTACGAGGACACCATCGGATCCAGCGTCTGTTCCACCAGCTGCGCGACGTTGCCGAAGCGCTGGATCACCAGCGGCGCCTTGCGGTAGTCGATATGCACCACCACCGACAGCGGCAGGTTGGGCTCGAACGCATCCTTGGTGATCAGTGTGATCTCGCGCAGGTTGGAGTCGAAGCGCGAGCCGCTTTCGCCCGACTTCCACATCAGCACGAAGTTGGTGGTCGGTACCAGTTCGATCTTGCCGGCGTAGGTGTTGAACGCGTATTTGCCGGGCATCAGCGGATCGCGCCACACGCCGCGGCAGCCGTTCTCGACCAGTTCGCCGTGGCTGTAGTCGGTGCCGGTGATGTCCTCGCCCTTGCCGCCGGTGTAGGAGACGACGACGCCGACGTGGCCGACCGGGATGATCGTCTTGCCGATGAACTCGACCGTCGCGAACAGGCGGTTGATGTAGTACGTGCCTTCGACCAGCACGCGCTCCTGGCGACCGCGCAGGCCGCCGGCGGCGAGGAATTTCTCCGGTTCCTGGAACGAGTTGTGGTCATCGCCCACGTCGGGCGCGAGCAGTTCGTCGCGCGGCAGGCCGGGGCCGTCCATCACGGTGATGATCGCGAGTTGGTCGGATTCGTGCGTGCCCGGGATTTCCTTGATGACGACCGGCACGAACGCGCTGCGCTGCACGAGCACGCCGCGCATGTTGTCGTAGTACGCCTGTTCGTCCTTGTCCAGCGACAGACCGTAGGTGGCTTCTTCGGTCATCACCACGAACAGCGCGGGATTGATGATGTGCGTGCCTTCGCGCAGGATCTTGCGCTGCGGGCCCTTCTGCCCGCCTGCGGCAAGGAACCCGCGCACGTCGCGGAAATCCTGCGCCCGCGCGTTGTCGGCGAGCGTCTGCCCGGCCGGCAGGTCGTGGCCGTCGCGCGCGAACACATAGCCGATCTTGCCTTGCGTGACGACGATCATCGGACGCGTGTGCACGCGGTACTGCAGCGGCATGAAGAAGTGGAAGCCGCCGCGCAGGAGGTCGGGCTGGAAGCCCGCTTCGCCATCGAGCGCGAGCAGGCCGTTCTTCACCGATCCCTTGGGGCTCCACAGTTTTTCGACGATGCCGATGCGGTTGTTGGGGATGTAGCGGACGACGCCGAGCGCGTACAGCGCGGCGCCGAGCGCAGCGATCGAGAACAAGACGATGCCGGTGATGGCCACCGGACCAAGACCAGAAACGAGGGGAAACATGATGGGTGTCCTGAAGAGGAATGGGGCGCGTTCGTCGGTTGCGTCGAAGGCCGGCGTTCGACATCACGGCGCCGCTTCGGGGCGCGGATGGAGTGCGGCGATGGTGTGCTGCGGACGTGGCGTCTGGGAGGCCTGACCGGAACGGCGCGCGCAGTATGCGCTTCCGCCTGCGGTTTTCCAGAGGCGGGCGGGTAAACTTTCGACAGGGGTGCGGAAAACGCCACATCGATCAGGCGGTTGCATGTGGCGGTTGCATGTTTCGTGCGCTCGCGCACGCTTCCTGCGGCGTCTTGCAGGCACGATCCGCAGCCGCGTCTGCGCACGGAGGATGCGCGCTGCCGCGGCATTCGCCGGTGGCGATGCGCCCGGTTGCGCGCAGCGCCTCGACGTGTGTTAAATGCGGCGGGGGATCAGGGAGTCGTCGAGCCGGAGGGGGAGCCAGGGCGCGACGACATGCGGCCGCGATGGCGGCGAATGCGGGCCTTCGATGGTACGAAGGTGCGCGACAGGGTGTCAGGGAGAACCGATGTACGGTGTGATTTTCGATTTTTTGCGCAGTTACGTGATCGAGCGCCATGGTGGCCGCGCCACCTGGGATGCGCTGCTGAAGGAAGCCGGCATCGGCTACAAGGTGTACTTCCCGGTCGCCCAGTATCCCGACGAGGAGATTGTCAAGCTCGCCACCACCGCCGCGGGCATGCTCAATGCGCCGTTGACGACGGTGCTGGAGGACTTCGGCGATTTCGTCGGCCCGTCGCTGGTGTCGTATTACGAGATGTTCGTCAAACCGGAGTGGCGCACGTTCGAGGTGCTCGAGAACGCGAGCTACAAGATCCACGACGCCATCCACAAGCACAATCCCAAGCGCAATCCGCCCGAACTGCGGACCTACCGCCAGGACGACGACCGGATGCTGCTGACCTATTCTTCCGAGCGCCGGCTGTGCTTCGTGGCCAAGGGCATCGTCCGTGGCCTGGCGAAGAAGTACGGCGAGCAGATCGAGGTCCGCGAGACCCAGTGCATGCACCACGGGGCGGGCCAGTGCCACTTCGAAATCACCCGCAAGCCGGCCCTCGGCAGCTGAGGGGGGGATGCGGTATGGTAGTGGGCTCCCCAGCCCACTGAACGTCGCCGTGTCTGCCGATGCCCAGCAGGGCGCCTCCGCTCCGTCCGAGGCCGCCCCTTACAGCCCCCGTTCCGTCGAAACCGCCGCCCAGACTTTCTGGCGCGACCGTCGCGCCTTCGAGGTCGACGAAGCCTCCGACAAGCCCAAGTACTACTGCCTGTCGATGCTGCCGTACCCGTCGGGGGCGCTCCACATGGGCCACGTGCGCAACTACACGATCGGCGACGTGATCAGTCGCCATCGGCGGATGACCGGCCACAACGTGCTGCAGCCGATGGGCTGGGACGCCTTCGGCCTGCCAGCCGAGAACGCCGCGCTCAAGCACAAGACCGCGCCGGCGAAGTGGACCTACGCCAACATCGACCACATGCGCGGCCAGCTGCAGTCGCTGGGCTACGCGATCGACTGGTCGCGCGAGTTCGCGACCTGCCGCCCGGACTACTACGTCCACGAGCAGCGCATGTTCACCCGGCTGATGAAGAAAGGCCTGGTGTATCGCAGGAACTCGGTGGTGAACTGGGACCCGGTCGACCAGACCGTGCTGGCGAACGAGCAGGTGATCGACGGCCGCGGCTGGCGCTCCGGCGCGCTGGTCGAGAAGCGCGAGATCCCGCAGTGGTTCCTGAAGATCACCGCCTACGCCCAGGAACTGCTGGACGGGCTGGACACGCTGGACGGCTGGCCGGAATCGGTCAAGACGATGCAGCGCAACTGGATCGGCCGCAGCGAAGGCCTGGAGTTCGCGTTCGACGTCGCCGGCAGCGACGACAAGCTCCGTGTCTTCACCACGCGCCCCGACACGCTGATGGGCGTCACCTTCGTCAGCGTCGCCGCCGAGCATCCGCTGGCGCTGCGTGCGGCTGAGCACAATGCCGAACTGGCCGCCTTCATCGCCGAACTGCGCAAGGGCGGCGTGTCCGAGGCGGAACTCGAGACGCAGGAAAAGCGCGGCATGGCCACCGGCCTGTTCGCGATCCATCCGATCAGTGGCGAGCAGGTGCCGATCTGGGTCGCCAACTTCGTGCTGATGGGCTATGGCACCGGCGCGGTGATGGCGGTGCCCGGCCACGACGAGCGCGACTTCGAGTTCGCGACCAAGTATGGCCTGCCGATCAAGCAGGTCATCGGCCTGCGCGGCATCGTGCCGCCGCACCTGCTGCCCGAAGAACACCGCTACGACACCGCGTGCTGGAAGCCGTGGTACGGCGACAAGACCAACCCCGCCGCGATGTGCATCAACTCCGGCGAAGGCCTGGACGGCAAGGGCTATCGCGAGGCGTTCGACCATCTGGCCGCGAAGTTCGAGGCTGAAGGCCGCGGCGAGCGCAAGGTCAACTTCCGCCTGCGAGACTGGGGCGTGAGCCGCCAGCGCTACTGGGGTTGCCCGATCCCGGTGATCTACTGCCCGACCTGCGACGCGGTGCCGGTGCCCGAGGACCAGTTGCCGGTGGTGCTGCCGGAGGACGTGCAGGACGCGTTCGCGTCCGGCGCGGTCTTGTCGCCGATCAAGTCCGATCCGGAGTGGCGCAAGACCATCTGCCCGCAGTGCGGCGGTCCGGCCGAGCGCGAGACCGACACCTTCGACACCTTCATGGAGTCGAGCTGGTACTACGCGCGCTACACCTCGCCCGGTGCGACCGACATGGTCGACGGCCGCGCGAAGTACTGGACGCCGGTCGACCAGTACATCGGCGGCATCGAGCACGCGATCCTGCACCTGCTGTACTTCCGCTTCTACCACAAGCTGCTGCGCGACGAAGGCCTGGTCGACAGCGACGAACCCGCGGTCAACCTGCTGTGCCAGGGCATGGTGATCGCGGAGACCTTCTACCGCGACAACGCCGACGGCTCGAAGGACTGGATCAATCCGGCCGACGTCGAGATCGAGCGCGACGACAAGGGCCGCATCGTCGGCGCGAAGTCGAAGGCCGACGGTGCGCCGGTGCGCATCGGCGCGGTCGAGAAGATGTCGAAGTCGAAGAACAACGGCGTCGATCCGCAGGCGATGGTCGACAAGTTCGGCGCCGACACCGTGCGCCTGTTCTCGATGTTCGCCGCGCCGCCGGAGCAGTCGCTGGAGTGGAACGAGGCCGGCGTCGAGGGCATGTCGCGCTTCCTGCGCCGCTTCTGGCGCGAAGTGACCACGCACGCTTCGCAGCCGGATCATCCGGAAGTCGACGTCGCCGCGCTTAACGCCGCGCAGAAGACGCTGCGCCGCCAGCTGCACGAGGCGATCCAGAAGGTCGGCGACGACTACGGTCGCCGCTACAGCTTCAATACCGCGATCGCCGCGCTGATGGAGCTGCTCAACCATGTCTCGAAGTTCGACGACATGAGCGAGCAGGGCCGCGCGGTGCGCCACGAAGCGTTGCAGGCGATGGTGCTGCTGCTCAACCCGGTGACGCCGCACGTCTGCCACCACCTGTGGCAGGTGCTGGGCCACCCGGAGACGCTGCTGGAGGACGTGCCGTTCCCGCAGGCCGATCCCGCCGCGCTGGTGCGCGACGCGGTGACGCTGGCGGTGCAGGTCAACGGCAAGCTGCGCGGCACGATCGAGATGGCCGTCGATGCCTCGCGCGAGGCCATCGAGGCCGCCGCGCTGGCCGAGCCGAACGTGGTCAAGTTCATGGACGGGCTGTCGGTGCGCAAGGTCATCGTCGTGCCCGGCAAGATCGTCAACATCGTGGCGGGGTAAGCGGGCGACGTCCCGCTTGCCCGCCGCCGCCCCCTCCGCCAGACTGCGCCCATGAAGATCACCCGCCTCGCCATCGGTCTCGCCCTGCTGCTCCCGCTCGCTGGCTGCGGGTTCCACCTGCGCAATGCGCTGGTGCTGCCGGCCGACATCGGCCCGCTGGCGGTCACCGCGCGCGATCCGTACAGCCCGCTCGGCGACTCGCTCGCACGCGCCATGGAGCGTGCGGGCGCGACGCCCGCCACCGCGGGTGCAGGGGGTGCGACCACGCTGGAAGTGCTGTCGGAGAAGTGGAACGACCTGCCGCTGTCGATCGACACCGCCGGTCGTGCCCAGGAATTCAGCCTGCGCTATGCCGTGGTCTTCCGCCTGCGCCATGCCGACGGCACCGACGTCGTGCCGCAGCAGGCGGTGGAACTGTCCCGCGACTACATCGCGCCGCCGGCCGATTCCATCGGCCGCAACAGCGAGCGCGAGCTGCTGGTCGAGGAAATGCGCAAGGACATGAGCGCGGCGATCCTGCGCCGCATCGACGCCGCACTGCGCGCGCCGGCCAGGGTCCCCTGAGCGCGGCGCGCCGCCGCACGCCATGGAACTCTCGCCCGAACGCCTGGTCGCCCAGCTCGACAGCGAGCCGTTGCGGCCCGTCTACCTGATCGCCGGCCCCGAGCCCCTGCGGGTGCTGGAGGCCGCCGACGCCGTGCGCGCCCGTGCCCGTGCCGAGGGCATCGCCGAGCGCGAAGTGCTGGACGCCGACGGCCGCGACTTCGACTGGAACCGCCTGACCCAGAGCCTGGGCGCGATGAGCCTGTTCGCGACCCGGCGCCTGATCGACCTGCGCCTGCCGTCGGCGAAGCCCGGCAAGGACGGCGCCGAGGCGATCCTCGATTTTTGCAACCAGCCGCCCGACGACGTGGTCCTGCTGATCACCGGCGAGGACTGGAGCCGCCAGCACGGCGGCAAGTGGAGCGAGGCCATCGCCCGCGTCGGCCATCACGCCGTGGCGTGGACGCTGAAGCCGCACGAGCTGACGGACTGGGTCGAGCGCCGCCTGCGCGCCCGCGGCCTGCACGCCGACCGCGAGGCGGTGGAGCGGCTGGTCGAGCGGGTCGAGGGCAACCTGCTGGCGGCGGCGCAGGAGATCGACAAGCTCGCGTTGCTGTCCGACGGCCAGGTCATCGACCTCGCGCGGATGGAAGCCTGCGTGGCCGATGCCGCGCGCTTCGACGTGTTCCGGCTGATCGACGTCGCGCTCAACGGCCAGGCCGCGCTGGCGGTGCGCATGCTCCACGGTCTGCGCGCCGAGGGCGAGGCGGTGCCGGCGCTGATGGGCATGCTGGTGATGGAACTGCAGCGCGCCGCGGCGCTGGCGCGGGTGCAGGCGCGCGGCGGCAACCTCGCCGCCGAATTCAAGGCGCAGCGCGTGTGGGACGCCAAGCAGGCGGTTTACCGACGCGCGCTGCAGCGACACGACGCCGCGCGCTGGGAGCGTTTCGTGATCGAGGCCGGTCGGGTCGACCGCATCGCCAAGGGCCGGCCGCGCCCGGGCGAGGAGCCCGCGGACGCGTGGCTGGCGCTGGAACGCCTGCTGCTGGCGGTCGCCGAACCGCGCGGCGCCCGGCTGCTGAGCGGCCGCGCGGCGGGCTGAACATGCTGCTGCGCGTCTTCTACGGCGGCACCTTCGATCCGGTGCACAACGGGCACCTGGCGATCGCGCACGCAGCGCGGGATGCGCTCGGCACCATGGTCCGGCTGATGCCCGCCGCCGACCCGCCGCACCGCACCGCGCCAGGCGCCACCGCCGAACAGCGGGCGGCGATGCTGGACCTGGCGGTCGCGGGGCAGGGCGGGCTGCGGGTGGATCGCCGCGAGCTGGCCCGCGAGACCCCGAGCTACACCATCGACACCCTGCACGGCCTGCGCGCCGAGTTCGGCGAGGCCGCGCCGCTGGCGTTCGTGATCGGCGCCGACAGCCTGCACGGCCTGCCGACGTGGAAGGACCCGGAGGCACTGGTCGCCGGTGCCCACTGGGTGGTCGCCGAGCGCCCGGGCAGCGCCCTCGATACCCACCTGCCGCCTGAGGCCGCCCGGCTGATGGCCGGCCGCTGGACCCGCGATCCCGAGGACCTGCGCGCGTCCCCCGGCGGCCGGGTGCTGCGCCTGCGCCACCCGCTGCATCCCGAATCCGCCACCGACATCCGCCGCCGGATCGCCGGGGGCGAGACCTGGCACCACCTCGTGCCGCCCGCGGTGGGGCGCTACATCGTCGAACACGGCCTCTACGGCGCGGTCCCGGTGACGGTCCGGCCGCCGCCGTCGCCGCGGGTATAATCCGGCCATTCCACGCGAGGACCGCTCTTGTCCAGTTCCAGCAATGCGCACGTGATCAAGACCGTGCTGCCCACCCCGGCGCCCGCCGTCGACGTCCTGCTGCGCCAGGTCCATGCCGCGGTCGAAGACCTCAAGGCCAAGGACGTCGTCGAGATCGACGTCCGCGGCAAGACCAGCGTCTGCGACTTCCTGCTGATCGCCTCCGGCACCTCCACCCGCCACGTGAAGTCGATCGCCGACGAAGTGGTGCGCAAGGTCAAGGAACTCGACGTCATGCCGCTCGGCGTCGAAGGCGAACGCGAGGCCGAATGGGTGCTGGTCGACCTGGGCGACGTGGTCGTTCACGTGATGCTGCCGCGGGTGCGCGAGTTCTATGCGCTGGAGCGACTGTGGACGGTCGGCGATCAGCCGCCGGAATCCGTCGGCGCGGACTGACGGCGCGGACTGAGCAGGCCGCCGGCCGTACGGCACACCACCGGAGGAGCGCGACGATGAGCGATCCCTACAACAGCGGCGCCGGCGCGCTGCCGCCGCCGATGCCCGCACCGCGCCGCATGCCGCCCGCGGCGCTCGGCGACGCGATGGTGACCACGGCGTTCGAACTGCCGGGCTACCGCGTGGTGGAGAATCTCGGCATCGTCCGCGGCATCATGGTGCGGTCGCGCTCGGTGGTCGGCAATTTCATCGGCGGCTTGCAGACGCTGTTCGGCGGCAACATCACCATCTACACCGAGTTGTGCGAACGCGCCCGCGCCGACACCTATCGCGACATGCTGAGCCATGCGCGCCAGCTGCGCGCGAACGCCATCATCGGCATGCGCTACGACGCGACCGAAGTGATGCCCGGGCTCACCGAAGTGCTGTGCTACGGCACCGCGGTGGTTGTCGAGCCGACCGCCGTCGAACCGATCCACGGCTGAGTCTGGCAACGTGAAGGCCCGCCTGATCGCCGTCGGCGAACGTGCGCCGTCGTGGGTGGCGGAAGGCTTCGGCGAATACCGCAAGCGGCTGTCGCATTGGCTGCCGCTGGATCTGGTCGAGATCGAGCCCGGCCTGCGCGGCAAGGGCCGCGATCCCGTGCGCGCGACCGCCGACGAAGGCGCGCGCGTGATCGCCGCGTTGCCGAAGTCCGCGCACGTGATCGCGCTGGATGGCCGTGGCCGGATGCATTCCTCGGAACAGCTCGCGCAGCGCCTGGAGCACTGGCGCGCGGGCGGCCGCGATCTCGCGTTCCTGATCGGCGGCCCGGAAGGGCATGCGCCCGACGTGCTGGCGCGTGCCGACGAACAGTGGTCGCTTGGGCCGCTCACGTTGCCGCACATGCTGGTGCGGCTGGTGCTGGCGGAGCAGCTTTACCGCGCCGCGGCGCTGCTCGCCAACCACCCCTACCATCGCGCCTGACCACCGGACGGCACGCGCCGTCCGATGATCAGGCCGCGCGCTTCGACTCAGCCGGCGAAGCGCGGATAGTCGGTGTAGCCCTTCGCGCCCGGCGTGTAGAACGTGCTGCTGTCCGGCGCCGCCAGCGGCGCGCCGTCGCGGATGCGCTCCGGCAGATCGGGATTGGCGATGAACGCGCTGCCGAACGCCACCGCGTCGAGCTTGCCCGCGGCGATCGCGGCATCGGCCTCGGCCGGCGTGTAGCCCATGTTGCCGATCAGCACGCCGTCGTAGACCTCGCGCGCCGGCGTCATCACGTCGCCCTGCTGCTGGCCGAGGAAATCCGCGCGCATCACGTGCCAGTAGGCGAGATCGAAATCGTTGAGGCGCTTGCCCAGCCAGCGGACCAGGCCGACCGGGTCGCTGTCGCGCATCGCGTTGTAGCTGTTCAGCGGCGACACGCGCACGCCGACCTTGCCGCTGCCCCACACCGCGCACGTCGCTTCGATCACGTCCAGCAGCAGCCGCGCGCGATGCTCGATCGGGCCGCCGTACGGGCCCTGGCGATGGTTCGCGCCGTCGCGCAGGAATTCGTCGAGCAGATAGCCGTTGGCGCCGTGCACTTCGACGCCGTCGAAGCCGGCCTCGTGCGCGTTGCGTGCGGCGGCCTTGAAGCCGGCGACGATGCCCGGCAGTTCGGCGTCGTCCAGCGCGCGCGGCATCACGTAATCGACCTTGCCCTTCGGCGTGTAGACCTGGTCGTTGTCGATGCGCAGCGCGCTCGGCGCGACCGGCTGCGCGTCGTCGTTCAGGTCGGGATGGCAGGCGCGGCCGCCGTGCCAGACCTGCAGCACGATGCGGCCGCCCGCGGCGTGCACGGCGTCGGTGACGCGCTTCCAGCCGGCGATCTGCGGTTCGCCGTAGATGCCCGGCTCGTGCCAGAACGCGGAGTTGCCGGCCATCGCCATCGTGGCTTCGGCGATGATCAGGCCGGCGCTGGCGCGCTGTGCGTAGTACTCGGCCATCAGCGCGCCGGGTACGTGGTCGTCTTCGGCGCGGCAGCGGGTGAGCGGCGCCATCAGGATGCGGTTGGGCAGGTGCAGGTCGCCGGCCTGCAGCGGGGTGAACAGGGACGTCATCGGATCGATCCTGACCGTGAGGGGCGGCCAGTGTCGCCGGTGCCCGGGGTGCGCACCACGGGCACCGGCGGAACGATGCGGCGCGCGCATCGCGCCAAAGGTGCCGGCGCGCGGGCGAAAAAAACCGCCGGTCGCATCGTCGACGACCGGCGGCAGTCCGTCTCCGGACCCGGAGAACGCGGGGATCAATGGCAGGGCGTGCGCATGCAGATCAAGCGCAGGTAGCGCATGTGGAGGGTCACTGGCGGCTCAGCGAGAAGCTCACCGGCACCAGGCCGTAGACCTGGATCGCCTGGCCGTCGCGGATCGCCGGCCGGAACTTCCACTTGCGCAGCACCTGACGCTTGGCGGCATCGTCGAGGCGGCGGTTGCCGCTGCTGTGCTCGATCTCGACCGACAGCGGCGTGCCGTCGACGTCCACCAGCACCTTCAGCAGCACGGTGCCTTCGGCGCCGGCCATCAACGCCTCGCGCGGATACGACGGCGCGGGCGCGTCGGCGTACTGCAGGCGCTCGCTGGCGAGCGGGCCCACCGGCGGCACGTCGATCTTCGCGATCTCGGTGCCGATGTTCGTCGGCGGCGGCAGCGACATCTCGGTGGCGACGTCGGTGAGCACCGGCGGAGGCGGCTGGGTCACCGGCTGCGGACGCAGTTCGGGTTGCGGCGCCGCGGTGTGCGGCTTCTGGATCTCGATTTCATCGATCGGCGGCGGGGGGGGCGGCGGTTTCGGTGTATCGAGCGGAACGTAGATGGTCGTGTCCGGTGGCGCCATCTGGATCGGTGCCGCCACCGGCACCAGCAGCAGCATGAGCGCGGCGATGTTCAGCGCGATCGCGCCGGCCATGCCGAGCACGCGGGAGGGCTGGATCGCCGCGATGGCCTGCGCGAGGCCGTCGCTGCGATCGTGGGTGCGGGACTGGGCCAGGATCATGGAGCACCTCCGTCGGTTGGGGACGTCAGTACGAACGGGGCAGCCGGCGCCGCGGGGTTGCTGCCGCGGACTTTTTTTCGCGGTCGTGTTCCCGCACCCGCAAACGACGACACCCGCCGGGCGGCGGGTGTCGGGTGGATTGCACGATGCGGCGCGGACGGGTCGCTCAGTCGGTCAGTTCGAACACCACGTCCAGCGTGATCGACAGCGAGGTCTCGCCCGGCGACACGGCTGTGTCGGCCGCGCCGGCCATCGCCATCTTCATCACCGGCATCGGGCCGGGCATGCCGCCGTTGCCGCCTTCGGCGACGCTGACGATGCGCTTCACGCGCTTGCCCAGCGCGGCGGCATAGAGTTCGGCACGAGCCTGCGCCTTCTTCAGCGCGGCGCGGCGGGCCTCGTCGTAGACGGCTTCGGGCTCGTCGATCTCGAAGGTCGGGCCGTTGATCTGGTTGGCGCCGTTCGCCACCAGCGCGTCCAGCACCTTGCCCAGCTTCGCGATGTCGCGGACCTTCACGTTGACGGTGTTGCTGGCCTGGTAACCGGTGATCGCCGGGGCCTGGTTCTCGGCGTAGCGATACTGCGGATTGATGCTGATGCCGGCCGTCTGCACGTCGCGCTCGGCGATGCCCGCGGCGCGGATGGCGGCCATCACCTTGTCCATCTGTGCGGCGTTGGCGCGCATCGCGGTGTTGGCGTCGGTCGACTGGGTGACCACGCCGGCGGAGATCGTCGCCACGTCCGGCGTGCGGCTGGCGTGGGCCTCGGCGCTGACCGAGAGCAGGGTGCCGCGCTCTGCGGCGGGGGACGGTTCGGCGGAGGCGGTCATGGCGAGGCCCGGGAGCAGGAGGAAGGCGAGGGTGGCGGCGAAGCGCGGCAGCAGCGTGGCGGGACGGGGCGTCGTGCGAGGGGCGTTCATGGGGATTCCTTGTCGGATCGGGACGGCAGGATGGTCCCGGCGGGCGGGTGAACGCACTGTGAGCTTGGTCGGGGTTCCGTTCCGACCCTTCCGGGGGCGGGCATTCAGCAGGGTATCCTAGCCGGATGTTGCATCTCGCCTCGAAATCCCCCCGCCGTCGCGAACTGCTGGCGCTGCTCGGCCACGACTTCGGCATCCTCGACCTCGACCTGCCCGAAACGCCGGGGCCGTCGGAAAGTCCCGACGACTACGTGCGCCGGGTCGCGCGGGAGAAGGCCGGCGCCGGCCTGCTGCACGTGATCGGCCAGCCCGGGGCGGTGGTGTTGGGCGCCGACACCGAGGTGGTGCTGGATGGTCGCATCTACGGCAAGCCCGCCGATGCCGACGATGCCGCGGAGATGCTGCGCAGTCTTTCGGGCCGCACGCATGCGGTGATCTCGGCGGTTTCGGTGATCGGTGCCGGCCGCGAGTTGCAGGCGGTGTCGGTGTCGGAAGTGCGCTTCGCGCCGCTGACCGAGGACGACATCGCCGACTACCTCGCCACCGGCGAATGGGCCGGCAAGGCGGGTGCCTACGGCATCCAGGGGCTCGCGCAGGTGTTCATCGCGCACTTGGCCGGCAGCTACTCGGGCGTGATGGGCTTGCCGCTGCACGAAACCGCCGGGCTGCTGCGCGGCATCGGCCTGGCGCCCGCGCGCCGCATCACGGAGGCGGCGCGATGAGCGAGGAGATCCTGATCAACGTCACCCCGCGCGAAACCCGCGTCGCGGTGGTCGAGAACGGCATGCTCCAGGAACTCCACATCGAGCGCGGCTGGCGTCGCGGCGTGGTGGGCAACATCTACAAGGGCCGGGTGCAGCGGGTGATGCCCGGCATGCAGGCCGCGTTCGTCGAGATCGGCCTGGATCGCGCGGCGTTCCTGCACGCCAACGACATCGTGCGCGCCAGCGTGGCGCCGGCCGACGCAGCGCTGGAAACGGCGCTGGAAACCGCAGTCGACGGCGACGTCGAAGCCGCCGCCGTTGCGGTCGTCGCGCCGGCCCCGGCGGTCGCGCCGCAGGCGGTGCCGCCGATCACCGAGCTGCTGCGCGAAGGCCAGGAGATCGTGGTCCAGGTGGTGAAGGACCCGATCGGCAGCAAGGGCGCGCGACTGACGACCCAGATCAGCATCCCGTCGCGCTACCTCGTGCTGCTGCCGCATTCGCGCGTGATCGGCGTGTCCTCGCGCATCGAGGACGAAGTCGAACGCCTGCGCCTGAAGACGCTGGTCTCGACCCACAACGCCGGTGCGCCGCACGGCTACATCGTGCGCACGAACGCCGAAGGCCAGCCCGCGGAAGCGCTGGCGGAAGACATCGCCTACCTCGCCCGCGCCTGGGCGCTGATCGAGCAGAACGTGCGCACGGTCGGCATCGGCCGCTGCGTGTACGAGGACCTCAGCCTGCCGATGCGCGCGGTGCGCGACCTGATGCGCCGCGACGTCGAGAAGGTGAAGGTCGATTCGCGCGAGACCTGCGAGAAGCTGCGCACGTTCGCCGCGAAGTTCATGCCCGGCCTCGCCGAGAAGATCGAGCCCTACAGCGGCCAGCGCCCGGTGTTCGACCTGTACGGCGTCGAGGACGAGATCCAGCGCGCGCTGGACAAGGAAGTGCCGCTGAAATCCGGCGGCTACCTCGTCATCGACCAGACCGAGGCGATGACCACGATCGACGTCAACACCGGCTCGTTCCTCGGTCAACGCAACCTCGAGGAAACCGTTTACCGCACCAACCTCGAAGCGGCGCAGGCGGTGGCCCGGCAACTGCGCCTGCGCAACCTCGGCGGCATCATCATCATCGACTTCATCGACATGATCGATCCCGAGCATCGCCGCCAGGTGCTGCGCACGCTGGAGAAATCGCTGGCGCGCGACCACGCCAAGACCACGGTGTACGACTTTTCGCCGCTGGGCCTGGTGGAAATGACCCGCAAGCGCACGGTCGAGAGCCTGCAACGCCAGCTCAGCGAGCCCTGCCACGAATGCGGTGGCCGCGGCACGCTGAAGACCGCCGAGACCGTGACCTACGAGATCTTCCGCGAGATCACCCGCGCGGTGCGCCAGTTCGAGGCGGCGCGCCTGCTGGTGATCGCCTCGCCGAAGGTGGTGGCGCGCATCACCGAGGAGGAATCCCCCGCGGTCGCCGAACTCGAGGAATTCCTCGGCAAGTCGATCCGCTTCCAGGCGGACGAGCAGTACACCCAGGAGCAGTTCGATGTCGTGCTGCTCTGACCGCGCCCGGGTGCGCGGGGTGCCGGCCTGATGCCGACGTCGCTGCGCCGCCGCCTCCGTCTGGCGCGCCGCGGACTGTGGTACGTCGTCGCGGTCTCGATCGTGCTGATGGCGCTGAGTGCGGCCATCCTCAGCCAGCTGCTGCCGCTGGCGGAGCGGCATCCCGACCGCATCGCCGAATGGCTGAGCGCGCGCGCCGGGCGGACCGTGCGCTTCGATCGGCTCGACACCGCGTGGACGCGGCGGGGCCCGCTGCTGCGCCTCGACGGCCTGCGCGTGGGCGATGGCCCGGGCGCGGTGTCGATCGGCGCCGCCGAGATCCTGGTATCGCAGTACGCCGGCCTGCTGCCGGGGCGCTCGTTCACCGAACTGCGCGTGCACCATCTCGCGCTGACGCTGGAGCGCGCCGACGACGGCCGCTGGCAGGTGCGCGGCCTGCCCGGGCAGGCGCAGGGCGGCGATCCGCTGAGCGCGCTGGAAGGGCTGGGCGAGCTGCAGGTGATCGACGCGAAGCTCGGCATCTCGGCGCCGTCGCTGGGCATCGAGACCACGGTGCCGCACGTCGACGTGCGCCTGCAGGTGCAGGGCAAGCACCTGCGCAGCGGCCTGCGCGCGCGCATGCGCACGGATGCCGCGCCGGTCGACTTCGTGCTGGATTTCGACCGCGAGCGCGGCGACGGCCAGCTCTACGCCGCGGCCCGCGACAGTGAACTGGCCGACTGGTCGCCGCTGCTGAAGGTCGGCGGCGTGACCGTGACCGGCGGCAGCGGTCGCGCGGAACTGTGGGCGACGCTGCGACACCGCCAGGTCGCGGCGATCGCGGTCGACGGCGACCTGCGCCGGCTGCGGCTGCGCGGCGCGCCCTTCGCCGATGCGCCGCCCGGCACACCGGCCGTGCAGCCGGTGGTGGAATTCGCGCGGCTGAAGACGGTCGCGCACTGGCGTACCCGCGACGGCGGCTGGCGACTCGACGCGCCGAGCCTGCGGGTCGAAGCCGATGCCGGCAGCCGATCGCAGGTGCTGGACGGGCTGGCGATCGCCGGCGGCCGCGAGTACGGCCTGCGCGCCGGACGCATCGACGCCGGTCCGCTGTTCGCGGTGTTCGCGCTGAGCGACCGCATGCCGCCGAAGCTGCGGCGCTGGCTGGTCGCGGCGCGCCCGGGCGCCGTGCTGGAACAGGTCCGCGTCGCCGGCACGCGCGGCGGGGCGATGCAGGCCGCCGCGCACGTGCACGCGCTGGGCTTCGCGCCGGTCGGCAACACGCCCGGCATCGCCGATCTCGCCGGCAACCTGCACGGCGACGGCGACGGTTTCGCCTTCACCTTCGACCCGGCGACGAAACTGCGCTTCGACTGGCCCACCGGCTTCGGTGCGACCCACGTCGTCGGCCTGCGCGGCGAGGTCGTGGCCTGGCGCGACGAGGACCGCGGCTGGCGCGTGGAAACGCCCGCATTGCGCCTGGACGGCGACGGCTACGGCGTCGACGCCCGCGGCGGACTGTGGTTCCAGGGCGACGGCTCGCGGCCTCGGATCGACCTCGTCGCCGATCTCGACGATGCCCAGGCGCCGGTGGCGAAACGCTTCTGGCCGAAGTTCACGATGTCGCCGTCGCTGGTGCATTGGCTGGACGAGGCGCTCGTCGCCGGACAGGTGCGCGATGGGCGTGCGGTGGTCGCCGGCGAACTCGACGACTGGCCGTTCAAGTCGATCGACGGCGCGCCGCCGAAAGGCGTGTTCGACGCCCGCGCCACGTTGCAGGACATGCACGTGAAGTTCGCCAGCGACTGGCCGACGACCGCGGACATGGACGCCGACATCGCGTTCGTCGACAACGGGTTCCAGGTCGCGGGCAAGGCGGTGCTGGGCGAGGTCGGCATCCGCGAGTTCAGCGCCGGCATCCCCGACTATGCCGGCGGCCTGCTCGACATCCGCGCGCGCAGCGAGACCGACGCCGGGCGGCTGCTGGCGCTGCTGCGCGAGAGTCCGCTGCGTCGCGAGCACGGCAAGGTGCTGTCGACGTTGTCGGCCACAGGCCCGGCGGCGGCGGATTTCAGCTTCGAGATGCCGCTGCACGGCCCGCAGCCGCACAAGCCGAAGATCGACGGGTCGGTGGAACTGCGCGGCGCGCGGCTGGCCGAATCCGAATGGAAGCTGGCCTTCGCCGGCGTCACCGGCAAGGCGCGCTACGACCAGAGCGGTTTCACCGCCGACGGCCTGCGCGCGCAGTACGACCGCCAGGACGGCAAGCTCTCGCTGCGCGCGGGTCCCGGCCACGTGCGCGACCGCCGCCAGGGTTTCGAGGCCGAACTCGAAGCGTCGATGACCAGCGACGACCTGCTCGCGCGCGTGCCGGATCTCGCCTGGCTGCGGCCGCACGTGCGCGGCCGTTCGCGCTGGACGGCGGGCATCGCGATTCCCGCCGCAGCGCCCGGAACCCCGCGGACCGTCGTGCCGCAGATCACCCGCCTGCAACTGCGCTCGGACCTCGTCGGCACCGCCTTCGACCTGCCCGCGCCGATGGACAAGTCGGCCGGTGTCGCGTTGCCCACCACGCTGGACCTGCCGTTGCCGATCGGTCGCGGCGAACTGGCGCTCGCCTTCGGCCAGCGGTTGGCGCTGCGCGTGCGCCAGGGCCCGGGGCAGGGCCCTGGCCAGCTCGGCATCCGCGCCATGTTCGGCACCGATCGCGTGGCCGAGGCGCCGCCGGCATCCGGGCTGGTGCTCGGCGGCCGTGCGCCGACGCTGGACGCCATCGGCTGGATCGCGCTGACCGAAGGCGACGGCGGCAGCGGCCGGCTGGCGCTGCGCCGCGCCGACGTGATGGCCGATCGCCTGCTGCTGCTCGGCGGCGATTTCCCCGACACGCGGTTGCAGATCGCGCCGGTGGCCGGCGGCCTGTCGGCGCAGATCGACGGCGCCGCGTTGTCCGGTGCGGTGACCATCCCCGACACCGGCGCCGGCACGATCTCCGGGCGCCTGCAGCGCGCGCACTGGCGCGCCGCGCCGGGCGGCGTGGCGTCGGTGCCGGTCGCCGCACCCGTTGCCGACGGCGGTTTCGACCCGGCGAAGATCCCGGCGATCGCGCTGCGCGTGGACGACCTGCGCATCGGCGGGGCGTCGCTGGGCGAGGCGCAGTTCCGCTCGCGTCCGACCGCCACCGGGATGGAGGTGCAGCAGCTCCAGACCCGCGGTCCGAAGCGCAGGATCGACGCCACCGGCGAGTGGAGCGGTCGCGGCGCGGCATCGCGGACCCGCATCGACGCGCGCGTCGCCAGCGACGACTTCGGCGATTTCCTCGGCGACCTCGGCCTGAGCGGCCGCATCGGCGCCGGCAAGGGCCAGGTGCGGTTCGCTGCGCAATGGCCGGGTACGCCGATGAACTTCCAGCTTGGCGCGCTCGACGGCGAACTGACCATCGACGTGCGCGATGGCCGGCTGGTGGAAGTCGAGCCCGGCGGCACCGGTCGCGTGCTCGGCCTGCTCAGCCTGGCCCAGCTGCCGCGGCGGCTCACGCTCGATTTCCGCGACTTCTTCTCGAAAGGTTTCGCCTTCAACACGCTCGGTGGCCGCGTGAAGTTCGATGGCGGCAGCGCGCGCAGCGACGATCTGGCCATCGACGGCCCGGCGGCGCGCATCAACATCCGCGGCGCGGCCAACCTGCGCGCGCAGACCTTCGACCAGACCATCGAGGTCGTGCCCAAGGCCGGCAATCTGCTGACCGCGGTCGGCGCCATCGCCGGTGGTCCGGTGGGCGCGGCGGTGGGTGCGGTGGCGAATGCGGTGCTGCAGAAGCCGCTGGGCCAGGCCGCGTCCAAGAACTATCGCGTCACCGGGCCGTGGAAGGACCCGAAGGTGGAGGTCGTCGAACGGCCGGCCGCCTCGGCTTCCGCGGGGCCCGCCAATCCGCACGGCGGGACGCGATGACCTGCCTTCCGTCGCGCCGCCCGCCGCGCCGCGCCGACACAGTACGATGACCCGCCCGGCCCCGATGCCTCCGCATCGCGCCGGTTCCTCCTTTCCCGATGCCGATGCCTGCATGACCGACACCGCTGCCGCCACGTCGTTTCCCGAATCCCGATTGCTGACGCCCGCCGGGCTGGATCTCGCCGGCCTCGACCGCGCGTTCGGCCAGTTGCTGGGGCCGGGCATCGATTTCGGCGACCTGTATTTCCAGCATTCGCGGCGCGAGAGCTGGATGATGGAGGACGGCATCGTCAAGGACGGCGTGCACGCGATCGACCAGGGCGTGGGCGTGCGCGCGATCTCCGGCGAGAAGACCGGTTTCGCGTATTCCGACGAACTGCATGCCGACGCGCTGCTCGCCGCCGCGCGCTCGGCCCGCGCGATCGCGCGCGAGGGCGACGCCCGCGCGCCGCAGGCGCTGGCGCGCATGACCGCGCCCTCGGCGCTGTACGCCGCGCACGATCCGATCGACGCCTACGCCCACGCGGAGAAACTCGACGCCATGCGCCGCGTCGATCGCCTGCTGCGCTCGGCCGATCCGCACGTGCGCCAGGTGACGGTGTCGCTGAGCGGCTCGGTCGACACCATGTTCGTCGCCCGCAGCGACGGCGTGACCGCCGGCGACGTGCGCCCGCTGGTGCGCTTCAACGTGCAGGTGATCGTCGAGCGCAAGGGGCGCCGCGAGTCGGCGTCGGTCGGCTACGGCGGACGCTACGGTTACGACGCGCTGCTCGCCGGCGATCGCCCCGAGCGCTGCGCGCGCGAGGCGCTGCGACAGGCGCTGGTGAACCTCGATGCCGTCGACGCGCCGGCCGGCACCATGCCGGTGGTGCTGGGGCACGGCTGGCCGGGCGTGCTGCTGCATGAGGCCGTCGGCCACGGCCTGGAAGGCGACTTCAACCGCAAGGGCACCTCGACCTACGCCGGCCGCATGGGCCAGCGCGTCGCGTCGCCGGGCGTCACCATCGTCGACGACGGCACGCTGCCGGGCCGCCGCGGCTCGCTCACGGTCGACGACGAAGGCACGCCAACGGCATGCACGACGCTGATCGAGGACGGCGTGCTGGTCGGCTACATGCAGGACACCCACAACGCCCGGCTGATGGGCGTCGCGCCGACCGGCAACGGCCGCCGCGAATCGTTCGCGCACACGGTGATGCCGCGCATGACCAACACCTACATGCTGGCCGGGCAGGACGATCCCGAGGACATGATCCGCTCGGTGAAGAAGGGCCTGTACGCAGTGAACTTCGGTGGCGGCCAGGTCGACATCACCAGCGGCAAGTACGTGTTCTCGGCGACCGAGGCCTATCTCATCGAGGATGGTCGCATCACCGCGCCGGTGAAGGGCGCGACGCTGATCGGCAACGGCCCGGAGACCATGCAGCGGGTGACCATGATCGGCCACGACCTGGAACTCGATGAAGGCGTCGGCACCTGCGGCAAGAACGGCCAGAGCGTGCCCGTCGGCGTGGGTCAGCCGTCGCTGCTGATCGACCGGCTGACGGTGGGCGGGACGAAGGCGTGATCGGCGGCTTGCGCCGTCAACCCTCGTCGTCGTCCTCGAAGTCCGGCGCGTCGTCGCCGTGATCGCCGGCCTCGTCGCCATCATCGGCCTGCGTCTCGAACAGCTCGCGCAGTTCGCGGAACAGTTCGCGGTAGGCGTGCGGCGGCTTGTTCTTCAGCCGTTCCTCGTGCGCGTTGCGTGCGAGCTGGCGCAGGTGCTGGCGGTCCGCATGCGGGTATTCGGCGAGGAATTCCGCCAGCGCGGCGTCGCCGTCGGCGATCAGGCGTTCGCGCCAGGCTTCGGCGCGATGCAGCAGCGCGGCTTCGACGCGCCCGGCCTGGCCGTTGGCGTCCAGCGCGTCGCGGATGGCCTCCAGCGTCTCGTCGTCTTCACGCCGCATCTGTTTCGCCAGATACTGCAACTGCCGCTTGTGCGCGACGTGCGAGGTGATGCGCCGGGTCTCGTCGATATGCGGCACCAGGCGGTCGGGCACCGGCAGTTTCGACAACTGCTGTGGCGTCAGCAGCGACAGCTGCCGCGCCAGTTCGAGTACTTCCAGGGCCTCCCGCCGCTGCTGGCTGCGGCTGGGGGACAGGAATTCGCCGGTTTCGGGATCTTTGCCTCTCATCGCCACAGGATAAAGCATTGAACGTCATCGCTTCCTCTGCCCCCGTCGCCGACGACAGCCAGGAACGCCTGGATCGCCTGTCCGACCTGGCCCGCGACCTGCTCGCCCGCGCCCGGGCGCAGGGCGCCGACCAGGCCGAGGTCCGCTGCGACGAAGACCGCGGGCTGGACGTCAGCGTGCGCATGGGCGCGGTGGAAAGCGTCGAATCCACCCGTGACCGTTCGATCGCCGTTACCGTCTATTTCGGCGGGCGCAAGGGCAGCGCCAGCACCGCCGACCTGCGCCCGGACAGCCTGGACGCCACCGTCGCCATGGCCTGCGCCATCGCCCGCCACACCGAGGCCGATCCCGCCGCCGGCCTTGCCGACGCCGATCGCATGGCCACCGACCTGCGTGAATTCGACGCCTGGCACCCGTGGGCGCTCGAAGCCGATGCCGCAGTCGATCTGGCGCTGGCCTGCGAGGCCGCCGGCCGCGACGCCGACCCGCGCATCGCCAATTCCGACGGCGCCTCGGTCGCGACCAGCCAGTCGATCGGCGTCTACGCCAACTCGCACGGCTTCCTCGGCCGCGAACGCGACACCCAGCACAGCATCGCCTGCGGGCTGATCGGCGGGCGCGGCGATGCCATGCAGCGCGACCAGTGGTTCACCGTCGCGCTGGCCCGCGAGGATCTGGAAGCGCCCGAGGCCGTCGGCCGCCGCGCCGCCGAGCGCGTGCTGGCGCGGCTCGATCCGCGCACGCTCCCGACCGCGGACATGCCGGTGCTGTTCCAGGCGCAGGTCGCGCGCTCGCTGATCAACCATCTGGTGGGCGCCGTGTCCGGATCCGCGCTGTATCGCGGTGCGAGCTTCCTGCTCGACAGTGTCGGCACGCGCGTGCTGCCCGAGTGGTGCGCGATCCGCGAACGGCCGTTCCTCATGCGCGGCCTGCGTTCGTCCGCGTTCGACGCCGAGGGTGTCGCCACCCGCGAGGCCGACCTCGTCCGCGACGGCGTGCTCCAGCGCTACGTGCTGGGCAGCTACTCCGCGCGCCGATTGGGGCTGGAAAGCACCGGCAACGCCGGCGGCGTGTTCAACCTGGAGGTCGCCGCGAACGCGGGCGGTCTCGACGACCTCGTCCGCGGCATGGGCACCGGCCTGCTGGTGACCGAGCTGATGGGGCAGGGCGTGAACACCACCACCGGCGACTACTCGCGCGGTGCGGCCGGGTTCTACGTCGAGAACGGGGCCATCGCGTACCCGGTGGACGGCCTGACCATCGCCGGCAACCTGCGGGCGATGCTGGCGGGCATCGAGGCCATCGGCGACGACGTCGATCCGCGCTCGCACCTGAGAACGGGATCGATCCTCGTCGGGCGGATGACCGTCGCCGGTTCCGTTTGACGTTTGTACCCTCAGCGGCCATGCTCGCGCCCGACCCGGACGCGCGCCGGGTTCAACCTCCGAACGTTCCATTGCATCCCTGGGGAAACACCGAATGAGCAACGCCAACGACTACATCGCCCCGCCGCCGGCCCCGACCGGCGCTCCGCCCGAAGACCAGCGGACGCTGGCGCTGATCACCCACCTCTCCGGCATCGTCCTCGGCTTCATCGTGCCGCTGATCATCTGGCTGGTGAACAAGGACCAGCAGGGCAAGGACTTCGTCAACGACCAAGCCAAGGAAGCGCTGAACTTCCAGATCACGCTGCTGATCGTCTACGTGATCGGCATCGTGCTCAGCATCATCCTGATCGGCGCGCTCATCAATTTCGCCGCCTGGATCGCCTGCATCGTGTTCAGCATCATCGGCGGCCTGAAGGCCAACAGCGGCGAAGCCTACCGCTATCCGTTCGCGATCCGCCTGATCAAGTAATCCGGCGCGTCACGACCGTTCCCGAACGCCTCCGGCGCATTGCGCCGGGGGCGTTTTTTCGTCTGGCGGTCAACCTGCGGCACCGCGGGGCGTTCCCTTCGTCGTCTTCCGACGATGGAGCGCGCGATGGGCCTCGAGCAATCGACCGCAGCGGTCAACCGATTCGGGCTGGGTGCCACGCCCGGCGAACTGGCGCAGGCACGCGATGCGCGCGGCTGGCTGCACGCGCAGCTGCGGCGAGGCCCGGACCTCGCGCCGTTCGCGAACCTGCCCGACAGCGCGACGGTGCTGCGTCGCCAGAACGAATACCGGCGCGAGCGCAAGCAGGCGCGTCCGCCGAAGCAGCGCAACGCGACGGAAGCCGCGCCCGTCGCGACCGACGCCGATGCCCGCGTGCCCGAGCGCGAGCGCACGCCGCTGCAGCAGAGGATCCGTCGCGACGCCTTCGCCGATCTCGCGCTGCGCTATCGCGTGGCCGCCGACACCGCGACGCCGTTCGTCGAGCGCCTCGTGCATTTCTGGTCGAACCATTTCGCCATCTCGATCGACAAGAACCAGGCGCGCCTGCTCGCTGCGCCGATGGAGCGCGAGGCGATCCGGCCGCACGTGACCGGCCGTTTCGCTGACCTGCTGCTGGCGGTGGAAACGCATCCGGGCATGCTGCTGTATCTCGACAATGCGGCGTCGATCGGCGACGACTCGATGCTGGCGCAGCGCGCGGCGCGCCGTGACGGCAAGCGAAAGCTTGGCCTCAACGAGAACCTCGCGCGCGAGATCCTCGAACTGCACACGCTCGGCGTGAATGGCGGCTACGCGCAGCAGGACGTGATCGAACTGGCGAAGGCGATCACCGGCTGGGGCACGCCGCTGCCGCGCGACGCCGGGCGCGGCGGAGACAGCGGTTTCGTGTTCCGCCCGATCGCGCACGAGCCCGGCACGCGCAGCGTGCTCGGCCGGCGCTACGCCGAGGAAGGCGAGGCGCAGGGGCGTGCGGTCCTGCGCGACCTCGCGCTGCATCCGTCCACCGCGAAACACCTGAGCTTCAAGCTCGCGCGGCATTTCGTGGCCGACGCGCCGCCGCCGGCGCTGGTCGAGCGCATGGCCGCGGCCTACCTGCGCAGCGGCGGCGAACTCGTCGCGCTGTACGCGGCGATGATCGACGACGACGCGGCGTGGTCGGCCGATGCGCGCAAGTTCAAGACGCCGGAGGATTTCGTGATCTCGGCGATGCGCGCCGGCGGCATCGCGCTGGATCGCGATCCGCGCGTGCTGCTGCGATTGCTCGGCGCGCTGGGGCAACCCGGGTTCACGCCGCGTTCGCCGGCGGGCTTTCCCGACACTGCGGCCGACTGGGCCAGCGGCGATGCGCTGCGCAAGCGACTGCAGGCGGCGACCGCGCTGTCCTCGCAGGTGGCGTCGGCGCAGCGGCCGCTCGACCTCGCCCGCGACGTGCTCGGCGAGGCCGCGGCGCAGGGCCCGCTCGGCGAAGCGCTGCGCCGCGCCGGTTCGCCGCAGGAAGGCTTCGCCCTGCTGTTCTCCAGCCCCGCGTTCCAGTGGAGGATGTGATGGCCGTGACCGATTTCCACCTGACCCGTCGCCGTTTCCTTGCCGCACTCGGTGGCAGCGCCGCGCTGACGCTGTGGCCCGGCCTCTCGCCCGCGGCCACCGGCGGCGCGCAGACCCGCATGCTCGTCGTGCTGCTGCGCGGCGCGATGGATGGCCTGCACCTGTTGCCGCCGTCGGACGACGCCGACTATCGCCGTCTCCGCGGCGCGCTGGCGGTGGCCGACGCGCTGCCGCTGGACCGCCATTTCGGCCTGCATCCGAAGCTGCCGTTCGCGCACGGCCTGTACGCGCAGCGCGAACTGCTGCCGATCGTCGCGGTGGCGCCGCCGTACCACCAGCGCTCGCATTTCGATGCGCAGGACTGCCTGGAGAACGGCACCGCCGCGCCGGGCGGTGCGCGCGACGGTTGGATCGGTCGCTGCATCGGCGCGATGACGTCGGACGAGGGCGTGGCGATCGCGCAGGTGATGCCGCTGGCGATGCGCGGCTCGACTCGCGCCGGGATCTGGTCGCCGCCGCTGCCGCGCCCGGTGCCGGACGCGCTGATGCAGCAACTGCAGCCGCTGTACGCCGCCGATCCGCGGCTCGCGTCGATGTTCGCCGATGCCATGGCCGAGGCCGGGATGGATGCGGCCGGCGACAGCCGCGGCGCGTTCCGCCTGCCCGACGCCATGGCCGCCGCGGCGCGACGCATGCAGGGCGCGGACGCGGCGAGGATCGGCTTCGTCGAGGACACCGGCTGGGACACGCATCGCGGCCAGCAGGCGACGCTGGAGCGCAAGTTCGCCGAGCTCGACGCCGGCCTGCGCGCGTACCGCGAGGGCATCGGCGGCGACTGGGCGCGCAGCGTCGTCGTCGTCGTCACCGAGTTCGGCCGCACCGCGGCGGCGAACGGCACCGCCGGCACCGACCACGGCGTCGGCGGCATGGCGCTGCTGGCCGGCGGCGCGGTGCGCGGCGGGCGCGTCGCCGGCGACTGGCCGGGCCTGTCGCAAAGCGCGCTCCACGAAGGCCGCGACCTGCGGCCGACCACCGACCTGCGCGCGGTCTTCAAGGCCGTGCTGGCCGGGCACCTGGCGGTCCCGGAATCGGTGCTGGAGACACGGGTGTTCCCGGACAGCCGCGCCGTGCGCCCGCTGGATGGCCTGCTGCGGGCCTGACGTTCGGCAGCAGGACCTTCGGCAGGGTGTCTTCGGTTGGCTTGCGCGGCCTTGCGCAGGTCCCATCCTGTGTTTGCGCCGGACGTTTCCGGCAGCGACCGGCGGGGGTGGCCCCGCGAGGAGTTCCCATGAACGACACCCTGTCCCACGACGCTGCGCCTGCCGTCGACCTGCCGGCCGTCGACACCCCCGCCGGCCTGGCCTCGAACGACCGCACGCTGGCCGCCGCCGCGCACGTCTCGGCGCTCGTGGCCGCACTGGCCACGTCGTGGTTCGCCGGCGTCGCCGGCGCGGTGGCCGCGTTCGTCGTCTGGCTGGTGGTGCGCGACCGCTCCGCGTTCGCCGCCGCGCACGCGAAGGAAGCGCTGAACTTCAACTTCAGCATGTTCCTCTACGCCGTCGCCAGCATCGTGCTGGTCGTCTTCACGCTGGGCATCGGGTTGATCGTCGCCGTGCCGCTGTGGATCGGCCTCGCCATCGCCTGGCTGGTGTTCACCATCGTCGCGTCGGTGAAGGCCTACGACGGCGAGACCTACCGCTACCCGATCACGATCCGTTTGTTCTGATCGACCGCGGGTTCCGGCGTTGCCCGTCCGGCAGGCCGTCGCAGTGCGGCCTGCCGGACCCGCGCTCTCCCGTGGAGGGCGTCGTCTTGTCCATCGCTGTCAACCTGGCGCCGCACCAAGCGTTGCTCTCGGCAGCCGCACCTGTCCCGTGCGGACATGGAGGTGTGCCTTGAAGCGCATGCGAGTGTTGTCCTGCATCGTCGTCTGTTGGCTGGCCATGTGTTTCCCGGCATGCGCGGCGGTGAGCGCGGTCTCGGTCCTGGACACGGATCCCGGCGCGAGCACCGCCTGCGGCAGCGACCGCACGCGCAATCTGTCCCAACCGTGGGTCGCGGCGACATGGACCGTGACCAAGGGCTACGACATCCGTCTGGCGATGGACGGCCTGATCACGGCGGTGGATGCGAACGGTCGTTTCACGATCTGCCTCGACGCGCTGTCGAGCGCACTGGCTTCTGCCGAGGCGCTCGGCCTGAAGTCGAGCCTCACGCTCTTCCCCGGCATGCCGCAACCGGTCGTGGACTATGGCGTCGCCCATGGCGAACCGACCTACGTCTACACCGATCCCAATCCCCGGCATCCCGGCTACGGCATCCCGGTCACCCGCCTTGCGCCGTGGGCACCGAGCGCGGTCCGCGCGCAGCGGGAGATCTACGCGGCGATCCGCAACCTCGTGGTGGTGCAGGTGCCCGGTCAGCCATCGAGTTGCCGCACGGTGAACGGCAATCGCGTGTGCACCGGGGGGCAGTTGCCAGTGCAAGTGAGCCGGTTGACGTACTTCGTGCATTCGCCGCTGCCGGGCATGCGCTACCTGCGCATCATCGCGGGCGAGAACGACCCGACATCGGTCAGCGGCTACTCGCGCGCCACGCTGGAGGCGACGGTGAAGGCCGGTTATGTCGCGGCGCGCGGCATCGCGCCGTTGCAGGTCCACGAGATCTACAACGTCTCCGATGCGCAGGGCGACCTGTCGTCGCTTGCGGTGGGCTGGGCACGCGATGCCGGTGACGTCGGCATCTTCATCGAGAACCTGCAGCCGAATTACCCGACCTGCAGCCAGGGGCAGGGCAAGATCATGTGCGAGGCGGGGCTGCCGGTCGTGTTCGAGATGGTCAGTCCGCTGGGCGCGACCAGCGTCGTTTCCGCCATCAACTGGGGCGAGACGCTCAGCCCGCTCGTCCGCGATTACCGCATCTACGTCGATGACGCGAATGCGTTCACCGGGGCCACGGCCGCCGCCAAGGCCGCATCCGCGGAGATCCGCAACCGTCTCCCGGTCCCCGCTGCGCGGCGGGTGGCGCCGGCGCGTGCCCCGGCGGCGCACTGACGCATTCCCGGCGCTGCCGGAACGATGCTTTCCGGCGGTGCCGGCAGCTCCGGCGCAACGTCGCTGCGCTCGGCGTCCTCCTTTCCGGCATGCGATGTCGCCCGGCATCCCATGTCCACATCGGAAAGGAGGATGTCATGCGTCTGCTGCCACCGGAACCCGCTCCGCGGCTGTCGTTGAAGGACATCGACGGACGGCGCGTCGCCGTTGGTGGCGAGCGACGGATGCTGTTGTCGGTGTTCCGCGAAGCCACGTGCCCGTTCTGCAATTTCAGGGTCTACGAGCTCACCCACAACCATGACGATCTGCGCGACCGCGGGTTAGACGTGGTCGTGATCTTCCATTCCGACGAACAGGACGTGCGTCGTTTCATCGCCCGGCAGCCGCGCCCGTTCCGGATGGTGGCCGACCCCGCCGGCCGCGCGCACGAAGCGTTCGGCGCCGAGCGTTCGACGTTCGGCAAGCTCCGTGCGGTCCTGCTGCGCCTGCCCGCGTTGCTGAAAGGACTGCGCCTGCTGGGCGTCGGGCAGGGCGCAGGCTCGACCGGCACGCTGATGCCGGCGGATTTCCTGATCGACGGCAGCGGCCGCATCGTCGCGACGCACTACGGACGCGATGCCGGCGACCACATGCCGATGGCGCGCATCCTGCGGTTCGCGGAGGACGGCACGGCCGGGTGAGGCCCGGCCTCAGCGGTCGCGTTCGACCACCTGCCGCGCCAGTGCCGCGAGATGCGCCGCACGCGGGCCGAACGGCGCCAGTGCGTCGCGCATCGCGTCGGCCTGTTCGGCCAGCGCGGTGCGCGCGCCGTCCACGCCCAGCAGCGCCGGGAACGTGGCCTTGTTCTGTGCGAGATCCTTGCCCGCGGTCTTGCCGAGCGTGGCGCTGTCGCCTTCGATGTCGAGCAGGTCGTCGCGGATCTGGAAGGCGAGGCCCAGCGCATCGGCGAAGCGGTCGAGCACCGCGGCGGTCTGCGCGTCCGCGCCGCCGGCGAGCACGCCCAGCCGTACTGCGCAGCGCAGCAGCGCGCCGGTCTTCAGTGCGTGCAGCCGGCGCAGTTCGTCCAGCGCGATGTCGCCGCCGCGGCCGGTGGCGTCGATGTCGAACGCCTGCCCGCCGCACATGCCGGCGGCGCCGGCGGCGGTCGCGAGTTCTCGCACCATCGCGATCCGCGCGTCGGCGGGCAGTGCGGCATCGGCCAGTTGCCGGAACGCGAGCGCCTGCAGCGCGTCGCCGGCGAGGATGGCGGTGGCTTCGTCGAAGGCGACGTGCACCGTCGGCTGGCCGCGACGCAGGGCGTCGTCGTCCATCGCTGGCAGGTCGTCGTGCACCAGCGAGTAGGCGTGGATGAGTTCGACCGCGGAGGCGGGCGCGTCGAGCGCGGCGTCGTCGGCGCCGAGCAGGGTGCCGGTGGCGTAGACCAGCAGCGGGCGCATGCGCTTGCCGCCGAGCAGCGCGGCGTGGCGCATGGCCGCCTGCAGGCGCGTGCCGGGGACGGCGTGGGCGTCGATCGCGCGGTCGAGCGTCGTGTCCGCGCGCGTGCGCCAGGCGGCGAAGGCGTCCGCGGGCGCCAGGCCGGCCTGCGCCGGCGACGACGCTTCAGACATCGCCGAAGGGTTCCGCGGCCTCGGGCTGTTCCGGGTCGCTGAGCAGGCGCACGCGCAGTTCGGCCTGTTCCAGCGCCTGCTGGCAGCGGCGATAGAGGCCGACGCCGCGTTCGTACGCGGCGAGCGAATCCTCCAGGCTCATCTGTCCCTGTTCCATCTTCTCGACCAGACGCTCCAGCGCGTCCAGCGACTGTTCGAAATCCGCGACCGGCGACGCGGTGTCCGCGGCGGTCTCGGGCGTGTCCGTGGGTGTCTTGCGGGCCATGATCGAAGTGTAGAGCGTGCGCAGCGCTTTTTCATGCACGGCCTGCATCGGGCACTGGCCATGCGGCGGCGGCCGCGGGACGTCAGGCCCGATGCCAGACGAGGGATGCGCCGCGTTCCGCCAGCCACGACGCAAAACAGGCGTCGAGGAAACGATTGCCGGCGGCCAGCAGCGTGTCGTCGGCGGCACTCAGCAGTGGCAGGCGGGCGCGTTCCCACGGCGGCAGGCCGGCGTCCTGGAGCAGGTGCTTCAGCGCATGGTGATGCGTGCGGCCGGGCAGCCGCAGGCGCTCCCCGCCGCGGCGCGCATGGACGCCGCACGGGCCCGGCAGCGTGTCCGTACCGATGAGCGCCAGCCGGTCGCCGTTCGGCAGCGCCAGCGGCACGCGGCCATCCCAGTCGCAGGACCAGCCGGCCGGCAGCGCATGTGCCGGATCGACCGCGTGCAGCGCACCGCGCCAGCGCCGGAAGGTCCGGCCGTGCCAGTCGACCGACGGCTGGCGATCCGGCGGGATCGTCGCGTCCAGCAGGTGCGTGTCGATGCGCGCCACCGCCGCGGCCGACAGCGGCGGCCAGCCCAGCGTCGTCGCCCACAGGCGCAGCACCCGCGCGCGTTCCGGCGGCGCCAGCGCGCGCAGCGCGGGCACCGACAGTGCGTCGCCGTCCGTGCGCACGTTCGCCAGCGCCGCGCGATCGTGTCCGGCCAGCAAGTCGGCGGATTCGCCGGCCAGCGTCGCCGCCCGCGCGAAGCCGGCATCGGCCTGCGGCCAGCGTTCGCGCAGCAGCGGCAGCACGCGGTGGCGCAGGAAATTGCGGTCGAAGGCGGGATCGGCGTTGGTCGGGTCCTCGATCCAGCGCAGGCCGTGGGCTTCGGCATAGGCGAGCAGCGCACCGCGCGGCGTCTCCAGCAGCGGCCGCCACAGCCAGCCATCGCCGAACCGCCGCCACGGCCGCATCGCCGCCAGCCCGTCGGGGCCGGAGCCGCGCAGGGCGTGCAGCAGGAAGGTTTCGGCCTGGTCGTCGCGATGCTGGGCGAGGGCGAGGCAGTCGCCCGGATGCATCGCGTCCGCGAACGCCGCGCGCCGGGCTTCGCGCGCCGCGGCCTCCGGGCCGAGGCCGCTGTCACGCGGCACGGTCACGCGATGGACGTCCAGCGCGATGCCCAGCGCCGCGCAGGTCTCGGTGCAGTGCGTCGCCCAGGCGTCGGCATCGGCATGCAGGCCATGGTGCACGTGCACGGCGCGCAGGCCGCGGGCGCGGATCGCGGGATCGTCCGCCAGCCGGTGCAGCAGTACGGTGGAATCGAGCCCGCCGCTGTACGCCACGAGCACGGCGCCACCGGATGTGGCGGTCGGGACCAGCGGCAGGGTCGGGGGCGCGTCGCGCATGCCGTCATGCTACCGGCAGGCCGAGCGGATGGCCGGCGCCGCGGCTCAGGCCGACAGCGAGGCCAGTTCGCGCTTGGCCGTCTCCACCCACGGCTTCTGCTGGCGCTGGTAGTACTTCGGCGCCAGGCCGGTGCGCTTGATCGAGGTGCGGAACACCTCTGCCGCCTCGGCGTTCCGTCCGGCGCGGCGCAGCAGCTGGCCATAGCGCACCCGCGCTTCCTCGCCCGGGTAGCCGTCGACCAGCGCCGCGTACTCGTGCAGCGCGGCGGGGACGTCGCTCACCGCTTCGAGGCAGCGGGCGTAGACCAGATGGCCTTCGGGCGAGCGGAAATCCGGATTCGCGGCGATCAGCGCGTCCAGCGTCGTCTTCGCCTCCGCCGCCTGTTCCAGCGCGAACTGCGCGCGCGCCAGCCCCAGCATCAGGTCGGGATCGGTGGTGTACAGCCCGCGCAGGCCGGAGCGATACATCTCCGCCGCCTGCGCATAGTCGCCGCTGTCGAAGCATTCCTGCGCCAGCCGCTTGCGGTTCTCCAGGGTGTCGGCGACGTCGAGCTGGCGCGAGGCCATCCGCTTGCGGCGTTCGGGGTCGATGCGGTCGTGGGCCTGGTTCAGTACCTGCCGCGCCGCGCGGTTGTGGCGCAGGTCGGGCAGCAGTTCGGCGATCACGTAGGCGGCCACGCCGATGAAGGAGCCGGCCATCAGGATGAAGATCCACCAGTAGGCCCGCCGCGTGCGCACCGCGTGGACGATGCAGGCGATCTGGACCAGCGCGGACAGCGACAGCAGTGGGTACATCGGCGGGCTCTCAGCAGTTTGTCGGCGGGCGCGCGCGGCCCCGCCGCGATCGCCCGCGAGTGTAGACAGCGCCCCGGGGGCGCTCAAGCCCGGCGTGCGCATCCCTGCTATCGTTTGCGCGCGGCACGATCGGGTCCTGCGATCGCGACTGCAGCAGGAGAACGACGATGTCGCCGCAAGCCCCTTTCGCCCCGCCGCCCGCAGCGATCCGTACGGCGCGTGTCTTCCGTGTCCCGCGATCGTCCGGCTCCGCGGAGGCGCCATGACCGGCGCGGCAGCCGACGACGGCATCGACTGGCGCTTCGATACCCCGCGCCTGCACGGGCGGCTGGTCGACGAACGCGACCGCGACGTCTACCGCGCGCTCTACACCGACCCGGCGATGATGGCGCACATCGGCCCTGCGCTCGGTCGCGACGCCGCCGACGCCCTGCACGGCAATGTCTGCCGCTGGAACCGGGAAACGCCGATGCGCGCGCGCTACTGGCGCATGGCCCTGCGCGATACCGACGAAGCGGTCGGCATGCAGTCGATTCTCCGCAGCGCCGATGCGCCGGCCAGCGTCGAACTGGGGCTGATGGTGCTGCCGCGCTTCCAGGGCATGCAGTACGGGCTGGAGATCACCGCCGGCGTGCTCGACCACCTGTTCGACCCGCGCTGGAAGCTCGACCTGGAAACGGTGATCGCGCGCCACGTGCCGGCGAACCTCGGCGTCGGCCGGCTCGGCGAACTGCTGCATTTCGACGCCTGCCGCCTGCCGGGCCCCGATGCCTCGGGCCTGCGCATGACCCGCGAACTCTGGGCCGCCGTGCGTGCCGCCCGCTGCGAAGGTGGTGCGCCGTGAGCCGGTCGGGCAGCTACTGCGCCGTCGGCCTCGGCATGATGCTCGGCGCGCACCTCAGCCCGCGCTGCCGCAGCGAGATCGAGCAGGCGGACGTCGTCTTCGGACTGGTGTCGGACGCGGTCGTCGAACTGTGGCTTGCGCAGCTGCGGCCCGACGTCCGCAGCCTCCAGCCGTTCTACGCCGAGGGCAAGCGGCGGACCGACAGCTACCGCGAGATGATCGATGCGATGCTCGCCGAAGTGCGCGCCGGCAAGCGCGTCTGCGGCGTGTTCTACGGGCATCCGGGCGTGTTCGCGCAGGTGCCGCACCATGCCGTCGCCGCCGCGCGCGCCGAAGGTTTCGAGGCGACGATGCATCCCGGCATCTCGGCGGAGGACTGCCTCTACGCCGACCTCGGCATCGATCCGGGCACCTGCGGCTGCCAGCATTTCGAAGCCAGCCAGATGATGTTCTTCCGGCGGCGCATCGACCCGTCGGCCTATCTCGTGCTGTGGCAGATCGGCCTGGCCGGCGACCGCAGCCTGTCCCGCTACGCCACTGCCGCACCGCACCTGCACCTGCTGGTCGAGTTGCTGGAAGCGCAGGGCTATCCGTCCGACCATGAGGTCGTGGTCTACGAAGCCGCGACCCTGCCGATCGCGCAGCCGCGGATCGACCGCATCCCGCTGTCCGCGCTGCCGGAAACCGAACTGCGCCTGCAGACCACTCTGGTGCTGCCGCCGGCCTGGCCGATGCAGCGCGACGAGGCGGTGCTGGCGCGGCTGGCGGCGCTGGACGCCGAACTGGCCCGGGCACAGGCCGGGGCGGGCGAGGGAGCGAAATCGGTACTTTTGCCAGAAACCCCCAGAAGTGATTGATATGAATGACCTTTTCGCATAGCCTGCGAATGCGGTCGTTCCGGTGCCGATTCCGGTTTGGGGAAAGCCGTTCGAAATCAGTGGGTTGCGCCGAAGCGTCGCGGCAATCGTGACGGGTCTGGCCGACAAGCGGTCGGCAGTCCGTTGAAACATCAGCACAATGGGGGGAGTCGATGTCGAATGTGATCCAGTTTCTCGAGTCCATGGGTGCCAACGCGGCCATGGCGAGGATGTCCGCCGGGGACTACGAAGCGGTCATCGCGGGTCTGGTCGAGGAAGGAGAGTGCAGGACCGCGCTGATGCGCCGGGACCCGCGCGCGCTGACCAACGCGCTCAACGGTCGCGACGTGATGATGTGCATGGTCTTCGCGCCCGACGAGAACGAGCAGGAAAAGGCGCCGGGCGAAGAGCAGGAAGACGAGAAAGGCCCGGACGACAAGAGTCTCGAATAATCCGAACCACGCGTCACTGAGATACAGAGGTCTCCCCCATGCAACGGAAGCATTTGGCGGTTCTGTTCGTTTCGTTGTTCTTGTTCTCGACGGGGACCGGCGCGCTCGCGGCCGGGAGGTCCTTCGATGCCGAACTGGCGGAAGCGGACCAGATCAGGAGCGCGCAGCCGAAGGAGTTTCTGGAGTTGCTCGGCCAGCTCCAGAAACAGCGCAAATCGGCCACGCGCAGCCAGGAGGAACGGCTGCGCTACCTCGAGGCCTACGCGCTCGGGGTGTACCGCGACAAGCCGGAAGAAAGCATCCGGATGGCGTCTGCGCTGTTCGAGCAGACCAAGGACGTGACCCTGAAGTACCGGGCCGGCAGCCTGGTCGCCAACCTGGCGGGCCTCAAGCGCGACTTCAGCACCGGGTTGCGCTTCCTGCAGAAGACGCTGGCCATCCGCAACAAGGTGGCGAACAAGGACATCCGCCACGATGGCATCGGCGCGGCTGCGGTCCTCTACAACGAAATCGGCCAGTACCAGATCGCGCTGAACTACGCGCGCGAGATGCTGGCCGACAGCCCCGGACCGCGCACCAAGTGCGCCGCCGGCTACGTGGAGATCCAGTCGCAGCTGGAACTGCACCAGTTGCCCAAGGGCGACGAGTCGGTGCAGAGCGTCATCAACGCCTGCTCCTCGATCCACGAAGTCATCCCGCTGAATCTCTCCAAGGTGGTGCTGGCCCGCAAGTGGGCCGAGGAAGAGCGCCTTCCGGATGCAGTGAAGCTGCTGGAAGACGCGCTGCCCGAGATCGAGCGCACGCGCTATCCGCGCCTGATCGCCGGCGTGCATGCCTTCATCGGCGAATTCAAGCTCAAGCTCGGCGACATCGAGGCGGCCGAGAAGCACGCGAACATGACGATCGCCCTCGGCGAGCAGATCAAGTCGTCGGCCACGCTCGTGAGCGCCTACAACACCCTGTACCAGATCGCATCGCGGCACGAGAAGCCGACGATGGCGCTGGAGCTGTACAAGCACTACGCCGAATCCGAGATCGCGCGCCAGAACGACGTGAAGGCGCGTGAACTGGCTTACGAGATCGTGCGCCACGAGACCCTGCGCCAGACCCAGCAGATTGCGCTGCAGGACCGCGCGATCAAGATCCTCCAGTTGCAGCGCACGCTCGATCGCGAAAGCGCGCAGAAGGCGCGGCTGGCGATGGTGTTCCTGCTGCTGCTGCTCGCGGCCGCGGTGTTCTGGGCCATCCAGGTCAAGCGCCACCAGGCGCAGTTGCAGCGGCTGGCGCAGACCGACGGTCTCACCGGGCTGCGCAACCGCCACTTCTTCAGCCAGAAGGCGGAGCGCACGCTGGTCGAGGCCGCGCGCGCCGGCGACACCGCGGCGCTGGTCATGTTCGACCTCGACCACTTCAAGGCGATCAACGACACCTACGGCCACGGTGCCGGCGACTGGGTGCTGAAGCAGGTCGGCAAGACCTGCGCCGCGCACTGCCGCCGCATCGACTACCTCAGCCGCATCGGCGGCGAGGAGTTCGCGGTGCTGCTGCGCGGTTTCGATCTCGCTGCCGCGGCGCGCATGGCCGAGGACTGTCGCTCGCAGCTGGCCCAGATCGATACCCGCGAGAGTGGCTATTCGTTCGTCGTCACCGCGAGCTTCGGCGTCAGTTCGACCGCGGAGTCGGGCTACGACCTGTCGCGCCTGCTGTCGCACGCCGACCAGATGCTGTACCGCGCGAAGAACGAAGGCCGCAACCGCGTCTGCGCCTACACGGCCGAAACCGCGGCCGAACGCCGCGCCTCGACGAAGCGTTCGCCGACGCTGACGGTCGTCGGCGGTTGATGCCTCGAGGTCGATGGTGACGTCGTCTCCCGCTTCCGGCGCCAGTGTGCCGGAGGACGGGACGGCGTCCCTGTCGCCGGAGCAGGCCCGGGCGCTGCGCGAGGCCTATGCCACGCCGCCGCGGGCGTACCACCACTTCGGCCACGTCATCGAGACGCTCGCGCATTTCCGCAGCGTGGCCGACGGGCCGGGCTGGCAGGCGCCGGAGACGATCCGCTTCGCGCTGCTGTACCACGACGCGGTGTACGTCCCGGGCCGCAAGGACAACGAGGCGCGTTCGGCCGATCTGATGCGCGACCACCTGCGCCGCTGGCCGCCGGACGAGGCGGTCGATGTCGAACGCATCGCCGCGCTGATCCTGCTCACCGCCCGCCATGGCGGGCTGCGCAGCAGCGATTTCCCCGATACGGCGGAAGGCGAGGACACCCGGCGATTCCTCGACTGCGACATGGCGATCCTCGGCGCCGCACCCGATGCCTTCGCCGCCTACGACCGCGCCATCGCCGAGGAGTACCGCGCGGTCCCGCGCTGGCTGTACCGGCGCAAGCGTCGCGCGTTCTTCCGCATGCTGCTCGACGGCGAGCGCATCTTCCTCAGCGACTTCTTCCGCGACCGCTTCGAGGCACAGGCACGCCGCAACCTCGCGAACGTGCTGGCGGCGGGCGGTAAAATTGCCGGATGACCCTGCCTGCCGACGCTTCCGCCTCCGATGCGGTTCCCGCTATCGAACACATCGCCGCCTACCGCTTCGTCGCGGTGGACGACCCTGCCGCCCTCGCCGAACGGCTGCGCACCTCCGCCGAAGCGCAGGCCCTGCGCGGCACGGTGCTGGTGGCGCCGGAAGGGCTGAACCTGTTCCTCGCCGGTGCGCCCGACGCGATCGCCGGCTTCCTCGCCGAGTTGCGCGCCGACCCGCGTTTCGCGGACATCGTGGTCCGCGCGACCCGCTGCGCCGCGATGCCGTTCGCGCGACTGAAGGTGAAGGTCAAGGCCGAGATCATCGCCTTCCGCCAGCCCGATGCCTCGCCGCTCGCGACGCGTGCGCCCGCGGTCGCGCCCGCCACCCTCGCGCGCTGGATCGCGCAGGGCGCCGACGACAACGGCCGCCGGCTGGTGCTGCTGGACACGCGCAACCGCGAGGAGATGGCGCACGGCACCTTCGACGGCGCGCTGGAATTGCCGATCGACAACTTCGTCGACCTGCCGGCGGCGGTGCTGGCCGAGCGCGAGGCGCTGGCCGACGCGACCGTCGTCAGCTTCTGCACCGGTGGCATCCGCTGCGAGAAGGCCGCGCTGTGGATGCATGCGCAGGGCATGGACAACGTGCTGCAGCTCGACGGCGGCATCCTCGGCTATTTCGAGGCGGTCGGCGGCTTCGGCTACCGCGGCGGCTGCTTCGTGTTCGACGAACGCGTGGCGCTCGATCCGGCGCTGGCTCCCGTTCGCGCTGGCGAACGTGCAGAATCTGCTACCTGCACACACTGATCGAGGCGCACGGCAACGATGGCGGACATGAGCTGGATCGGACTGGTGCTGGCCATCATCGCGGCGTATTTCGCGATCAAGGTGGTCAAGTTCCTGTTCAAGCTGCTGTGGTGGGGCATGGTGCTGGCTGGCGCGTACTGGTTCCTTGCGCCGATGCTGGACCTGCCGCGTCCGTTCGGCTGAGGCGTGCCGCGATGGGCGAACGCGATCCGCGCGTCGATGCCTACATCGCGAAGGCCGCGCCATTCGCACGGCCGATCCTCGAACACCTGCGCGCGCTGGTCCATGCGACCTGCCCGGACGCGGACGAGACGATCAAGTGGGGCATGCCGTTCTTCGTCGTCGATGGCGCGTCGCTGTGTCACATGGCGGCGTTCAAGCAGCATGCCGCGTTCGGGTTCTGGCGCCATGCCGAGGTGATGGGCGGCGAACGCCCGGTCGAAGGCATGGGCAGCTTCGGCAAGCTTGCGACGCTGGACGACCTGCCGCCGAAGCGCGCGCTCGCAATGCTGCTGAAGCGCGCCGCGGCGCTCAACGCATCGGGCACGAAGCCCGTTCGCACTGCTGCGAAGAAGCCGCCCGCACCGCTGCCGGAGATGCCCGCAGACTTCGCCGCGGCGCTGGATGGCGTGCCGACCGCGCGAGCCCACTGGGATTCCTTTTCGCCCGGTCACCGTCGCGAATACCTCGAATGGATCCTCGGCGCGAAGCGCGCCGAGACCCGCGCGAAGCGCATCGCCCAGGCCGTCGAATGGCTGGCCGAGGGCAAGGCGAAGAACTGGAAGTGCGAGCGACGTTGAGAGGGTCAGCGGAGCTTCGCTCCGCGCCACGGCACCTAACGTGCGCAGTTACGGCGCGGTATCGACCCGCAGCACCGGATACAGGCCGAAGCGTTCGTCCCAGGCGCTGTGGCGGCGGTAGAAGAACGCGAGGCGCGCGGCCGGGTCGGCGGCGAACGTCGGGTCGTCCTTCAGCTTCTGCTCGAACGCGGCCCTCAGCGCCGGGTCGCGCGCCAGCATCTCGCGCGCCACGTCCTCGGCGACGTAGTCCTCCATGTATTCCTTCTGCTCGAAGGCGTTGTTGAATTCGCCCCACGCAAGCAGCGAATCCGGCGCCTGCGGTTCCAGCAGCGACATCAGCAGTCGCGCCTTCGGCTGCGCGATCGGCACGAACAGCGCGCCGGCGCCGACGTCGCGGGTTTCCGGCGCCCACGCGCCTTCGACCGTGAGGCGCTGGTGGCTTTCGGTCGGCGCGGCGGAGAACGTCGGCGTCTCGTCACGGAATGCCTGCACCGCCAGCGCGGGATGCGCGGCGTCGAGGCGCGAGAACGCGATGCCGTGCTGCTTCAGCTTGGCGGCGACCAGTTCCGCCCACGCCGCAGGCACCACGTAGCCGGCCTTCGGTGCGTCGACGACGAGCGACGGCACGATCTCGTCGCGCAGCGGCAGCTTCCACATCTGCGGGGTCTTGTCGTCGTAGCGCGTCATCAGCGCGCCGGAGACCTCGGAGGGCGTGCGCGTGTAGGCGTAGCCGAGGAAATCGATCGTGCGGACCTTGTCGGTCGCCTTCCAGGTCAGCGGTACGGCGTTGCCGGCCAGCGTGGTCGCGCGGGTGTCGGCGGCATCGGCGGCGCGGCGCCATTCCGCGCCGTGCGCTGCGGTCAGGTCGAGCACGGCGAGCACCGCGTCGTGGGTGATCTTCACGCGGGTGGCGTAGTCCTTCCATGAATGCGTTTCGACCAGCATCGCCAGCCGGTTGCGCAGCAGGAAATAGCCGGTGGAGAAGCGCGGCGGCGCGACGCCGTCGGCGAACCCCGAGGTCGGGTCGTCGCTCTCGACGAACGACGGATAGAACGGCACCGGCAACGACCCGCGCTTGCGCAGGCGTTCGAGCGTGCCGTCGCGCAGTTGCAGGCCGGCGCCACGCAGCGCGTCGTCGCCGGCGTGCAGCGGTTCGACCTGGATCGACACGTCGTGGCGGAACTTGGCGCCGTCGGTGACGTGCAGGTCGATCGTGGCGATCGGGTCCCACGCGTTCTCCAGCGCCAGCATCGCCTGCATCTCGGGCGCGTCGGCCTTCACGTAGTCGCGGTTGAGGTTGAAATTCTGCGCGGTGACGCGCCAGCCCATCGCTTCCGGGCCGACCTGGTTCGGGCGGTTCCAGCGGCCGAAGCGCTCGTGGCCGTCGATGTTGAACACCGGCACGAAGATCAGCACCAGTTTGTCGAGCGCGCCCTTCGCGGCGTTGCCGTCGAGCACTTCGCGCAATGCGAGGAAACCCGCGTCCTTGCCGTCGATCTCGCCGGCGTGGATGCCGCCCTGCACCAGCAGCACCGGCAGCCCGTCGGCCTTCGCCTGATCCGGCGTGAACGCGCCGCGGCGGCTGGCGACCAGCGCCTTCATCGGCCGGCCCTCGGGCGTGGTGCCGAAGTCGATGCAGCGCACCGCATCGGGGTAACGTTGCGCGAACGCGTCGCACAGTGCGATGACTTCCGCGTAGCGGCCGGTGCGGACGAAGCCGCTGCGTTCGGCTTCGGTGGACAGCGGGTCGGCTGCGCGGGCGGGCAGCGTGGTCGACAGCGCGAGCGCGAGGACGGTGAGGGCGGGCAGGGCGATCGTGCGCATGGGCGGTGACGGGAGCGGCGGGCGATCGTGCATTGTGCCCCGATCGCGCCGCGCGGATGCCTGTCGATGGTCATGCGCGAGCGAGCGGAAGGCTGTGCGACACTGGTTCTTTCGCGCAGGAGCCGCCATGACCGCGTCGTCCCATGTCCTCTACTACTCGCCGGGTGCGGCCAGCCTGGTCGTCCATTGGTTGCTGCTGGAAGTCGGTGCGCCGCACACGCTGGCGCTGGTCGACACCGCCGCCGGTGCGCAGAAGCGGCCCGAGTACCTTGCGCTGAATCCCAATGGCGTGGTGCCGACGCTGGTCATCGACGGTGCGCCGCATTACGAGGCCGCCGCGCTGGCGATGCACCTCGCCGACGCGTATCCCGCCGCCGGCCTCGCCCCCGCGCCGGGCGACGCGGCGCGCATCGACTACACGCAGTGGATGTTCAATCTCGCGAACATGGTCCAGCCGCTGTTCCGGCAGTGGTGGTACCCGCACGAACCGGCCGGCGAGGCCAACGCCGAGGCGGTGCTGGCGCACGTGCGGCCGCGGATCGAGGCGCAGTGGGACCGCATCGACGCCCACCTCGCCGCGCACGGGCCGCACCTGCTCGGTGATCGCCTGACCGCCGCCGACTTCCATCTCGTGATGCTGATGCGCTGGTCGCGCAAGATGCCGAAGCAGGCGATCGAGTGGCCGCACCTGGCCGCGCTCGCGGACCGGCTGAAGGCGCGTCCGTCGTTCGCCGAACTGTACCGTCGCGAGGGGCTGACCGAATGGGCGTGACCGCAGCGGAAAACGCCGGCGCGCGCCTGCCCCGGCAGATCCCGTACATCATCGGCAACGAGGCCTGCGAGCGCTTCAGCTTCTACGGGATGCGCAACATCCTGGTGCAGTTCCTGATCGGCAGCGCGCTGCTGGCCTACCTGCCCGGGGCCGAGCGCGAGGGCATGGCGAAGGAGGTGTTCCACAGCTTCGTCATCGGCGTGTACTTCTTCCCGCTGCTCGGCGGCTGGCTGTCGGACCGCTTCTTCGGCAAGTACAACACCATCCTGTGGTTCTCGCTGTTGTACTGCACCGGCCAGTTCTGCCTGGCGCTGTTCGACGGCGACCGCACCGGGTTCTACGCCGGCCTGTTCCTGATCGCGCTGGGGTCCGGCGGCATCAAGCCGCTGGTGTCGTCGTTCGTCGGTGATCAGTTCGACCGCACCAACAAGCACCTCGCGAAGATCGTCTACGACGCGTTCTACTGGACGATCAACTTCGGCTCGTTCTTCGCTTCGCTGTTGATGCCGATCCTGCTGCGCGAGCATGGCGCGAAGATCGCCTTCGGCGTGCCGGGCGTGCTGATGCTGGTGGCGACGCTGATCTTCTGGCTCGGCCGCCGCAGATACGTGAACGTCGCGCCCGACGCACGCGATCCGGACGCCTTCCTCCGCGTCGCCATGACCGCGTTGCGCGGCGGTGCCTCGGGCCGCAAGGGCATGGGCACCGCGATCGCCGGGTTCGGCCTGCTGCTGGCGATCGTGCAACTGGCGGGTTGGGCGAGCGGTGCGGGCTGGTGGCCGGAATCGGTCGGCTTCGTGCCCACGTTCTGCCTCGCGCTGGGCGCGGTGCTGCTGTTCGGCGGCATCGGCACGTCGCTGCAGCTGGAACACGCCCGCGGCAGCCATCCGGATGCAGCGGTGGACGGCGTGCGCGCCGTGCTGCGCATCCTGATCGTGTTCGCCATCGTCAGCCCGTTCTGGTCGCTGTTCGACCAGAAGGCGTCGACCTGGGTGCTGCAGGGCAAGCAGATGGTGATGCCGGAAGGCTGGTGGCTGGGCTGGCTGGTGAAGGAAGCCGGCCAGATGCAGGCGATCAATCCGCTGCTGGTGATGCTGCTGATCCCGTTCAACAACCTCGTGCTGTATCCGACGCTGACGAAGCTGGGTTTCCAGGTCACTGCGCTGCGGCGGATGGGCTTCGGCATCGCGTTCTCCGGGCTCGCCTGGGTGGTCGCCGGGGTGATCCAGTTGTGGATCGACGGCGGCGACCCGGTGCTGCTCACGTGGCAGGTGCTGCCGTACGTCCTGCTGACCTTCGGCGAGGTGCTGGTGTCGGCGACCGGCCTGGAATTCGCCTACAGCCAGGCGCCCGCGCCGATGAAGGGCGTGATCATGAGCTTCTGGATGCTGTCGGTGACCTTCGGCAACGTCTGGGTGCTGCTGACCAACGCCGGGGTGAAGAGCGAGGGCATGCGCGCGCTGGTCGCCTCGTCCGGGCTGAGCGAACACGCCTTCCTGATGTTCTTCTTCGCCGGTTTCGCCTTCGTCGCCGCGCTGGTGTTCGCGCTGTACGCGCGCCGCTACCCGATGCAGGACCACTACCGTGCGGCCTGAGTCCCGACCCGCCACGTCCGCCTTGCGCAGGAGTGTCCGCGAATGACCGGTTACGTCACGCTTGCGCTGATCGCGATCACCGTGGTCGTGTCGTGGCAGGCCTTCGAGAAGCCGCGGCTGCTGGACCGGCTGATCCTGTGGCCGCCGGCGGTGGAGCGCGGGCGCCAGTACGACCGGCTGCTCACCCACGGCTTCATCCACGCCGACTGGGGGCACCTGATCTTCAACATGATCGCCCTGTATTCGTTCGGCCCGGCGATGGAGCGCTATTTCACCGACCGCGTCACCGCGATCGGCTACCTGCTGTTCTATCTGTCGTCGGTGGTCGTGGCGATCCTGCCGACCTACGCACGGCACAAGCACGATGCGTCGTACCGCAGTCTGGGCGCCTCGGGGGCGGTGTCGGCGGTGCTGTTCGCCTTCATCCTGCTCGACCCGTGGGCCGGCATCTACGTGTTCCTGATCCCGGTCGCGATCCCGGCCTTCCTCTTCGCCGGGCTCTACCTCGGCTACACGATCTGGATGGATCGCCGCGGCGGTGATCGGGTCAACCACAGCGCCCACCTGTGGGGCGCGCTCTACGGGGTGGGCTTCACCCTGCTGCTGAATCCGGAGCTGGCCGTCCGCTTCGTTCGGCGGCTGGCCAGCCCCGGATCGTTCTGACCCCTGGCGGCCTCAGGCCGCGCAGGCGCTGCGGGAGCCGTCGCAGCCGTAGGTCTGCAGGAGCCGCTTCTGGATCACGTGATCCAGGAGCTGGTACTCGCGGGTGGTGGTATCGCCCTGGCGGGCGAGGTCGTACAACCGCGCGACGATGTGGTCGTCGCTGACGGGCGTAGCCGGGGCTTCGGTCTGCATGGGCTCCTCTGTGGACGGAGTGGTTCGGGACGGGTCACGCTGCACGGGTGATTCGAGCTTGGAGAAGCAGGAAGCGTGCCAGTCGTTTCGCGCATCCTTCCGCGCACGGATGTTGCCGCGGTGCGTCACATCGGGCCCGCGGAGGGAGGGATCGTCACTTCTCGTCCGTCTAAGGAGTCGAGCCGGTGGCGCCTTCCGTGGAGGCGGAATCCGGAAAATTCCCGGGATTTTTCGCGTACCGCTTTCCCGGCCGGGAGGGCGGGTCGCCCCGTGACCGCCGTCCGGCGGAAAAGTTCCTCCGACCGCTTCACAAAAGCCGACACTTGTGGTGTATGTTGCGCGGACTGTTCCAAGCGGGATCACGGTACATCGTGACCCGATGCGGTAGATCCAAGGTAGCTGTCGGCCCATGGCCGACCCCAGACGATCCGCTCATCGTTCGCGTTACCCCTGGCTAGACAGTCGCGGCGCCCGCAAGCGCCGTGTATCCACCCAACTGTTGCATGTGAGGAGTAACACCCATGTCCGATCGTCAGAGCGGCACCGTGAAGTGGTTCAACGATGCCAAGGGCTACGGCTTCATCACCCCGGAAAGCGGCCAGGACCTCTTCGTCCATTTCCGCTCGATCCAGGGCACCGGCTTCAAGTCGCTGAAGGAAGGCCAGAAGGTCACCTTCAAGGTCGTGCAGGGCCAGAAGGGCCTGCAGGCCGACGAAGTCCAGGCGCTGTAATCCAGCGTCCATCGCGTCAGGGGCCCCGGGCGTTCGCGCCCGGGGTTTTTTTCGTCCGGCCTCCCCGTGGCCGGCATCCGGTGCAGGCATCCGTTATCCTGCTGCGCGATTCCTCCCCATTCGATCGGGTCCCCCTCCCGACACGCCTCCATGTCGACGTCTCCCAGCCTCCGTTTCCGCGCCCGGACGCCCGCCGTCCTGGCGACCGCCCTCGTCCTGAGCCTCGCCCTTGCCGCCTGCGACAAGGACAAGCCGAAAGCCGCCGCCCCGACGCCCGTCCAGAGCGCGGCCAAGCCGGCGCCGCCGCCGCCCGAGCTGAAGGACATCATCGAACACGACGCCCGCTACGTCGTCGGCATCAGTTTCCCGCCGGAGGCGAAGAAATACCCCGGACTGGCCACGGCCTTGCAGGCCTACGCCGACGGCGCGCGCGCCGAGCTGCTGAAGGCGGTGCAGGGTGCCGACCCGGCCAAGCAGACCTCGCCGTTCGAGCTCTCGCTCAACTTCAACCTGCTGCTGGACACGTCGGACGTGGTGGCGGTTGCCGCCGATGGCTCCAGCTTCACCGGCGGCGCGCACGGTGATCCGCTGGTGGCGCGTTTCGTCTGGCTGCCGAAGGCGCAGAAGATGCTGACGGCCAATGAGCTGTTCGCCGATGCCGCGGCGTGGACGATGCTGTCGGACTTTGCCCGCGAGCAGTTGCACGCCACGTTGTCGCAGCGCGTGGATGCGGACGAACTCTCGCCGTCGGAACGCGCCGAGGTCATGCGCTCGGTGGGCCGGATGATCGACGAAGGCACCGAGCCCACGGCGACCGCGTTCGCCGCGTTCGAGCCGATCGCGGCGCCGGCGCCCGACACCGGCCGGCTGATGGGCCTGCGCTTCGTGTTCCCGCCCTACCAGGTCGGGCCCTACGTCGACGGTGTGCGCACGGTCGACGTGCCGACCTCGGTGCTCACGCCGTATCTCGTGCCGGCGCTGCGTCCGCTGTTCGTGGACGTGAAGCCGGCGCCCGCGCCGGTGCCGACCGAGACGACGGGCGCGCCGCAGGTCACCCGGTAACCGTCGCGCCGTCCGATGCGAGCGCGGCGGACAGCGTCGCGCCGCAGTCGGCGTCCAGCCGCAGTTGCGCCAGATCGTCGGCGCGGGTGCGGCCGCGGTTGAGGATCGCCAGCGGCAGCCCGCGCTCGCGGGCGATCCGCGCGAAGCGGAAGCCGGAATACACCATCAGCGACGTGCCGACCGCGAGCATCGCGTCGGCCGATTCCAGCGCGGCCAGCGCGCGGGCGTAGCGTTCGCGCGGGACGTTCTCGCCGAAGAACACCACGTCGGGTTTCAGCAGGCCGCCGCAGACGATGCAGTGCGGCGGTTCGAAGCGGGCCACGGCTGCGGCGTCGATGTCGGCGTCGCCGTCGGGTGCGGCGCCGGCTTCGCGGGGGCGCCAGCCGGGGTTCGCTTCGGCCATGCGCCGTTGCAGATCCTCGCGCGGCGTGTCGTCGCCGCAGCCGAGGCAGACCACGCGGTCCAGCCGACCGTGCAGGTCGATCACGTCGCGGCTGCCCGCGCGCTGGTGCAGGCGGTCGACGTTCTGCGTGACCAGCGACGTCAGCGCGCCTCGACGCTCCAGTTCGACCAGCGCCGCATGCGCGGCGTTCGGCTGCGAGGCCGAGAAGCCCGGCCAGCCGACATGGCTGCGCGCCCAGTAGCGGCGATAGGTGGCCGCATCGCCGGTGAAGGCCTGCCACGTCACCGGCGGCGTGCGCTTCCACGCGCCGTCGCTGTCGCGATAGTCGGGAATGCCGGAGTCGGTGCTGACGCCGGCACCGGTGAGCACGAAGATCCGCGGGTGGCGTTCGAGCCACGCGCGCAGCGCTTTCGCGGGATCGCCGGTGGCGTCGAGGGATTCGGGAGGTGTGTGCGGATCGAGCGGCATGCGGGCGTCGGACATCTCGAAGGCCGGAAACGACACCGCCCGGGCGAGCCGGGCGGTGTCGGGTGCAGCGGGGAGGGCGCTTACTTGCCGGTCAGGCCGCGACGCTCCAGCAGCGGCTGGATGTACGGATCACGACCGGAGAAGTCGTGGAACAGCACCATCGCGTCCTTCGAACCGCCGCGGCTGAGCAGCGTGTCGCGGAAGTGGTCGCCGTTCTTGCGGGTGAGGCCGCCGTGCTGCTTCATCCACTCGACGCTGTCGGCGTCCAGCACTTCCGACCAGATGTAGGCGTAGTAGCCGGCCGCGTAGCCGCCCATGATGTGGCTGAAGTACGGGGTGCGGTAACGCGGCGGCACCGGGGCGTAGTCCACGCCGATGTCCTTGAGCGCCTTCGCCTCGTAGGCCATCACGCCCTTGGCATCGGGCAGCTGGTCGGCCGGCACCTGGTGCCAGCGCTGGTCCAGCATCGCCGCGCCGAGGTACTCGGTGGTCTTGTAGCCCTGGTTGAACTGGTCGGCGGCCAGCACCTTGTCCAGCAGCGCCTGCGGCATGGCTTCACCCGTCTGGTAGTGCTTGGCGTAGTTGGCCAGCACCTCGGGCCAGGTCGCCCACATCTCGTTGACCTGCGACGGGTACTCGACGAAGTCGCGCGGCACGTTGGTGCCGCTGAAGTACGGGTACTTCACGTTCGAGAACATGCCGTGCAGCACGTGGCCGAACTCGTGGAACGAGGTGTTGACGTCGTCCCAGGTCATCAGCGCCGGCTTGCCCGCGGCCGGCTTGGTCACGTTGAGGTGCAGTGCGACGACCGGCTTCTGGTCCAGCAGTTCGGACTGGTCGACGTAGGAGCTCATCCACGCGCCACCGCGCTTGGACGAACGCGCGTACGGGTCGACGATCACGATCGCCAGCTGCGAGCCGTCCTCGTTGAAGACGTCGTAGACGCGCACGTCTTCCTGGTAGGTCGGCAGGTCGGTGCGGCGCTTGAACTTCAGGCCGTACAGCTTCTCGGCGGCGAAGAACACGCCGTTGTTGAGGACGTTGTCCATCTCCAGGTACGGCTTGAGCTGGGCTTCGTCGAAGTCGTACTTCGCCTTGCGCACCTTCTCGCTGTAGTACAGCCAGTCCCACGGCTCGACGGCGAAGGTCGGCTCGCCCTTGGCCTTCTGCTCGGCGTCGATCATGGCCTGCAGTTCGGCGGCTTCCTTCTTCGCGTTGGCGACGGCCGGCGGCGCCAGCTGGGCCATCATCTTGTTGATCGCGTCCGGCGTCTTGGCGGTTTCCTCGGCCACGGCGAACGCCGCGTAGTTCGGATAGCCCATGATCGCGGCGCGTTCGGCGCGCAGCCTGGCGACCTTCGAGACGATGTCGGTGTTGTCCCACTGGTTGCCGCGGCTGCCGCGGGCCATCGAGGCCTTGTAGATGCGCTCGCGCAGCGCGCGGTTCTCCATCTGCGTGGTGATCGGCTGGATCGTGGTGTTGAGCAGCGCGATCAGGAACTTGCCCTTGAGGCCCTTCTTCTCGGCGGCTTCGGCCAGCGGCGCGATCTGGTCGTCGGACAGGCCCTTCAGCTCGTCGCGCGAGTCGACCACGATGGCCGAGTCGTTCACTTCGTCGAGCACGTTCTGGTTGTACTTGGTGGCGAGGGTGGCCAGCTCGGCGTTGATCGCCTTCACCCGCTCCTTCTGCTTGTCGTCCAGCTTGGCGCCGGCGCGGACGAAGTCGGTGTAGTAGCGCTCGATCAGGCGCACGCCCTGCGGGTCGAGGCCCAGGCTCTCGCGCTTGTCGTACAGCGCCTGCACGCGCTGGAACAGCTTCGGGTTGAGGTAGATGCCGTCGTAGTGCGCGGCGAACTTGGGCGAGTATTCCTCGTCCAGCTTGTCCAGCGCGTCGTTGGTGTTGGCGCTGGTGAGGTTGCCGAAGACCTTGGCGGCGCGGCCCAGGAGCTGGCCCGAACGCTCCATCGCCAGGATGGTGTTGTCGAAGGTCGGCTCCTCGGTGCTGTCGGCGATCGCCTGGATCTCCTTCACCTGGTCGGCCATGCCGCGATCGAAGGCCGGCGCGAAGTCGGTGTCCTTGATCTTGTCGAACTGCGGGTAGTGCAGCGGCAGGGGGCTTTCGGAGAAGAAGGGATTCTCGTGGGCGGCGTCGGCGGGCATGGCGGCCTTGTCGGTGGCGGGCTTGGGTTCGGCGGGCTTGTCGCAGCCGGACAGCATGGCGGCGGAGAGGGCCAGCGCCAGGGCGCAGGCGATCGGGCGATTCATTCGGACGGTCCTCGGCGGTGCGAAGGGGCGGAAAAGCACCCCCCAGAGTAGCCCACGACCCTTGCCCGGGGCCCGTGACGAAAGCCATGGCCGGGAGCGGCGATGGGGCGCGGTGACGGCCCATATCACGAATTGTTTACAATCCGCCGCGCGATGCGGTGCGGTATGGCCCGGCCCGGCGGTCGGCCCGCCCGGTCGCGCCTCCATCCCTCTCCCCAGGATCGCCCATGACCCCCTCCTTCCGCTCCCGCCGCGCCCTGCGTCTCGGTGGCCTCGCCGTCGCCATCGGCTTCGCCCTCCCGGCGATGGCCCAGGACGCCGCCCCGGCCGCCAAGGCCGACGCGCCCGAGCTCGACGCCATCACCGTCACCGCCCAGCGGCGTACCGAGAACATCCAGGACGTGCCGGTGGCGATCACCACCGTCGATCGCGAGAAGCTGGAAGCCCTTACCACCAGCGGCGACGACATCCGCCTGCTGTCGGGCCGCCTGCCGAGCCTGAACATCGAGTCCTCGTTCGGCCGCGCCTTCCCGCGCTTCTACATCCGCGGCCTGGGCAACACCGACTTCGACCTCAACGCCTCGCAGCCGGTGTCGCTGGTGTACGACGGTGTGGTCCAGGAGAACCCGATCCTCAAGGGCTTCCCGATGTTCGATCTCGACCAGATCGAAATGGACCGCGGCCCGCAGGGCACGCTGTTCGGCCGCAACACCCCGGCCGGCGTGCTGAAGTTCGAATCGGCCCGCCCCGAGGAGACCTTCGGCGGCTACGGCCGCGTGTCCTACGGCAGCTACGGCACCTTCAACCTGGAAGGCGCGGTCACCGGCCCGCTGACCGACAAGGTCTCGGCCCGCGTGTCGGTGCTGCACCAGCGCCGCGACGACTACGTCGACAACACCTTCAACGGCGCCGGCGACGACCTCGAGGGCTACCGCGAGACCGCCGCGCGCGGCCAGCTGCTGATCAAGCCGAACGACGGCTTCGAGGCGCTGCTCAACGTGCATTCGCGCAAGCTCGACGGCACCGCGCGACTGTTCCGCGCCGGCATCATCAAGCCCGGCACCAACGACCTGGTCGACGGCTTCAGCCGCGACCGCGTGTCGATCGACGGCCGCAACGAGCAGAACCTCGACCAGCTCGGCGGCAACCTGCGCATGCGCTGGGACCTCGGCCGCGTCAGCCTGTACTCGATCACCGGCTACGAGAGCGTCGACGCCTACAGCCGCGGCGACATCGACGGCGGCTCGGTCTACAGCTTCCCGACCGGCGCGCCGGGCGTGGCGCTGTTCCCGGCCGAATCGGCCGACGGCCTGCCCAACCACCGCCAGTACAGCCAGGAATTCCGCGTCGAATCGAACGAGTGGGGCCGCTTCGACTGGCAGGCCGGCCTGTTCTGGTTCGACGAGAAGATCGACGTCGACAGCTTCTCCTACGACGGCTTCGGCGGCGCGGAGAACGGCTACGCCCGCCAGCACCAGGACAACACCGCGTGGGCGGTGTTCGCCTCGGGCGACTTCGACGCCACCGACCGCCTGAAGCTGCGCGGCGGCGTGCGCTACACCGACGACCGCAAGGACTTCACTGCCGAGCGCGTGGTCGGTCCGTTCGGCCCGGCGATCGCGCCGATCACCGTGCACCCGAACGACAACGACGTCAGCTGGGACCTCAGCGCCGTCTACAAGCTCAACGACCAGATCAACCTCTACGGCCGCGTCGCCAAGGGCTTCCGCGCGCCGAGCGTGCAGGGCCGCCTGATGTTCGCCAACGCGGCGCTGCCGTCCAGCGAGCTGGTGACCGTCGCCGACACCGAGACCGTGCTGTCGTGGGAAGGCGGCGTGAAGGCGCAGCTGTGGGACAACCGCCTGCGCCTGGGTTTCGCGCTGTACCGCTACGCCGTCGACGACCAGCAGCTGACCGCGGTCGGCGGTGCGACCAACATCGCGCGCCTCGTCAACGCCGACAAGACCATCGGCCAGGGCGCGGAACTCGATGCGCAGGTGTGGCTGACCGACCACCTGTTCGTCACCCTCGGCGCCAGCTTCAACGACACCGAGATCCAGGACAAGAACCTGACCGTGTTCGGCTGCGGCGGCGGTTGCACCGTGACCGATCCGGCCGGCAGCGTGCCGGGCACGTACCACATCGACGGCAACCCGCTGCCGCAGGCCCCGCGCAACGTCTACAACCTGACGGCGCGCTACGGCCTGCCGGTCGGCGCCGGCGAGTTCTACGCCTACACCGACTGGGCCTACCGCGGCCAGGTGAACTTCTTCCTGTACGAGTCGACCGAGTTCACCGGCAAGTCGTTGCTGGAAGGTGGCCTGCGCCTGGGCTATGCCTGGAACAACGGCGACTACGACGTGGCGCTGTTCGGCCGCAACATCACCGACGAGACCGTGGTCGTCGGCGGCATCGACTTCAACAACCTCACCGGCTTCCTCAACGAGCCGAGCACCTGGGGCGTGGAGTTCAAGGCGCGGTTCTGATGCGCGTGCGTCGATCGGAGCGTCCGATCGACACCGTTGCCCGATGCAAACGAGAACGCCGGACGGGAGACCGTCCGGCGTTCTGCGTTTCAGGTGATGTTTCGTGTTCGTCCCGGAACTTGCGGCCTCAGAACTTGAAGCTGCCGTCGTTGCGCGTGGTGGTGCCGGTGCAGTTCGCGGGCAGGGTGAACTCGCGGTTGCCCGAGGTCGTGGCCTGGTTGCTTTCCCAGGTCGCGGTGCTGCCGTTCCACTTCACGTACTTGTACTGGATCGCCGCGCCGGCCGGCAGGTTCACCGTGCCGGTCCACGGCACGTTCGCGCCGCTGCCCTGGATGGTCAGCGCGAAGCCCGCGCCCGGCGACCATGCGCCCAGCGCCGCGACGTTGCCGACGACGTAGAGGTTCTGGCCGAAGGTCGTGTTCGCGTTGGCGATGGTGAAGCTGACCGTGCAGGTGCTGGGTGTCGTGGTGGTGACGTTGAGCGTGGCGCTGCTCGCCGACACGTTGCCGGCCGCGTCGTAGGCGCGCACGGTGTACGCATACGCGGTGGACGCCGACAGCCCGGTGTCGGTGAAGCTGGTCGACGCGGTGGTGCCGATCTGGTTGCCGTTGCGGAACACGCGGTAGCCCGCGACGCCGACGTTGTCGGTGGACGCGGTCCAGCCGATCGTCGCCGAGGTCGCGGTCACGCCCGAGGCCGCCAGCCCGCCCGGCACCGACGGCGCGGTCGCGTCGTCGTTGAGGCAGGGATCGGTGGTGGTGATCACACCCGCGGAGATCGCCGCCAGGCCGGTGCCGACCGGGTAGTTCGCGCCGTTGCGGCTGTCCCACGTCCCGCTGCCGTTGTTGAACGTGACCTGCGCGCCGGTGGCGGCGCCGAGGTTCAGCGTCTTCACCACCCAGCCGGTGCAGGCCGCGCTCATGGTCACGCCCGGCACCGCGGTCCAGCTGCCGCCGTTCGGCGCGTAGTGGATGTAGGTCGTGGTCCACGTCGCCGACGGCTTGTAGTACACGGTCGCGGTGTTGTTCACCAGCGGCGGCGTGGTGACCGACAGCGCGGTGCTGGCGGCCGACACATTGCCCACGGCGTCCTGCGCCTTCACGGTGTAGCTGTAGGCGGTGCCCGGCATCAGTCCGCTGTCGGCATAGCTGGCCGCGGCGGTGGTGCCGATCTGCGTGCCGTTGCGGAACACGAGGTACGACGACACGCCGACGTTGTCGGTGGACGCCGTCCACGCCAGCGTGAGCGCGGTCGAGGTCAGGTTCTGCGCATTGAGCCCCGCGGGCACGGTCGGCGCCTGCGTGTCCGCGCGCGCCGGCGTGGTGACCGAGACGGCGGTGCTCGCGGCGGAGAGATTGCCCGCGGCGTCGTAGGCGCGCACGGTGTAGCTGTACGCGGTCGACGGCAGCACGCCGTTGTCGACGTGGCCGGTGCCGGTGGTCACGTCCGCGATCTGGGTGCCATTCCGGAACACGCGATAGCCGGCGACGCCGACGTTGTCGGTCGAGGCCACCCAGCCCAGCGCGACCGAGTTGGCGTCGATCGCGTTGCCGGTGAGGCCGGTGGGCGTGGTCGGTGCCTGCGTGTCGGCCGCGCAGGGATCGGTGCCGGTGCTGACGGCGCCGTTCTGCACCACCGACAAGCCGGCGCCCAGCGCGTAGTTGCGGCCGCCGTTGTTGTCCCAGGTGCCGCTGCCGTTGTTGAACGTCGCGGCGAGACCGGTCGCGCTGCCGAGGTTCGCGGTGTAGCGATACCAGCCGGTACACGCGACGCTCATCGCGACGCCGGGCACCGTGGTCCAGGTGCCGCCGGTGGGCGAGTAGTGCAGGTTGACCGTAGTCCAGCCCGCGGCCGGTCGGTAATACACCGTCGCCACGTTGCCCGCGGCGGTGCTGGCCGAAGTCGCGGCCGACGCGGCCGACAGGTTGCCCGCGGCGTCCTTCGCCTTGATCGTGTAGCTGTACGCCGTCGACGGTTGCAGGCCGGTGTCGGTGTAACTGGTGCCGGTGACGCTGGCAGCGAGCGCGCCGTTGCGGAAGACCTGGTAACCGGCGACACCGTAGTTGTCGGTGGCGGCGGTCCACGTCAGCGCGATCGAACTCGCGGTCGTAGCACCCGCGACCGGTGCGCCCGGCGTCGACGGCGGCGTGGTGTCCGGCGCCTTCGTCGTGATCGCCAGCGCCGTGCTGCGCGCGGACTGGTTGCCGGCGCCGTCGTAGGCCAGCACCTGGTAGCTGTAGCTCGTCGAGGCGGCCAGACCACTGTCGTCGAACTGCGTGCCGCTGCCGGTGCCGACCAGCACGCCGTTGCGGAAGATCTGGTACCCCGCGACGCGCACGTTGTCGGTCGCCGGCGACCAGCTGATCGTCACCGAACGGTCGGTGAGGGCGCTCGACGTCAGGCTGCCCTGGAACACCGGCGGCGTGGTGTCGACCGTGAGGAACGGACGCACGCCGGCGACGGTGCCCGTGGTGTCCTCGACGTAGCCCGAGCCGGTGGTCGTCTTGCGGTAGGTGCCCGCGCCGACGTAGACCTGCTGGATGTCGCTGCGGGTGACGTTGCCGCGCGTGTCGGTGGCCTCGATGTAGTAGTCGAGCAGCTGGTTCCGGTACTGGTTGAAGTAGGTGTAGTAGAGGTTGCCGATCTCCTGCGCCGGCAGCACCTGCATGGTCTGCTGCGTCACCGGCATCCACGACACGCCGTTCATCACCGGCTTGAGGTCGCGCACCTGCATCGGGTACGAGGTCCACGCGCTCACGCTCGCCGGCGTGATCGACAGGCCGGGCTTGCCGACCATCGCCGCCGGGTCGTAGACCTTGTAGGTGTCGTCGTTGCCGTCGATGGTGGTCGAGGCGTGCGTGCGCACCTTCACCTGGATGCTGGCGATGTCCGAGACGTCGTAGGCGTAGGTGTAGACCGCGAACTCGTGGTTGTAGTGCTGCACCGTCCAGCCTTCGGCCTTTGACGCGTTCACCGAGCCCGGGTTGTACGGATAGCGCTGCGGCCACCACACCGACGGCCCGGTGCGATCCTTCGCGACGTTCGGCTGCACGTACTGCTTCGAGAAGTACAGCGAGTTGTTGAAGGCGAGCGTCGGCTTGACGTTGTCGTCCTTGTTCTCGTCGTAATAGCCGAAGCCCGAGTCCATCGACGGCAGCAGGAAGTACCACGCCAGCTCGGCCGGATTGGCGCCGCCGGCGTAGTCGCTGGCCGGGTTGCCCTTCACCGGGAACGACATCATCCACGGATTGAGCTGGTTGCCCGGCGGTACGATCTGCTGGTCCAGCGTCGTGGTCGGCGACCAGTACGCCGGATGATCGTCCAGCCAGATCTGCTCGGCGGTCTTCGCGTAGTTCAGCGCGGCCTGCAGCAGCGCGAAGTTGCGCTCCAGGTAGTGCCAGCCGTACTCGAACGACACCGTCGCGCCTTCGGCCACGCCGTTGAGGTTGGTCTTCGGCGAGAGGTTCATGCCGGTGGCGGCGTTGAACGCGGGGAACTGGCCGTTCCAGATCACGAACGGCAGATGCCAGTGGTACCACGTCGGGTCGGACGAGGAATCGCGGGTGTCGATCCACGAGCCGTCCTGCACGTGCTGCACGTCGGCGGCGGGGATCGGGAAGCGCTGCAGGTATTCGTCGATGCCGAGGCAGTAGCCGCTGCCGCCGCAGGTGGTGCCGTAGCCGTTCTGCCACGTCGGCAACGAACCGGCGCGGCCGCCGGAGTTGTCACCGTCGTGCGCGACGACGAAGAACTGGCGCGGCTCCAGCGCGGTGTAGGGCACGTATTCGTCGACGGTGACCGCGCCTTCCCAGCCTTCCAGCCACGAGCCGTTCTGGCTGACGGGAATGCCGGCGAGTTTCGTCACTTCACCGGTCGCCGGATCGACGTGGCGCACCCAGTGCGGCGTCGATGCGAACGGGAACTTGTTGACCACGACCTGCTGCTCGTGCGCCATGCCGGCGGCAACCCAGTTGCCGGAAGTCGAGGTGTTGCGCAGGTCGGCACGGTTCGGCGGTGAGGTCAGCGTGTCGCCGTTGGCGTCGTAGGTCGCGTACGGATAGTCCTTCAGCGTGCGCGAGAAGTGGTTGTTGCCGATCACCGACCACTGCACGCCGAGCTTGGCGAGCACCGGGATCAGGCGTTCGGAGAAACCGAGCTCGGTCGGGAAATAGCCGCGCGACGAACGGAAGTTGCCGCCGAGGAAATACGGCTGCGCCAGCGTCGCGTTCTGGTAGATCAGGTCCTTGAGGAAGTACTCCGACCCGACCAGCGGTCCCATGCTGTGGTGGCCGGTGAAGTGGATGAGATCGAGCGTGCGGTAGCCGTTGGTCGTCGGCAGGCCGCCGTACGCGGTGCGCCACGAGGCGCCCCAGTTGGTGTTCGTGTACCCGGGGACGTTCTGCAGGCGTTCGAGGCTGTCGACGTTGTTGACCACCGCGCCGGACATCGTCACGTGGATCTGCCCGTTCGCGCCCGACCAGTTGCGCACTTCGTTCGCGACCTGCTGCGGCCACCACTGGTACGCGCCGGTCTTCGCGTCGTGCGCGTAGTAGGTCACCAGGTCGTCGTGCGGCATGATCGTGCCGCCGAGCGACGCGGGCAGGTAGTAGCTGTAGCCCGGCGGTGGATTGTTCTTCAGCGCGATCACGTCGCCGTCGTAGAGGTAGCGGATCGGTGCGCCGGTCGCCGTCGCGTTGTAGGTCTGGCCGACGTTGACCGCGTAGAACGGCCAGAAGTTCGGCATGTGGTTGTGGTAGACGTGCGCAGCGGGGATCGCCGCGTTCGCGCCGGGCACGGCGCAGAAGGCCGCGAACATGCCGATCGCGAACGCGACCGGAACGCTGTGCAGTTTCATCGTTTTCTCTCCGTGAACGCCGATACGCCTGACGCCAGACGTGGTTCGTCCGTGCGCGCGCGCCGCGCATCACGCGTGTGATGCGTGATGCCGGCCGGAGAGGATTATTGGTGCGTATCGCTTTGCAGCATGACGGCGTGCAAACGTATACATGCACGAGAGTGCAACGCCGCGCGTAAATCGAACGCAGCGTCGCCTCGTGTTTTCGATGTCAGTCGTGCGCGTGTGCCTGCGCGTTGGCGTTCACCGCGGCCTGCACGTAGGCGGCGAGGCCGTCGGCGCGATCGTCGTAGTGCGCGAGGAAGCGCTCGTCGCCGGTGTAGAAGGCCGCGACCTGCACGTGCATCGCGTGGCTGCACGGATAGAACCAGCGGTCGATGTGCTCGCGGTGCAATTCGGCCAATGCCATCGCGCGTGCGCTGTCGGCCGCGTCGCCCTGTTGCATCGTCGCCAGCAGCTGGTCGGTGATCGCATCGCTCTCGGCGCGGATCTTCGCCCAGTCGTCCTTCGAGTAACGCGCGGTGCGCTGTCGTGAGATCTTCCACGCGTCGGTGTCGCCCCAGCGGCGTTCGGCTTCCTGCGCGTATTCGCCGTTGCGGAATTGGTCGTGGCCTTCGAACAGGGTATCGATGTTCATGGGTGTGCTCGCTTCGAGGGTGAGAAGGGTCGCATCGATCGCGCCGAGCACGGCGTCCGCATGCGCGCGCTGGCGTTCCAGCGTCGCGCGCTGCGCGAGGAGGGCTTCGCGCCGGCGTGCGACGGGGGCGTCCAGCAGGTCGCGCACGGCGTCCAGCCCGAAGCCCAGCTCGCGCAGCACCAGCACCTGCTGCAGGCGCCGGAGGTCGGCTTCGCCGTAGAGGCGGTAGCCGGCGGCGCTGCGGCACGTCGGCGAGACCAGCCCGATCGCGTCGTAATGGTGCAGTGCACGCACGGTCAGGCCGACGAGGGCGGCGACCTGGCCGACGGTGCGTTCGCGGGCGGACATGGGTGGGCTCCGGTGGGCTCGACGGCGTCGATGCAGGACGGATGCTCCGGCCTCACGTCGCGTCAGGGTCAAGCCCCGATTGTGCGCCGGCCGGCACACGCCGGGGCAGCGCGAACCGGCTGGAGCGTGTCATGCACTTTTTCATACGCCGCGGACGGGCTTCCCGAAGGGTTGCGCCCCCGGGCCGCCGATGCGGTGGCCCGCGGCTTGCCTTGCCCACCGGCCAAGGCGGCGCCACGGACCTTGCCCCGGCGGCCCGGGGGCGCAACGCGGCGCATGAAAAAGTGCGTGACACGCTCTAGACTCGACCGGACATCCCGCGGGCAGCGACCCGCCGTCTTCCGGCTCCCAGGAGAAGGACATGCTGCGTCCCGCCTTCCGCTGTCTGCTGTTCGCATCGCTTCTGCTGTCCCCCGCGCTCCATGCCGCCGAAACCTTGCGCTATACCGTGCTGGTCGACGGCGGCAAGCCGGCCGGCCACCAGGTGGTCCAGCGCAACGACGATGGCAGCGTCCACGTCGACTACCTCTTCAAGGACAACGGCCGCGGGCCCGAGCTGAAGGAGGACTACACCCTCGCACCTGACGGCACGTTCGTCACCTATGCGGTCAAGGGCACGTCGACGTTCGGTGCGCCGGTGGACGAATCGTTCCGCGTGGCGGACGGCAAGGCGACATGGACATCGACCTCGGACTCGGGCGAGCAGCCCGCCGCCGCTGGCGCCGCGTACTGGCCGATCGGCGGCACGCCGCAGAGCGGGGCGCAGGTGCTCTCCGCGCTGCTGGCGCGCAGCGACAATCGCCTGCCGCTGATCCCCGGCGGCACGCTCGGCGCGCGCGCGGTCGCCGACCTCACCCTCGCCGGCGATCGCAAGGTGCGCCTGATGCGCGTGACCGGCGTCGGCTTCACCCCGCAGTTCGTGTGGGTCACCGCCGATGCGCAGCCGCGCTTCTACGCGCTGATCGTGCCCGGCTACCTGCAACTGGTCGAAGAAGGGCGCGAAGCCGATGCGGCGATGCTGGAGGAACGCCAGAAGCAGGCCGAGGCCGACGCGCTGACCGAACTGCGCGACACGCTGGCCCACCCGCTGCGCGGCACCACGCTGATCCGCAACGCGCGCGTCTTCGACAGCGAGACGGCGACGCTGGGCCCGGCGTCCGACCTGCTGATCGCGCACGGCCGGATCGTGTCGATCTCGGGGGCGAACCAGGAAACCGCGACCGTCGACCAGGTGATCGATGCCGGCGGCCGCGTGCTCACGCCCGGGCTGTTCGACATGCACGGCCACACCAGCGCCTGGCAGGGCGGCCTGCACCTGGCGGCGGGCGTGACCACCGTGCGCGACATGGGCAACGACAATGCGACGCTGCAGCAGCTGATCGCCGACGAACGCGAGGGCAAGGTGCTGTCGCCATCGATCGTGCCGGCCGGCTTCATCGAGGGCGAAAGCCCGATGTCCGCGCGCAACGGTTTCGTGATCTCCGACCTCGACGGCGCGAAGCAGGCCGTCGACTGGTACGCCGGCCACGGCTATCCGCAGATCAAGATCTACAACTCCTTCCCGAAGGCGATCCTGCGCGAGACCGTCGCCTACGCGCACAGCCGCGACCTGCGCGTGAGCGGGCACATCCCCGTGTTCCTGCGCGCGCAGGACGCGCTCGACGTCGGCTACGACGAGATCCAGCACATCAACCAGGTGCTGCTGAACTTCCTGGTGAAGGACGACACCGATACCCGCACGCTGGAGCGTTTCTACCTGCCGGCGCGCAGCGTGGCCGACATGGACTTCAACGCGAAGCCGGTGCAGGACTTCGTCGCGCGCCTGGCCCGCGACCAGATCGTGATCGACCCGACCCTGACCGCGTTCGACTTCATCCGCCAGCGCGCCGGCGAACTCTCCCCTGCGTACGCCGACGTCGCCGAGCACATGCCGCCGGACGTGCGCCGCGGCCTCAAGAGCGCCGAGTTCGACATCCCCGACGACGCCACTGCGGCGCGCTACAACAAGTCGTACGACAAGATGGTCGATTTCGTCGGCCGCATGTATCGTGCCGGCGTGCCGATCGTGGCCGGCACCGACGGCACGCCGGGCTTCACGCTGCAACGCGAACTGGCGCTGTACGTGCAGGCCGGCATGACCCCGGCGCAGGCGCTGCAGGTCGCGACGCTCAACGGCGCGAAGTACTCGCGCACGCTGAACGATCGCGGCACGATCGCGGTCGGCAAGCGCGCCGACCTCGTGCTGTTCGACGGCGACCCGACCGCCAACATCGCCGATGTGCGCAAGGTGGCGCTCGTCATCAAGAACGGCGAGGCCTACTACCCGGCGGACATCGACCGGGCGCTGGGCATCGCGCCGTTCGCCGAGCCGGTGAAGCCGCAGCCTGCCGCTCCCTGATTGCCGATTCATTCGTCTTTCCTTCGTTTCCCTTCGTCACTTTCCACGGAGTCCTGCATGCAGACCGCCTACGACTTTTCCGCCGTCGACATCGATGGCCACGACCAGGCGCTCGCCGACTACCGCGGCAAGGTGCTGCTGGTGGTCAACGTGGCCTCGAAGTGCGGGTTCACGCCGCAGTACGCCGGCCTGCAGAAACTGTGGGAAACCTACCGCGACCGCGGGCTGGTGATCCTGGGCTTCCCCTGCGACCAGTTCGGGCACCAGGAGCCGGGCGACGAGGCCGAGATCCGCAACTTCTGCTCGCTGACCTACGACGTCGATTTCCCGATGTTCGCGAAGATCGACGTCAACGGCGGCAAGGCGCATCCGCTGTGGAACTGGCTGAAGGAACAGAAGAGCGGTCTGCTCGGCATCGGCGCGATCAAGTGGAACTTCAGCAAGTTCCTGATCGGTCGCGACGGGCGGGTCATCGCGCGCTATGCGCCGACCGACAAGCCCGAGTCGCTGGCGAAGGACATCGAGGCCGCGCTGGGGTGATGCCGCACGTGCCATGAGCCAAGGGCCGAGCCACGGGGAGACGGGTTTCGAACTGGCACTCGCCACCGAGAGCAGCGCGCTGGTGGCGACGGTCACCGGTCGCATCGATGCGGTCGAAGCCCTGATCGCGATCTTCCTGCGCATCGCCGAGGCGGCGCGCACGACCGGCGTGCGCCGGGTGCTGGTGCTCGACCACACCTTCGGCGTGGTGCCGCCCGAAGCGCAGCTGCGCCGGCTGTTCGCTTCGCTCGAAGGACAGGCGATGGAAACGGTCCGGCTGGCTTACGTCGATGCCCGTGGCACCGCCGTCAGCCGCATGGAGCTGGGCGAGATCCTCGGCCGCGAGCATGGTTACGATTGCCGCGTGTTCGACAACGAGGCCCGTGCGCGGATCTGGCTGCACTACGGCGAATCCTGAAGCGGGCGAACGGTCGCGGCACAGGCCGGCCTCAGCGCGGCGGCATTGCGGTGCGGCTTGCGTCGATGCGGCGCAACAGCGTCTCCATCGCGGGCGTCCACACCCGCCAGGCATGGCCGCCCTCGGGCGTGAGCACGTGGTCGGGCGGCAGCGTCGGCGCGAACAGGGCGATGGTGTCGCGCAGGCGGTCGCGGCGGCCGTACGCGAGCCACACCCGCTGTGCCGCCGCGGGATCGCGGGCGATCGCTTGCAGGTGCTGCCACAGGTCCCGCTGCCATGCGTCGAGGTTGCCCGGTTCACCGTCGGGTGGCGTCCAGCGCAGCAGTCCGCCTGCCGCCGTCACGCTCTTCGGGACCGCACCATCGCCCAGATAAGGTGCGAGCAGCAGCAGGCCGGTGGTCCGGCCCGGGTAACGGCGGTCGTAGAGCAGCGTGCCCAGCCCGCCCAGCGACGCGCCGCCGAGCCAGAACTCGCGGTAGCCGCGCGCCCGCGCCGGCTGCATGACCTGCGCCTCGAGGCGTTCGGGCACGTCGCCGCGGCGGTAGTCGGGCAGACGCAGTTCGGTGAACAGCACGTCGGCATCGGGCCAGACCCGCTGGATCGCCTCGGCGACGCCGCTGCGGCCGAGTGCGGCCAGGTCATCGGCGCGCCCGGGCAGCACGACCACGAGGCGGCGCTGCGCCTGCGGCGGCGCGGCCGGCGCCGGGATCAACCGTGTCGGGATCGGGCCATCGGCGGCGGGAATCGACGCACAACCGGCGCCGAGCAGGGACAGCAGCAGAACGAAGGCGGGGAAGGCGAAGCGCATCGCGGTGTCCGGAGTCGGATGACGCCGGTGATACGGACGGCGCGGCGCCGCGGATGCGCGGACGCCCGCCTACTTCTCGACGAATGCCCGCTCGAACACGTATTCGCCGGCGGTGCCGATGCGCGGCGAGGCGGTGAAGCCGCGGCGGTCGAGCATGGCGCGGAAGTCGGCCAGCATCTGCGGGCTGCCGCAGATCATCGCGCGGTCGTGGGCCGGGTCCAGCGGCGGCAGGCCGAGGTCCGAGGCGACGCGGCCGGCGTCGAGCAGGTCGGTGATCCGCCCGCGCTGCAGGCGGCCGTGCCAGTAGAAGTCCTCGCGGCTCACCGCCGGGTAGTACAGCAGCTTGCTGCGGATCTCCTCGCCGAGGTACTCGTGGCATTGCAGGCCGCGGCTGATGTAGTCGCGGTAGGCGAGGTCGGGCTCGCCGCGCACGCCGTGGCAGACGATGACCTTCTCGAAGCGTTCGTACGTGGCCGGGTCCTTGATCACCGCCAGCCACGGCGCCAGACCGGTGCCGGTGGACAGCAGGTAGAGGTTCCGACCCGGGTGCACGTCGGAGATCAGCAGCGTGCCGGTGGGCTTGCGGCCGATGAGGATGGTGTCGCCCGGCTTGATGTGCTGCAGCCGCGAGGTCAGCGGCCCGTTCTGCACCTTGATGCTGAAGAACTCCAGTTCCTCCTCCCAGTTGGCGCTGGCGATGGAGTAGGCGCGCATCAGTGGCTTGGTCGTGCCGTCTTCCTGCGGCACTTCCAGCCCGATCATCACGAACTGGCCGTTGTCGAAGCGGAAACCGTCGTCGCGCGTGGTGGTGAAACTGAAGTAGGCGTCGGTCCAGTGACGGACGTCCAGCACGGTTTCGGTGCCGTAGGGGGAGGCCATGCGTTGGGGGTCTGAAGTATTAGCTGAAGCTAATTATAGACGAGCGCGCCGCCGCGGGAATTTGATTCGGCTCAGAAACCCCCGCGCGCCGCCGCGCGGGGGCTGCGCAGGCCCGATCACAGCTCCAGCGTGTGCACGACCTGCGTGCGATCGTCCGGATCGGGCGCCGAGGTGAAACCGAGGTGGTGCGCGAGATGCGCCATCTCGAGGTTCTCGGCGAAATCCAGCGACACCATGCGGCGGATGCCGCGTTCGCGCGCGGCGTCGATCAGCCGCTGCATCAGCGCCGTGCCGAGGCCGTGGCCCTGCCAGTCGTCGAGCACGGTCACGGCGATCTCGCATTGCAACGGGTCGTTGCCGACGGCGTATCGCGACACGCCGACGATGCGGGCATCGTCGCCTTCGCCGGAGAGGGCCACGAAGGCTTCGTCGTTGACGTGGTCGACGTTCACCAGCTTGTTCACCAGCGCCTCGTCCGGCTCGGTGATCTGCTCCTGGAAGCGGTAGCGGCGGGCGCGCGGCGACAGCGCGGTGATGAAGGCGCGTTCGGCGTCGGCATCGCCCGGATTCATCGGGCGGACGAGCACCTGACGGCCGTCCGACAGGGTCTCCAGCACGTACGGCAGGAAGCTGTCGGGGGCGGGGATGGGCGAGACATCGTTCATGGCGCGGCTCCGGGTGGGATACCGGTATGTTGCGCCGCAGCAACCGCGGGTTTTCTGATCCGGATCAGTTTGACCCGGCGCCATCACCGGCCTGCGACGAACGGTGCGTGGCGTGTCGGGAAGACCGGCGGGCGCGATCAGCGCTCGGCGGCGGCCTTCAGGTTGGCCAGGCCGGCCTCGAAGTCCTTGCCGACCATCCGGTCCATGCCGATCACGGTGTCCATCAGCTTGGTCGGGAAATCGGCCGGGCCGCGCATGATCCAGATGACTTCGGTCCCGCCGGATGGCGCATGCTGGAGCACGAAGCGGGTGGCGTTGGTGGCCCGGATGGGTTCGATGAAGTCGAGCTTGATGTCGAGTGCCTGCGGCGGTTCGATACCGACGATCTCCATCCGACCTTCGCCGACATCCTTGTTGCCACGCCAGGCATAGGTCGCGCCCTTGCCGGCCTGCGGCCCGCCGAAGGTGCGCGTCATCGCCGGGTCCAGCTTCTCCCAGGGCGACCACTCGGGCCAGCGGTGGAAGTCCTGGAGCAGCGGGTAGATCTTCTCCGGCGGTGCCGCGATCACGGTCCTTCGCATGACCGCGAACTGGTCCGGCTTCATCGCCGCGCGGATCAGCACCCCGGCCACGAGGATGGCCAGCAACATCGCGAATCTGAACAGCAGTTTCTTCGACATGGCCTTCCCCGGTCAGTGGAGTCCGCAGGCATTCTCCGCCGATGGTCGGGGGGCGCAAGTGCGGACCCGGGCCGATGGCGCACGGTAAAATCGCGGCCCCACACGTCCCGAAGACCCGTCCGTGTCCGCAGCCCACGCCTCCGCCATGCCCGCCGAACGTCGCCCGGTGTCGATCCGGCAGGACGACCTGATCCAGTCGATCGCCGACGCCCTGCAGTACATCAGCTACTACCACCCGGTCGACTACATCCGCGGCCTCGCCGCCGCGTACGAACGCGAGCAGTCGCCGGCGGCGAAAGACGCGATGGCGCAGATCCTGATCAACTCGCGCATGTGCGCCGAGGGCCACCGCCCGATCTGTCAGGACACCGGCATCGTCACCGTGTTCCTCGACATCGGCATGGACGTGCGCTGGGACGACGCCACGATGGGCGTCGAGGACATGGTCCACGAAGGCGTGCGCCGTGCCTACAACGACCCGGACAACAAGCTGCGCGCGTCGGTGCTGGCCGATCCCGCCGGCAAGCGCACCAACACGAAGGACAACACGCCCGGCGTGGTCAACGTGAAAATCGTGCCGGGCAACACCGTGCACGTCACCGTCGCCGCGAAGGGCGGCGGTTCGGAGGCGAAGTCGAAGTTCGCGATGCTCAACCCGTCCGATTCGATCGTCGACTGGGTGCTGAAGACGGTGCCGACGATGGGCGCCGGCTGGTGTCCGCCGGGCATGCTCGGCATCGGCATCGGCGGCACCGCCGAGAAGGCGATGCTGCTGGCGAAGGAAGCGCTGATGGAGCCGATCGACATCCAGGACCTCATCGCCCGCGGTCCGTCGAATCGCGCCGAGGAACTGCGCATCGAGCTGCACGAGAAGGTCAACGCACTGGGCATCGGCGCGCAGGGCCTGGGCGGCCTGACCACGGTGCTCGACGTGAAGATCAAGGATTACCCGACCCACGCCGCGAACCTGCCCGTCGCGATGATCCCGAACTGCGCCGCCACCCGCCACGCGCATTTCACGCTGGACGGCAGCGGTCCGGCCACGCTGGAACCGCCGTCGCTGGACGACTGGCCGACGCTGACCTACGACGCCTCGAAGGGGCGTCGTGTCGATCTCGACACGGTCACGCAGGCCGATGTCGCCTCGTGGCAGCCGGGCGAAGTGCTGCTGCTCAACGGCAAGCTGTTGACCGGCCGCGATGCCGCGCACAAGCGCATGGTCGACATGTTGAACAAGGGCGAGCCGCTGCCGGTCGATCTGCGCGGCAAGTTCATCTACTACGTCGGCCCGGTCGATCCGGTGCGCGACGAGGTCGTCGGCCCCGCCGGTCCGACCACGGCAACGCGCATGGACAAGTTCACCGAGCAGGTGCTGGCGCAGACCGGCCTGCTGGGCATGGTCGGCAAGGCCGAACGCGGTCCGGTCGCGATCGAAGCGATCAGGAAGCACCAGTCGGTCTACCTGATGGCGGTCGGCGGCGCCGCGTATCTCGTGTCGAAGGCGATCAAGGCCGCGAAGGTCGTCGGTTTCGCCGACCTCGGCATGGAAGCGATCTACGAGTTCGAGGTGAAGGACATGCCGGTCACCGTCGCCGTCGATTCGCAGGGCACGTCGGTGCACCAGACCGGTCCGCGCGAATGGCAGGCGAAGATCGGCAAGATCCCGGTGGTCGTCGCCTGAGCCATCGCGGCCTCGGCAGGTGCAGATGCGAAGGGAGCCGCGGTCGCCGCGGCTCCCTTCGTCATTTCCGTGCCGGTGATGATGGTCAGATGCGGAACGCGCGGCCGTCGCGGACCTGCACGCGCGCACCCACGGCGATGCCGTCGAGGTCGTCCTGCGACACCACGACCTCGCGGCCGTCACGCATGCGCACGGTGATGTCGTAACCCTTGCCGTACTTGTTCTGGACCGAGTTGCCGATGGCCGCGCCTGCGGCGGCGCCGGCGACGGTCGCGGTGTTCTGGCGACCCTTGCTGTCGGTGTTGTCCTGCGCGATCTCGCGGGCGGCGAGGCCGCCGATCACCGCGCCGACGACGGCGCCGGTGGCATTGGGCGTGCGGCTGCCCTTGCCCTCGTCGATGCGGACCACGGTGCCGCAACTGGTGCAGGGATCGCCGTAGGCCGGCGCGGGCGACGAGGCGTAGCCGGACGAGGGCGTGCTGGCGCAGGCCGACAGGGTCAGGGCCGACGCGATGGCGAGCGAAGCGATCAGGGACGTTTTCATGCGGAACTCCTGCGATCGGATGGGGGCATCGCGAAGCCTGTCTCGCGATGTGCCGACCGTAGGCGCGGCTGCGTGAATCGCGCGGAAACCCGCGCCGGCGTGCGCATGCATCGTGCGCGATGCGTGGTCGCGTCGCGATTTGCGCGAACAGCGCCTGCATGGCCGGGAACTCGCCGTGTGGCGCGAGATTCGAAGCAGGATGCGAAAACGGTGGATCGTCCTGCTGCTTGCCTGCGTCGCCGTCACGGGCCTGATGCTCATGCGCGTCATGCGCGACAGCCATGACGATCGATGGTCGCTGGCGCGCTTCCAGCTTGAGCTCATCGCTTCGATCGTCGCGCTGTATCGTGCGGATACGGGGCAATGGCCTGCGTCGCTCGATGCGCTCACGCTTTCCGACGGGCCCGGCCTGGGGCCGTACCTGTCGCGGAGGCAGTTGCTCGATCCGTGGGGCCGCGCGCTTTTCTACGGTGCCGATGCCGACGGCCACGGCTTCGTCGTGTTCACGCTGGGCCGCGATGGACGCCTCGGCGGTTCTGGCGTGGACGCCGATCTCCAGCGCGGTCTGCGCGATCAGATCCCGCGGAAATAGATGTCGACGTAGTCGGTCGCGGTATCGCAGGGGTTGTCCATTTCCTGCATGCGCCAGTACTTGCGGCCCAGCGTGGTCGCGAAATGGAACGTACCGTGGCGACGGCATTCCGCGCCGCCGGCGATGTGCGAGACGCGGGTGAGGATCTCGCCCTCGAACGTGAAGCCGTCGCGCGTGGCCGAGACGATGTGGCCGTCGATGCGGACATAGTCGCCGGCGTTGTCGTCGTGGCCGGCCTGTTCGCCATGCAGGGACAGACCACTGCCCTGCGCGGCGACGACGACCTGGCCGGCGCCGGCCAGGTCGCCCCAGCCGATCCACTGCAGGGTCAGCCGATGGTTCCCGACGAGGCGCGCGCGGGCCGTCGCGTCGATCCCGGGCGTCGAGGCTGCCGTCGAGGCAGCAGCGCAGGCGCAAAGCAGGGCCGGCCACAGGCGGACGATCGGACGCATCGCGAACTCCGGGCAACGCTGGGATGCGGCATGATCCTCCACGCCGCAGGGTCGATCAATGTCCCGGGCGGGATGCCTGATCGGCGGCCACCGGCGCAGCGGCGGACCGGCCACGGAGGGCGGCCTGCCATGCCAGCAGGCCCAGTGCCGACAGCGCGATCCAGGTCGCGAGATAGCACCACGTCGCCGGCCCCGAATGGCCCATCGACTCCAGTCCCGTCGAGGCTTCGATCCACGACCACAGCGGCGACAGCACCGCGGCGGCGACGAAGGCGAACGGTGCGGCGGCCATGAAGATCATCACGGCGACGATGAACGTGCGGATCAGGCGCATGCGGTGCTCCTTCCGGGGGTCACGGCTTCCGGCCGTCGGGTTGCAGCAGGTTCTGGCCGGTGGCGTCGGCGCGTGCCGCCGCGACCTGGGCGTCGATCTCGCGGTTCACCGAGGTGTCGGTGCCGCCGTTGTGGTCGGGCTCGGGCACCGGTGCGTGTTCCTCGCGCAGTCGCGCGATGTAGTGCACCGTGCGCGGCGCCTGGATGCCTGCGTGCGCGAACGCAGCCTTGGTGTGGCGCATCGCTTCGCTGCGGGTCTTGGCGAGATCGCTCTGGCGTTGGTCGATCCAGCCGTGGAAGCGCAGCACGATGCCGTTGGTGCCGTTCTCGACCACCTGCCATGACGGCGCGGGATCGTCGAGCACGCCCTCGATGCCGGCGATGGCCTCCATCGCCAGCGTCTGCGACTGGCGGATCGACTGGCTGCCGTCGATGGTCATCGTGAACTCGAAGCGGCGCTTCGGATTGCGGCTGTAGTTGAGGATCACCGACTTGAACACGAGGTTGTTCGGGATCTGCAGGTGGTTGCCGTCGAAGGTCATCAGCACCGTCGCCCGCGAGTTGACCGAGATCACCTTGCCTTCGCGGCCATCGATGTTGACGGTGTCGCCCGGCTCGAACGGACGGCGCACGCTGAGCAGGATGCCGGCGATGTAGTTCTCGGCGATGTCGCGGAACGCGAAGCCCAGCACCAGGCCGACGACGCCGGCGGAGCCCAGCACCGCGCCGACCACCGAGGTCAGTCCGACGAGGTCGAGCGCGATCAGGATCGCGACCAGCATGATCGCGGTACGCACGATCGTGCGCACCAGGCCATCCATGTACGGGTTGCTCGAGCGCAGGTGCAGCAGGTGCATGCGCTTGCTCACGAAGCGCGAGAACCACGTGGCGAACAGCACCACCAGCACGGCGAGCACCAGCTGCGGGATGCGTTCGATCAGGCGCAGCAGCGAATGGTTGGCGTATTCGAGCATCGCCCGCGCGCAGTCGTGCAGGCCGTCGAAGGTGCATTCGGGGGGGGGCGGCGCGTTGCTCGCCGGCGCCGCCTTGGCGGGCGCGAGCAGGGCGGTGAGGGCGGCGGTGGTCGGATCGGGGCTTTGCATCGTGCGGCGGCGTTGGAAGTGCTTGGGTCAGAAAAACCAGGCGATCAGGAACAGGCCGATCATGGCGAAGGCGAGCGCGAGTTTCAGCACCACGCCGAACAGGATGCCCATCCAGGTGCCGAGGCCGACCTTGGTCGCGTGGCCGAGGTCGGTCTTCGCGAGTTCGCGGCGGTGGATCAGTTCGCCGACCACCGCGCCGATGAAGGGGGCGACGAACACGCCGACGAGGCTGAAGAACAGGCCGACCACGGTGCCGATGGCCGCGCCGGCCAACGCCATGCGGCTGGCGCCGACGCGCTTGGCGCCCATCGCGGTGGCCGCGAGATCGACCGCCAGCGACAGCGCGGTCAACGCGCCGAGCGCGACCAGCGTCCAGACGCCGATGCGCTCGAAACCGTCGGTCCAGGCGGCCAGCAGCATGCCGGCGTAGACCAGTGGCAGGCCGGGCAGGGCGGGGAGCACCACGCCGATCAGCCCCAGCAGGACGAGGGCGGCGGCGAGCACGTAGAACACGATCTGCGGATCCATCGGATGTCCGGTCCGCGGGGACGGAGGGCCGCGGCGGCCGCATCATGGCACGCGGGCGAAGGCGGGGGATGACCCGGAAGTGACCCCCGGCGTGCACGAGGACCGCGGGCAGACACGCGACGGAAAAGGAAACGGCCCGTCGAAGCGGGCCGTTTCCGTGCAACAGGCAATGCCGATCAGTTCTGCGCCGGGGTGTTCTCGGCGAAGTACTCGTGGTTGTCGGCGTTGTCGAGCGCCTTCGTCGGGTTGCTGGTCGCCAGGCTCTTCGCGGCCGTCTGGCCGTAGGCCCAGTCGTCCGTGGCGGCGACGACGTTGAAGTGACTCATCTCGTGGATCAGCGTGCCCGCGCGCGAGTCGGTGCCCGTGTTCGGCGCGCTCCAGAACGCCTTGCAGACGTAGATCTGGTACGGCTGGGTCGGATAGACGTAGGCGTAGTAGTTCTGGCTGCAGCCGCAGTTGATGGTGACCTGCCCGGCGTTCTGGTCGATGGCCGAGTCGATCGCCACATAGTGCTGCTTCGCGGTGGCGTAGCGGCTGGAGGTGTAGGCGCCGAACCACGTGGTGTAGCGGGCACCGGTGGTGCCGGCGTTGAGGTAGCCCTTCGCATTCTCCGAGTAGGTGCGCGCCGAGCTCACCGCGGTACCGGCGCCGCTCTGCTGGGTGCTGGTGCAACCGACGTAGTTCACGCCGTTGACGACCACGCCCTGGACCGGCTTGGCCTTGGTCGAGAAGCCCATGCGCTGGGCCGGGGTCTGCTGGCCGTTGTCCACCCAGATGCGCAGCGGCGCGCTCTGCGTCAGCAGCGGCTGGCCGTTGGCCTGCTTCAGCATCGTGCCGCCGGACAGCGAGGCGTGTTGCAGCGGAGCGGCGAAGGTGACGGTGTAGTCACCGCCCTGCGAGAGGTCGTAGGCCGCGCCGAGGTCGACCGTGGTCTTGAGCGCACGGCCGGGCTGCAGGATGACGAAGTCGGAGGCGGTCGGCAGGCCGCGCTTGACCATGCGGCCTTCGTAGCGGACTTCGACGCCGTCGCGGCTGACCGCGAAGAGGTTCGATTCGGCCATCACCGACGGCAGCTCCCACTTCGGGACGCGCACGGTCTTGCGGCTGGTGTTGGTGACGGTGACTTCGACGATGCCGTCGCCCAGCGAGAGCATGCCGACGCGCAGCGGATTGGAGGTCTGGACGGCCGGTGTGGCGGCGGTGGAACCGAACGTGGCAGCGATGCCCGCGACGAGCGCGGTGGTGGCGCCGAGCGTACCAATGGCTTTCAGCTTCATTCCTTGTGTCCCCGGATTGGAAAATGCCCGCGGTCTGCGGGCAATCCGATCATACGGGGCTTCGCGCCCGCCGTGCACGCTGCCGTGCAACAGGTCGCGGGAGGGCGCCGCGGATGGGCGCGGCGGCCGTCCGGGTCAGCGGAAATCCTGGTGGCAGCCCTTGCAGCTTTCCCCGATCTTGCCCGCGACCGCGTTCACGCCTTCGCAGTTGATCGGCGGCGAGGACAGCGCGGCGTCCAGCGTGGCGCGCATGCCGCTGGCCTGCTTCGTGAAGCGCTCGTCGTCGGCATCGTCCGGGAAGGCGCGTTCGAGGTCGTCGGCCATCGTCCTCAGGCCCTTGAGGTGCGGGATGATGTCGGTGGCGTTGCAGCGGTTGGCCGCGGCCTTCTCGCCGAGCTGCTTCATGTGCCATTCCTGCACGAACATCACGCTTTCCGGGAAGTGGTCGCGGCGCTGCTGCCAGGTCCGCATCAGCATGACGACGGCGACGGCGCCGACGGCCAGGCCCAGCAGGAAAACGAAGAAGTAGCGGCTGAAGGCCGAGGACGTGGGCTTGGCCGGATCGGGCGTGGTCGACATGGGCGTCTCCGTGACGGATGTCGAAAACATACCACGACGGCCGTCCGCGCGTGCCCGCCCGGTACACTGTCGCAATGACTGCCGACGCCCTCGACACCCGCTCCGAAATACCTGCCTCCGTCGTCCTCGGCGCGGACTGGACCGATCGCTTCGCCGGCATTGACCGGCTCTACGGCCGCGGCGCGCTGGCGACGTTCGCGCGCAGCCGCGTCGCCGTGGTCGGGCTGGGCGGCGTCGGTTCGTGGGTGGTCGAAGCGCTGGCCCGCAGCGGCGTGGGGCACCTGGTGCTGATCGACGCCGACGACCTCTGCGTCTCCAACACCAACCGGCAATTGCCTGCGCTGGAAGGACAGTACGGCCGCGGCAAGGCCGAGGCGATGGCCGAACGCTGCCGCGCGATCAATCCGGCGGTCGAGGTCGACACCGTCGTGAGTTTCCTGACGCCGTCGAATCTCGAAGCGTTGCTGGGCACCGGCCACGATCTGGTGATCGACGCCTGCGACAGCTTCCGCACCAAGGTCGAGGCCATCGCGTGGTGCCGCCGCCGAAAGCTGCCGATCGTCACCGTCGGTGCCGCCGGGGGACGACTCGATCCCACGCTGGTGCGCGTGCGCGATCTCTCGCGCACCGAGCACGACGCGATGCTCGCGCTGATCCGCAAGAAGCTGCGCGCGGAGTTCAATTTCCCGAAGAACGCGCAGCGCTACTTCGGCGTGCCCGCGATCTATTCGCTGGAGAACGTGCGCTATCCGCAGGCCGACGGCAGCGTCTGCGGCCTGCGTCCGCAGCTCGGCGCGGATGCCGCGCTCAAGCTCGATTGCGGCGCGGGCCTCGGCGCCGCCACCCACATCACCGGCGCGTTCGCCTTCGCCGCTGCCGGCAAGGCGCTGGAGATGCTGCTGAAGCCGAAGCGCACCGCGCTGTCCCCGTGATCCCTGTTTGGTAGAGCGGGCTTCAGCCCGCTGGGAACCATCCAGAACGCCAACAAGCGGGCTGAAGCCCGCTCTACCGATTCGGGGGAATACGGAACAGGCGTTCCGCATTCGCCGTCGTGGCCGCCGCGAGTTCCGCAGGCGCCATGCCGCGCAGCGCCGCGATGGTGTCGAGCACGTTGAGCAGACGCGCCGGTTCGTTGCGTTGTCCGCGATGCCTGCTGTCGGGTTGGTCGGGAGCATCGGTTTCCAGCAGCAGGCATTCGATCGGCAGCGTCGCCGCCAGCGTGCGCAGGCGGTTCGCGCGTTCGTACGTGACCGGCCCGCCGATGCCGACGAGGAAGCCTAGGTCGTACAGTCGCTTCGCCTGGTCGGCACTGCCCGGATAACTGTGGATCACGCCGCGCAGCGGGCCGAAGCGTCGGATCGCGGCCAGTACCGCATCGACCGCGCGCCGCGCATGCACGACCACCGGCAGGTCGAAATCGCGCGCCAGCCGCAGTTGGCCGTCGAAGAACCGCGCCTGTCGTTCGGGATCGAGTCCCTCGACGAAGAAATCGAGCCCGCATTCGCCGACGGCCACCGGGCGCTCGCGTTCGATCCACGTGCGCAGTTCGGCGAGATGCGTTTCGCGATGATCGTCGAGATACATCGGGTGCAGGCCGTACGCAGGCAGAAGCCCGGCCTCGCGTGCGCAGAGATCTCGCAGCTTCGGCCAGCCGGCGGCATTCACCGCCGGCACGATCTGCCGCATCACGCCGGCAGCGCGCGCCCGCGCGAGCACCGCGTCGCGGTCGGCATCGAATTCGGGCGCGTCGAGGTGCGCGTGGCTGTCGACCAGCATGGAGGATCAGGTGCTGCGCTGGCCTTCGATTGGCGGTTTGGTCGACTGCACTTCGGGCGTGCGGCGCTTGCGCAGGCTCGCCAGCAGCAGCGTGCCGATGCCCAGCAGCAGTTCGTCGATGAAGGGAATGAAATCGGGGATCACCATGTCGATCGCCCACAGGGTCGCGGCGATCATGAACAGGCGCGGGAAACTCAGACGGCCCAGGAAGCCGAGGATCGGGGCGAGGAGCGGGTTGGCCATGGCGACGACTCCGGAGCGATGCGATTGCGCGAACGCTATCACGCTGTCTGCAGCTTTCGGGGCGGGATTCAGGGTTCCGTCACGCGCAGGTGGCCGGGATCGGTCCGGGTTCAGCTTCCCGGTGCTGCAATCCGCCCTCAGCGGGGGAATCCACCGAATGCCGTCTTTCAGGAGGACCGCATGAACCAGAAGACCACCATCGCCGTCGCCATCGGCGCACTGCTCCTCGGCGGCGTCGCCACGGCCGCCTATCTCGGCAATCGCGCCCCGTCCGGCGCCGATCCGTTCGTTGAGCCGTCCGATCTCGCCCGCCCGGCTTCACTCGCCGCGGACGACCATCCGGTCGACGACAACCGCATCCCGGCCGCAGGCGGACTCGAATACGCCGACGTCGTGGCGGTGAAGCCGGTGACCGAGCGCTCGGCGCAATACGCGACCGTGCTGGGCACCGAACCGATCCGTGAGACCACCACCGCCAGCACGCCGCGCGAAGTCTGCGAGGACGTGGCCGTGCAGGAACGCCTGCCGGAACGTGACGGCAACGTCGGCGGCACCGTCGCAGGTGCGCTGATCGGGGGGCTCGTCGGCAACCAGGTCGGCAAGGGCGACGGCCGCAAGCTGGCGACCGTGGCCGGTGCCGTCGGCGGCGGTTTCGCCGGCCACGAGATCGACAAGCGTCACGTCGGCGGCAAGGTCGTGACCCGGACCGAGCGCCAGTGCCACACCGTCACCGACACGTCCAGCCAGAGCCGCACCGTGGCGTGGAACGTCACCTACCGCAATCCCGACGGCAGCACCGGCACGATGCGCACCGACCGCAAGCCGGGCAGCCGCATCCCGCTGGGCCATCGCAACGACGTCGTCGGCTACGACGTGACCTATCGCTACCGTGGCACCGAGCAGCACCTGCGCATGGACGAGAAGCCGGGCGATCGCCTGCCGGTCGTCGATGGCGAGGTGGTGACCGCCGTCGCCACTGCCGGGGCCCCGGGCCGCGGCTGAACCGAGGTTGCAGGAATCGCGATCGACCCCTCGGACGATCGCGCCAGGCGGGGCCGGAGCGATCCGGCCCCGCCGCTTTTCCGGGGGCTGGCGAAATCGCGGAGTTGGCGTCCGAAGTCGGCGTTTTGCCGATATCGTCTTTCCGGTTCGCAGGTATCGATTGTGCAGGATGCCCCCTTACAATGGCGTTTTGCCCGTCCACGACCCCGAAACCATGGCCCTGCATCCCTACGATCTGTACGACGTCCGCTCCCTGCTCAGCGAAGAAGAGTGTGCCGTGCAGGACACGGTCGCCCGTTTCACCGACGAGCGCGTGCTGCCGATCATCGGCAAGGCCTTCGACGAAGGCCGCTTCCCCAAGGAACTGATCCCCGAGATCGCCGAACTCGGCCTGCTCGGCCCATCGCTGCCGGAAAAATACGGTTGCGCCGGCCTCAACGGCGTCAGCTACGGCCTGATCTGCCAGGAGCTGGAGCGCGGCGATTCCGGCATCCGCAGCTTCGTCAGCGTGCAGTCGTCGCTGTGCATGTACCCGATCTACGCCTATGGTTCCGAAGAGCAGCGCATGCGCTGGCTGCCGGACATGGCCGCGGGCAAGGTCATCGGCTGCTTCGGCCTGACCGAGCCGCACGGCGGCTCCGACCCGGCGAACATGAAGACCCGCGCCGTGCGCGATGGCGGCGACTGGGTGATCAACGGCTCCAAGATGTGGATCACCAACGGCAACCTCGCCGACATCGCGATCGTCTGGGCGCAGACCGACGAGGGCATCCAGGGCTTCGTGCTGGAGAAGGGCATGCCGGGCTTCACCGCCCAGGAAATCAAGCACAAGATGAGCCTGCGCGCGTCGGTCACCAGCGCGCTGTTCTTCGACAACGTGCGGGTGCCGGACGCCAATCGCCTGCCGAACGTGAAGGGCCTGAAGGGGCCGCTCGGCTGCCTCACGCAGGCGCGCTACGGCATCACCTGGGGCCCGATCGGCGCGGCCATCGCCTGTCTCGATGAGGCGCTGCGCTACAGCAAGGAGCGCATCCTGTTCGATCGCCCGGTCGCGGCGACGCAGAGCGCGCAGATCAAGATGGCCGACTGGGCCCGACGCATCACCGCCGCACAGCTGATCTCGCTGCAGCTCGGTCGCCTGAAGGACGCCGGCAACATGCAGCCGACGCAGGTGTCGCTGGCGAAGTGGAACAACGTGCGCATGGCGATCGACATCGCCCGCGAGGCGCGCGACCTGCTCGGCGGCGCCGGCATCACCACCGAGCACTGCCCGATCCGCCACGCGCTGAACCTCGAATCGGTGATCACCTACGAAGGCACGGAAACCGTGCACCAGCTGGTGGTCGGCCGCGAGCTGACCGGCATCAACGCGTTCTGACCGGGGCAGGGGCGCGACGCGCATGGACACGCCGGTGCTCGAGACCGAACGCCTGATCCTGCGCGTCCCGCAGGTCGAGGATTTCGACCGCTACGCCGAATTCTTCGCGCACGACTCGTCGGCCGTCATCGGCGGCCCGTACGTGCGTGCGGATGCGTGGCGGCGATTCCTGCAGATGCCGGGCGCGTGGATGCTGCAGGGCTTCGCGATGTTCTCGGTGATCGAGAAGGCGAGCGGGTTGTGGGTCGGGCAGGCCGGGCCGTGGTATCCGGACGGCTGGCCCGGCACCGAAGTCGGCTATGCGTTCCACCAGGATGCGCGCGGCAAGGGCTACTGCACCGAAGCCTGCGTCGCGTCGATGGACTGGGCGTTCGATGTGCTCGGCTGGGACGACGTCGTCCATTCGATCCGGCCGGACAACGTGCCGTCGCAGCGGGTCGCGCAGCGCCTGGGCTCGACCAATCGCGGCCCCGTCCCGTTCGCGCCGCCGCACGACACGCACGTGATCGACCTCTGGGGCCAGACCCGCGAGGAATGGCGCGTCAACCGGGAGCGCTTCGCATGATCACGCTGTACGGCATGTCCTCGTCGGGCAACTGCTACAAGCTGCAACTGCTGATGGCGCAGCTTGGCCGCGACTACGACTGGGAAGAGATCGACGTGACCCGCGGCGAGAATCTCTCGCCCGAATTCCTGGCGATGAACGATCGCGGCAAGGTGCCGGTGATGCGTCTGGCCGACGGCCGCACGATGTCCGAGTCGAACGCGATCCTGAACTACCTTGCGCAGGGCACGCCGCTGCTGCCGGACGACGCGTGGGACCGCGCGAAGACCTTGCAGTGGATGTTCTTCGAGCAGTACAGCCACGAGCCTTGCATCGCGGTGTCGCGCTTCATCCGCAAGTACCTGCCGCCGGACCATCCGCGCCGTGCCCACCTCGATGCGCTGAAGGCATCGGGCGACGAGGCGTTGGCGGCGATGGAGCGGCACCTGTGCCGGTTGCCGTGGTTCGGCGGCGAGCACTACACCATCGCCGACATCGCGCTGTTCGCCTACACCCACGTCGCCGAAGACGGCGGCTTCGACCTCGGCGGCTATCCGCACGTCGAGCGCTGGGTCAAGCGGGTGATGCAGCAGCCGGGCTTCGTGCCGATGCGCGACGCCGACCGCATCGAAGACTGAATTTCCGAATTCCACCATCGTCCGGCTCCCGCCTTGCGGGAGCGGGGGAGAGCGCCATGTTCGCGACCGTTCCGAATCCCATCCCGGCCCGCATGAAGGGCCTGAACCGCGCCGAGATCTGCGACGTCAATTTCCAGACGTTCGTGAAGGAGTGGGACGGCGCCGCGCAGCCGAAGCCGGCACCGGGCGAGGCCATCCTCGACGGCAGCGCGCTCGACGCGCAGGGCTTCCGCGAACTGTTCGAATCGCAGCTGATCTCGCGCCATCTCGACCTGATGGCCCGCGTGCTGCGCGTGCAGAACAAGGTCTTCTACACCATCGGTTCCTCGGGCCACGAGGGCAACGCGATGGTCGCGCGGCTCACGCGCCACACCGATCCGGCGTTCCTGCACTACCGTTCCGGCGGTTTCATGGCCGAGCGCTTCCGCAAGCTGCCGGGCATGGATCCGGTGATGGATTCGGCGCTGTCGTTCGCGGCGAGTGCGGAAGATCCCGCGAGCGGCGGTCGCCACAAGGTGTGGGGCAGCAAGCCGCTGTGGGTACTGCCGCAGACCTCGACGATCGCCTCGCATCTGCCGAAGGCGCTGGGCACGGCGATCGCGATCGAGCACGCGCGCCGCATCGGCCACGCGCTGCCGATCCCCGACGACAGCATCGCGATCTGCTCGTTCGGCGATGCCTCCAGCAACCACGCCACCGCGCAGACCGCGTTCAATGCCGCGGCGTGGACCGCGTACCAGAAGCTGCCGGCGCCGGTGCTGTACGTGTGCGAGGACAACGGCATCGGCATCTCGGTGAAGACGCCGGACGGCTGGGTCGCGCGCAACTATCGTCATCGCGAAGACCTCGACTATTTCTACGCCGACGGTCTCGACCTCGCCGCCGGCTACGGTCAGGTGCAGGCCGCAGTCGAGCACTGCCGCCGCACGCGTCGTCCGACCTTCCTGCACCTGCGCACCACGCGGATCATGGGCCACGCCGGCACCGATTTCGAGATCGAGTGGCGCAACATCGAGGAGCTGTGTGCAGTGGAGGCGAGCGATCCGCTGCTGCGCAGCGCGCAGATCGCGCTCGAATCCGGGTTGATGTCGAAGGACGAGATCCTCGGCCTGTACGAGGCGACGCGCGCGAAGTGCTTCGCCGCCGCCGAGGACGCCGACCGTCGTCCGCGCCTGACCACGCTCGAAGACGTGATGAAGCCGCTGGCGCCGTACACGCCCGCCGCGGTGAAAGCCGAAGCCGAGCGCTTCGACTACGCCGACAAGCGCCTGCAGGTGTTCGGCGGTGAAGCGAAGCTGCCCGAGCAGCAGCCGGCGAAGCACCTCGCGATCCAGATCAATCAGGCGCTGCACGATCTGTTCTGCAAATATCCCGAGACGATGCTGTTCGGCGAGGACGTGGCGCAGAAGGGCGGCGTCTACACGGTGACGAAGGGCCTGCACAAGGCGTTCGGGCCGAAGCGCATCTTCAACACGCTGCTCGACGAGACGGTGATCCTCGGCCTCGCGCAGGGCTACGCGAACATGGGCATGCTGCCGATGCCCGAGATCCAGTACCTCGCGTACTTCCACAACGCCTGCGACCAGATCCGCGGCGAGGCGGCCAGCCTGCAGTTCTTCAGCAACGGCCAGTACCGCAACCCGATGGTGATGCGCATCGCCTCGCTGGGCTACCAGCGCGGCTTCGGCGGCCATTTCCACAACGACAACTCGATCACCGCGCTGCGCGACATTCCGGGTCTCGTCGTCGGTTGCCCGTCGCGCGGCGACGACGCCGCGACGATGCTGCGCACGCTGATGGCGCTGGCGAAGGTGGATGGCCGCGTCTGCGCCTTCCTCGAACCGATCGCGCTGTACATGACCAAGGACCTGCACGAGACCGGTGACGGCCTGTGGCAGACCGAATACCCGTCGCCGGAGCAGGCGATGCCGTTCGGCGAGGGCCGCACGTATGCACCGGAGGACGGCAGCCGTGGCGACGACCTCGTGGTCTTCACCTTCGGCAACGGCGTACCGATGAGCCTGCGCGCGGCCCGACGCATCGAGGCGAAACACGGCTGGAAGACCCGCGTGGTCGACCTGCGCTGGCTGGTGCCGCTCAACGAGGCGTTCATCCGCGAACAGGCCGCCGGCGCGAAGCGGATCCTCATCGTCGACGAGGGCCGCCGCAGTGCGGGCGTGGGCGAGGGCGTGATCACCGCGCTGGTCGAGGGCGGGTTCGGTGGCGTGCCGCTGAAGCGCGTGGTCGGTGCCGACACGTTCACCCCGCTCGCGGGCGCCGCGTTCCTGGTGATCCCGGCGGATGACGACATCGTCGCCGCGGCGGACGCGCTGGCGGGCTGAACACCCGATCGCGGGATCGTGCGGCTGACAGCGATGGGGGGCGTTGCTACACTCCGCCCGTCCCCCATCCCCCTTTCCGCGCGCCGTCGCGACCGCCCGCACCGGGTGCCGTCGCGTCACGGCGCCCGCGGACTTGGCTGCAGGTGTCCCGCATGCGTGTTCCATCGTCGATGTTCCCGGGCCTTGCGCTCGCTTTCGCGTTCGCCATCGCGCCCGTCGCGGTCCGGGCAGCGTCCCAGGCGCCGGCGCCGGTGTCCAACCCGACCGTGGTCGCGATCTACGTGCCGCCGGCGGATCTGACCTCCCGCGCCTACCTCACTCGCCTCAACGTATGGATCGAGCCGGGCAAGGCACTGTCGGACGCATTGGGCGAAGTCGCGCCGCTGTACTTTCCGAACATGACCCTGCTGCCGGCATCGGCCGGGCACAAGTACGGGTTGCTGCTCGACATGAATCCGACGTGGACCCCGGTCGCTGGCAAGGTCCATCTCACGATCCAGTACGACGTCTACGATCCCGACGGCAAGAAGCTGCACGGCGACAGCGTCGACCGGATCGTCCCGGTGAAGGGCATGAACTTCAACGCGGCGGCCTTCAGTGCGTCGCGGCAGGCCGTGCAGGCCGTGCTGCAGGACGTGGGCCGCCAGGTGAATCCGTCGCCGGAGGCGTTCCCCGATCGTGGCGAGACCGCGAAGATCGACCCCGCCGTGCTGGTCGACCACGCCAAGCCGCTGCGGACCGGCACCGCGTTCTTCATCAATCGCACCGGCCAGTTGCTGACCGCCGCCCACGTGGCGCGCGAATGCACGCTGCTGGAGGCACACCAGGACGACAAGACCTTCATCCTCACCGCGAAGGCGTCCAGCGACCTGCTCGACGTGGCCGTGCTCGATTCCGGGCGTCCCCGCGAGAAGCCGCTCGTGTTCCGCGACGGCCAGGCGATCCAGCTCGGCGAGTCCGTCACCAGCGTCGGTTATCCGCTGCACGGCCTGCTCGGCGATTCGCCGAACCTGACCCGTGGCAACGTCAGCGCCAGCAAGGGCATCCGCGGCTCGCTCGGCCATTTCCAGTTCTCGGCCCCGATCCAGCCGGGCAACAGCGGCGGGCCGATCGTGTCGGACAACGGCGAGGTGCTGGGCGTCGCGGTGAGCACGCTCAACGCGGAGTCGCTGGTGAAGGACGGACTGATCCCGCAGAACGTCAATTTCGCGCTGGACGCGCGCCACGTGGTGAAGTTCCTGCGGCGCGAGGGCGTGGCGTTCGACCTGTCGAAACCGCAGGGCGCGGGCAGCATGCAGATCGCCAACGAGGCCGCGCTGTCCAACACCGTCCAGCTGAACTGCTACCAGTGACCGGAGCCGACGCCATGATCCGCACCGTTTTCGTCGTGCTCTGCCTCGGCATCGCCTCGGTCGCGTCCGCGGCCAGGCCGGTGCCGCTCGTTGTGCCCGGCCGCGCCACCGTGTCAGTGCCGGCGACGCCCGCGCCTGCGCCTGCGCAGGGCGAGGCCTCGCCTGCGGCCGCCGCGTCCGCGGACGCAGTGCCCGCGCCTCCCGCGGGCCCTGCGCTGCCGGCGATGATCTTCCTCAGCTCGCTGGCCGAGGACGAACTGTTCAAGATCTTCAAGGCGCAGCCGGGTTACGCCGCGCTGGACAAGGAGCTCTACGGCAGCCCGCTGAAGCTCATCGTCACCCACACCAGCCGCCCGACCGCGGGCGGGCAGGCGGCCGGCCTGCTCAGCGCGGTCCTGTCCGGCAGCACGCTGGGCCTGCTGCCGGTGGTGACCAGCGAGCGCCTGGTGATCCGCTACGAAGTGATGCTCAACGGCAAGGCGGTGGCGAGCTGCAGCTTCGAGCGCACGTCCACCCGTGCGATCAACATCTGGGCCGCGGGTGACGCCGATGCCGGGCTGGGCAAGGACGGCATGGCGTGGCTGAAGTCGACGGCCGCGGAGGCCGCGGTCAAGCTGGCGGCCGATCCCGGCCTGTCTGCGCTGCAGCAGGAGATCCGGTTCTATTTCCCCGAGGCCGAAACGGCCCCGGCCAAGGCGCAGGAGACGCCCGCTGCCGGCGCCAGGCCTGCGGACGCGAAGCCGGCCTCCTGAGCTTCGTTTCGCCTCCGTCCATGCCGGCCGTGCGCGGTTGGCCCGTCCCGGGGCCCGGTGTAACATCGGGCCCGTTTCCCCTGCCGGCCTTCAGGAGTCCGTGATGCAGTACGCACCCCAGAACCCGTCCGATCCCGGTCATCCCGATCATGATCGCTACATGAACATGCGGAACATGGTCGAACGCATGCATGGCGAGAGCGGCATCGCCGCGACCGGCGACATGAACGACCGCGCCACCGCCGCGATGCTGCGCGCGTACAAGGCCGAAGCCACCCGCGAAAACGCCTCGCTCGATCCGCGGGCCGAAGTGGACGGCGTCGTGCTCAGCCGCGGTGACGTGCCCGGTCGCTACGCAATCATGTACCAGGGTGACCCCAACAACCCGACCGTGCGCACGCTCGCCGTGCCGACCCAGGACCTGACCCAGCCCGCCGAGCGCAATTTCGACGAGGTCAACCGGATCAATGCGCAGCATGCGCCGCAGCTGTCGCAGGCCCAGGCGCAGGAACAGGTCCGCCAGCAGGGCCAGGAACAGGCGCCGATGCAGATGGGCTCGCGCTCGCTCATCTGACCGACGCCGACGCCGTCAGCGCGCCAGCCCTTCGCGGAGCGGCGCGAATCGCCAGGAAGCCCCGCCCGTCGCGGGGCTTCCGTCGTTTCGGGCGGCCGGGGACGACGAGGCGGGGTCGAGCGGCACCACCGCCAGCGCGTGCGTGCCGGCCGTGGACACGACGGTCCCGGCCTGCGGGTCGGCGTCATCCAGTGCCGATCCGGGCGACGGTGGCGCATCGGCCTCGATCAGCGCGAGCCCGCGCTTGGCCTGCCCGAGGAAGTGGGTCCGCGCCACGATCTCCTGGCCCGGATAGCAGCCTTTCTTCACGCTGAAGGCGCGCAGGCGTTCGAGCGAGAGTTGCTGCGGTGTCCATTGTTCGGACTGCGCGGCGTCGAGCCGTGGCCAGCCGTGCGCCAGATCCTCGCGGCGCCATGCGGCGAGGGCGACCGGGTCGTCGTCTGCCGTCACCGTCTGGCCGATGCGCAGGCCGCGGCCCGCGTGGCCTCCGTCGAGGTCGCCGGAGAGGTCCAGTTCGATGGCATGGGCCGGATCGCCCGCCCAGTGGTTGCCGGAGGCGAGATCCGACGCGCGCAGGCGGCCGGCGATGGCCAGATCGTCGCGCACCGTGATCGCGACCTTGCTGCGGAACACGAAGCGACGCAGCTGGTCGGCGAGGGCGTCCGCATCTGCATCCGGAACGACCAGCCACACCGTATCAGCAGCGATGCGCACCAGTCCGAACAACGCGATCACGCGGCCCTTGGCCGTCAGCCAGCCGTTCCACTGCCAGCGGCCGTCCTCCAGCGCGGCGACGTCGTTCATCGTCTGCGCCTGCGCAAACGCGACGGCATCGCGCCCTGTCAGGGACAGTAGACGATGGTCTGAGAGACGGAACCAGCGGTCCGGTGCAGCTTGCGGGTTGTCCGGCATGGGGGCGGGACTTAAACTTCACGGTTCAGGAATCCCGACCATGATAGGCGAAACCGTTCTCATCTCCGCGACCGATCCGGAACTCCCGGTGACCGAACCGGCGCCCGCGCAGCGGCCGCCCGTCCCGGCGAAGGAGATCGGCGGTCGCGAGGGCCCGGACCCCACGCGCTACGGGGACTGGGAGAAGAACGGACGCTGCATCGATTTCTGATGCGCTTGCTTGTTTAGATGCTCCGGCTCTCCGGGGTGTTGTTCCTCACTTGACCGATCAGGGCGCCACTCGAATGACCCAACGCGCACGTCCCCTGTCGCCGCACCTGCAGATCTACCGCAAGCAGATCACCAGCGTGATGTCGATCCTGCATCGCATCAGCGGCATCGTCCTCTCCCTCGGCGCGTTCGGCCTGGCCTGGTGGCTGTTGGCCGTGGCCCGCGGCGGCGAGACCTACGCCAACGCCGCGGCCCTGCTGGCCTCGCCGTTCGGCAAGCTGGTGCTGTTCGGCTTCTCGCTGGCGCTGATGTACCACCTGCTCAATGGCATCCGCCATCTGCTGTGGGATCTCGGCTGGGGCTTCCGCATCCCGCAGGTGTACCGCTCCGGCTATACCGTGATCGCGCTGACGTTCGTGTTGACCGCCCTGATCTGGGTCGTCGCACTGGGAGGCAAGGCATGAGCACCCCGACGACCCGCGATTACCGTTCCCCGGTCGGCCGCGCTCGCGGTCTGGGGTCCGCCAAGTCGGGCACCGGCCACTTCTGGTGGCAACGCGTCACCGCCGTCTTCCTCGCGCTGCTGGCCCCGTGGGTGCTCGGCATGCTGGTCGCGCTGGCCGGTGCCGACCAGGCCCAGGTGCAGACGGCGCTCGCGAAGCCGCTCAACGCGATCGTGCTGGCGCTGTTCGCGATCAGCCTGTTCTCGCATGCCCGCATGGGCCTGCAGGTGGTGATCGAGGACTACGTCCACCACCGCGCCATCGAACTCGCGCTGCAGGTGCTGGTGTTGTTCGCCTGCGCGCTGGGCGCCCTTGCTTCCCTTTACGCGATCGGCCGGATCGCGCTGCTGGCCTGATCGACATGACTGCCTACAAGATCACCGAACACAAGTACGACATGATCGTGGTCGGCGCCGGCGGTGCCGGTCTCCGCGCCACCTTCGGCCTCGCGCAGAAGGGCCTGCAGACGGCCTGCCTCACCAAGGTCTTCCCGACCCGCTCGCACACCGTCGCGGCGCAGGGCGGCATTTCCGCCGCGCTGGGCAACATGGGCGAGGACGACTGGCGCTTCCACTTCTACGACACCATCAAGGGGTCGGACTGGCTGGGCGACCAGGACGCGATCGAGTACATGTGCCGCGAGGCCATCCCCGCGATCATCGAACTCGAACACCAGGGCGTGCCGTTCTCGCGCACCGAGGACGGCAGGATCTACCAGCGTCCATTCGGCGGCATGACCACGCACTACGGCAAGGGCACCGCGCAGCGCACCTGCGCCGCCGCCGACCGCACCGGCCACGCGATCCTGCACACGCTGTACCAGCAATCGCTGGCGCACGACGCGCGTTTCTTCATCGAATACTTCGCGCTCGACCTGATCATGGACGCCGAAGGCGCCTGCCGCGGCGTGCTCGCGCTGGACATGGCCGAAGGCACGCTGCACCTGTTCCGCGCCCAGGGCGTGGTGCTGGCCACCGGTGGCTACGGCCGTGCGTACTTCTCGGCGACATCGGCGCACACCTGCACCGGCGACGGCGGCGGCATGGCGCTGCGCGCGGGCCTCGGCCTGCAGGACATGGAGTTCGTGCAGTTCCATCCGACCGGCATCTACGGCGCGGGCTGCCTGATCACCGAAGGCGTGCGCGGCGAAGGCGGCATCCTGCGCAACAACAAGGGCGAGCGCTTCATGGAGCGCTACGCGCCGAACGCGAAGGACCTCGCCTCGCGCGACGTCGTCTCGCGCTCGATGACGCTGGAAATCCGCGAAGGCCGCGGCGTCGGCGAACACGGCGACCACATCCATCTCGACCTGACCCACCTCGACCCGAAGGACATCCACGAGAAGCTGCCCGGCATCGCCGAGAGTGCGCGGATCTTCGCCGGCGTCGACGTCGAGAAGCAGCCGATCCCGGTGATCCCGACCGTGCACTACAACATGGGCGGCATCCCGACCAACTACCACGGCGAAGTCGTGCAACTGCGCAACGGCAATCCCGACGCAGTGGTGCCGGGCCTGTACGCCATCGGCGAAGCGGCCTGCGTCTCGGTGCACGGCGCGAACCGCCTCGGCTCGAACTCGCTGCTCGACCTCGTGGTGTTCGGCCGCGCCGTCGCCAATCGCTGCGCCGAGACGATCAAGCCGGGCGCCGCGCACAAGACGCTGGCGTCCGACGCCTGCGACCAGGCGCTGGCCAACCTCGATCGCGCCCGCAACGCCAACGGCGGCACGTCGACCGCGGAACTTCGCCTGCGCATGCAGCGCATCATGCAGAAGGACGCGGCGGTGTTCCGCACGCCGGAAGGCCTGAAGGACGGCGTCGAACGCATCCGCGAATGCGTGAAGGGCTTCGACGACGTCCGCGTCAGCGATCGTTCGCTGGTGTGGAACTCCGACCTGATCGAGACGCTGGAATTGCAGAACCTGCTCGGCCAGGCACTGGTCACCATCGTGTCGGCCGAGAACCGCAAGGAATCCCGTGGCGCCCACGCCCGCGAGGACTTCTGGGCCAAGGACGAGCAGGGCAACCTCGCCGACGAGGGCATCCGCGACGATGAGCACTGGATGAAGCACACGCTGTGCTCGACCGACGGCGCGGGCAACACGCAGCTCGACTACCGGCCGGTGCACATGTACACGCTGACCGGCGACGTCGACGTCGTTCCGCCGAAGAAGCGCACCTACTGACCGCCCACGGCACCGCATTCCGGATCGAGACAATGGCCGAGTTCACCCTTCCCAAGAATTCCAAGGTCCACAAGGGCAAGCGCTTCTCCGCGCCGGCCGGCGCCAAGCGGGTGCGCGAGTTCAAGATCTATCGCTGGAGCCCGGACGACGACGAGAATCCGCGTACCGACACGTACGAGGTCGACCTCGACACGTGCGGGCCGATGGTTCTCGACGCGCTCATCAAGATCAAGAACGAGATCGACCCGACGCTGACGTTCCGCCGCTCCTGCCGCGAGGGCATCTGCGGTTCGTGCGCGATGAACATCGACGGCACCAACACGCTGGCCTGCACCAAGGCGATCGACGACTGCGGCGGCAAGGAGGTTCCGATCTACCCGCTGCCGCACATGCCGGTGATCAAGGACCTGGTGCCGGACCTCACCCACTTCTACGCGCAGTACGCGTCGATCCGCCCGTGGCTGCGCACGCAGACCCCAGCACCGCCGGATCGCGAGCGCCTGCAGTCGAAGGAAGACCGTGCCAAGCTCGACGGCCTGTACGAGTGCATCCTCTGCGCCTGCTGCAGCACCAGCTGCCCGAGCTACTGGTGGAACGGCGACCGATACCTCGGTCCGGCGATCCTGCTCCAGGCCTACCGCTGGATCATCGACAGCCGCGACGAGGACACCGGTGCGCGCCTCGACGATCTGGAAGACCCGTTCAAGCTGTATCGCTGCCACACGATCATGAACTGCGCGCGGACCTGCCCGAAGGGCCTGAACCCCGCGCAGGCGATCGGCGAGATCAAGCGGCTGATGCTGGCGCGGCAGGTGTGATCGGCCGGGGCGGGGCGCCCGCGCGTGTCGCATGGCTGGCCGCGCTCGTCCTGTGCGCGGCGGCGTCGTCGCTCGCGCATGCGGAGCCGGTGAAGGAAGCGGCTCCGCCGGAGCCCGTCGATCCGCAGCGGCTGCACCGGATCGAAGCGCTGGTCGACGTGTCGCAGTTCCCGAAGATCTACGACACCACGATGCTGAGCATCGCCGATCCCGCGTCCGAGGACCCCGCCACCCGGCTCATCGCCGACACCATGCGCCTGGTCGTGTGGTCCCGCTCCCGTGACGGCTGGCTGCCGCTGATGGCGCGCACCATTCCCGACGACGTGCTGGGCCGGGCGGAAGCGTTCTACGCCAGCGACGCCGGGCGTGCGCTGGTCGCCTGCGTCCACGCGGCGGAGGGGCAGGCGGCGATCCGCGCCTGCGCCTCGATCCCGGAGGTCGGCGACACCGACGTCGCCGACTACGTCAGCGGCGATTTCCTGCGTCCGCATGCCAGCGAGGAGACGGTCTCGGCGGTCTTCAGCGGCACGTTCTGCGATGCACTGGCGCAGGATCGCTCGCTGCTGGAGCGCATCGCGGCGACGTGCGAGAAAGACGCCTCCCCGAGGGCCTGCTCGGCCTTCACCCGGCGCGAGGGCAGGGTCGAGGTGGACCAGGACCACTGCGTCCACAGCTTCTGACCCCTGATCGTCTCACTCATGATCGCCCAAGGCGCCAGCACCACCGTCCTCCTGCCCGGCCTCGCGATGGTCGCGCTGACCTTCGTCGTCCTGATCGTGATGTTCCGGCGCCGCGTCGCGCAGATGAAGCGCGACCGCGTTCGTCCGCAGCAGGTCGCGACCTCGCAGCAGGCCGCGGCGCTCTACGCCGACGTCGCGCCGGCGGACAACTTCCGCAACCTGTTCGAGATGCCGGTGCTGTTCTACTTCGCGCTGGCGGTGGCGGCGATCACCGGGCAGACGGGGCCGCTGGTGCTGGGCCTGGCGTGGGCCTACGTCGCCACGCGCATCGTCCACAGCGTCATCCAGTGCAGCTACAACCGCGTGATGCACCGGTTCCGCGCGTTCGCGGCCGGCGTGTTCGTGCTGTTCGCACTGTGGTGCGTGCTCGGCTACGGGCTGGTCGCGCCATGAGCACCGCAACCGACGACGCCGAACGCCAGCGCCTGCGCTGGCGCTGCCGCCGCGGCATGCGCGAGCTCGACCAGTTGTGCCTGCGCTATCTCGATCGCGTCTGGGGCGACGCATCCGCCGACGAGCGCCAGACCTTCGAGCGGCTGCTCGCCTGCGAGGACGATCGCCTGTGGCGCTGGTTCCTCGGCTACGAGACGCCCGACGACACCGAGCTGCATGCGCTCGTCGAACGCATCCGCGCCCTCCCGGTTTGAGCTGCGCGCTTCGCGCTGGCCGGTCGCCGCGCTGCTCGCGCTGTCGGCGCTTGCGCCGATGGCGGTGCTCGCCTCGGAGATGCCGCGCGCCTTCGCCTGGCCGCTGGCATTCGCCGCATGCGCGACCGGGCTGTGGCGGGCCCGTTCCGAGGCGCAACGGCCGGTGCGCCTGATCGTGGTCGATGGCGATGGCCACGCCACGGTCGATGGCGACGCCGTGAGCGACCTGCGCGTCGCCTGGCGCGGACCGCTGGCCTTCGTCGCCTGGCGCGAGGCGTCGGGCCGGATCGCCCGTGGCAGTTTCTGGCCCGACACGCTGGACGCCACCGGGCGTCGTGAACTGCGACTGGCCGCGGACCGGATCGATGCTGGGCGCCGGGCAGGGCGGATGGCACCATAGCCGGATTCAGCCCGCGGGTCGCCATGTTCAAACCCCTGTCCGTCGCCATCGGCCTGCGCTATCTCCGCGCCAAGCGCCGCAACGGCTTCATCTCCTTCATCTCGCTGGCCTCGATGCTGGGCATCGCGCTCGGCGTGGCCGCGCTGATCACGACGCTTGCGGTGATGAGCGGCTTCCAGCGCGAGATCCGCGACCGCATGCTGCAGATGGCCGCGCATGCCACGATCAGCGCCGACGGCCAGCCACTGCAGGGCTGGGCCGAAGCCGTGAGCGAAGCGAAGCGCGACCCGCGCGTCGCCGGTGCGGCGCCGTACATCGAACGCCCGGTGATGCTGCAGGGCCCGCAGGAAGAGGGCGCACTGTTGCGCGGCGTCGACCCGGCAGCGGAAGGACAGGTGTCGGTGCTGGCGAAGAAGATGGTCGACGGCACCTCGCTGAAATCGCTGGTGCCGGGCGAGTACAACATCGTCCTCGGCCGCGAGCTGGCGCTGTGGCTGGGCGTCGGCGTCGGCGATTCGGTGATCGTCTACACCCCGGAATTCCAGAGCACGCCGCTGGGCGCGATGGTGCAGACCAAGCGCTTCAAGGTCACCGGCCTGTTCGAGGCCGGGCACCAGGAATTCGACCGCAACCTCGCCGTCGTGCACATCGCCGACGCCCAGCGCCTGCTGCGCATGGGCGACGGCGTCACGGGCGTGCGCCTGCGCTTGCACGACATGGACCAGGCCTGGGACGTCTCGCGCGAACTGGCGCGCCGGCTCGCCGCGCGCATGAACGAGACCTTCCGCGTCAGCGACTGGTCGCACGAGAACGCCAACATGTTCCGCGCGCTGAAGCTGGAGAAGACGATGATGGCGATCCTGCTGTCGCTGATCATCCTGATGGGTGCCTTCACCCTGGTGAATTCGCAGGTGATGCTGGTCACCGACAAGCAGGCCGACATCGCGATCCTGCGCACGCTCGGGCTGACGCCGGGCGGGGTGATGCAGGTGTTCATGGTGCAGGGCTCGATGATCGGCATCATCGGCACCGTCTCCGGCGTGATCGGCGGCATCCTGCTCACGCTCAACCTGCAGTACATCCTCGAAGCGATCGAGAACGCCTTCCATGTCGAGCTGCTGCCCGAGGACGTTTACTACATCACCGGCCTGCCCACCGAGCTGCGCGCGTTCGATGTCACCGTGATCGCGCTGGTGGCGCTCACCATGGCTTTCCTCGCCACGCTGTACCCCGCGTGGCGCGCGGCCCGCACCGCGCCGGCGGAGGCGCTGCGCTATGAATGAGCCGACGACGCGGGACGCGGTGATCCGCTGCGAGGACCTCGCGATGACCTACGCCGAGGGCCGGCTGCACACGCCGGTCTTCGAGGGGCTGCAACTGACGGTGGCGTCGGGCGAGACGGTCGCGATCGTCGGTGCGTCCGGCGCCGGCAAGAGCACGCTGCTCCACCTGCTTGGCGGCCTCGACCGGCCGACCCGGGGCGAGGTCTACGTCGCCGGCCAGCGCATGAGCGACCTTTCCGATGCCGATCGCGGCCGCCTGCGCAATCGCGCGCTGGGCTTCGTCTACCAGTTCCACCACCTGCTGCCCGAGTTCACCGCGCTGGAGAACGTGATGCTGCCGGTGCTGCTCAACGGGACCTCGGTGGCCGAGGCCGGGGGGCGCGCCCGCAGGCTGCTCGAATCGGTCGGTCTGGGCCATCGGCTGGAACACAAGCCGGGCGAGCTGTCCGGTGGTGAACGCCAGCGTGCCGCCGTGGCCCGTGCGCTGGTCAACCGGCCTGCCTGCGTGCTCGGCGACGAGCCCACCGGCAACCTCGACGAGAAGACCGCGGCCACCGTGTTCGACCTGATGCTCGGGCTCAATCGCGAGCAGGGCACCAGCCTGGTCCTGGTCACCCATGACCGTGCCCTGGCATCGCGACTGGATCGCGTCCTGGAGCTTCACGAGGGACGGCTGCGTCCCGCGACCTGACGTCGGCCGGGAATGTGCGGCAGTTCACGCTCTCGATGACGAATGCAAGCGCGAAGCGCGGGTTTCCCGTCGCGTTTGCATGATGCACATGCCCGTGGCGCCGGCTGATGCCGGGAACGGCGTCGACTGCACAGGGATTTCTTGACCAATCACGTGGGAACGGGCTATGTTCCCCCGACGCAGCCAAGGATGCGTTCCAGCCTGCCGCCCCGTGGACCCCGGTCCGCAGGTCGCGGGGTGCGGGGGAGCACACTGGGATGAGCAGAAGGACGCCGCAGCAGTTCGCGACACTAGGGAACGACCGGCGGCGATGATCGGTGCGAGGAGGGGGCCTGATCTGTCGTGACAACAGGGAATCCGCCTACCCGCACCCGGTCGTACCGTGTCCGGTGCCATTTGCCCGTCGAAGTTCCGCCCGTGGTGCCTCTGGTCGGCTCCCGTGCGCGGACCCGTTCCGTGCCTGCGTTCCAGCCGTCCGCGCGTCGGACGGGTGGGGTTCCCGTTCCATCCTGTGTTTCACTCAATTTCTCCGATCTTTTCCCGGGTGGCGTGTGAAATCTCGAATCTCGATCCTGACCAAGCTCCTGTTCGCCGCGCTCTGCGCGGTGGCCCTTTCCAGCTGCGCCACGCGCCCGGCCCCGGACTTCGGCGGTCGCTGGAAGACCGTCAACCGTTTCGCGGAAGAGACCCAGGCGATCCCGCTGCAGGACACCTATCTCTACTACGCCTCCCCGATGGATCGCACGCTCAAGAACATGCTCGAGCGCTGGGCGGACGATTCGCACATGACGCTCACCTACCGTCATCCGATGGACTACACCCTGTACTCGGCGGTCGCGGACGTCCGCACCCCGAGCCTGCAGGAGGCCGTGTCCCAGCTCAACGCCGCCTACGCTGCCCAGCAGGTGTCGATCGGCGTGAGCGGCAACGAGATCGTCGTGCGCATCGCCTCCGGCGATGCCGGCGGGAGTTCCGCGCCCTGATGCGCGCCGGCGGCGGCGCACGCGCGCCGTTCGCCGGGACCGGACCCTTTCCAATCCATTCGGGACTACAGGCTTCAGAATGCTCGGCAAGAAAAAAGAATCGCCGCAGATCGACAACTCGGTCGCGAAAGGCGTCAACTTCGAGGTCAGCATCGCCGACCTCGCCCGGCGCAGTGAAAAGCGCGCGTGGATGATCGCCTGGACCTGCCTGGCCATCGTGATCACGATGGTCGGCGGGTTCATCTACATCCTTCCGCTCAAGAAGGAAGTGCCCTACCTGATCATGGCCGACGCCTTCACCGGACAGGCCACCGTCGCCACCCTGCGCGGCGACTTCAACAGCCCCAACAGCATCACCCAGAGCGAAGCGCTGGGTCGCAGCAACGTCGCCCAGTACATCATTGCCCGCGAGTCGTTCGACGTGGCCATGATGAACCTGCGTGACTGGGATCTGGTGAACGTGCTGTCCGCGCCGAACGTGCGCAACGGCTATGCCGCCATCCACGCTGGCAACAACCCCGACAGCCCGTTCAAGAAGTACGGCAAGGAACGCGCCGTCCGCGTGAAGATCCTCAGCATCCAGCTGGATCGCAAGGGGTCGGGTGACAACGCCCGCAACAGCGCCACGGTCCGCTTCCAGCGCGTCGAGTACGACAAGAAGACCGGCGACACCAAGCCGATCGACAGCAAGATCGCGCGCCTCGAATACACCTACAAGCCGAACCTGTCGATGGACGACAAGCAGCGGTGGAACAACCCGCTGGGCTTCCAGGTGACCGAGTACACCGTCGACACCGACTACGCCGCCTCTCCGCCGGTCGAGAACCCCGTGTCCGCCCAGCCGCAGGTGCCTGCCGGCTATCCGCAGCAGCCGTATCCGGGCCAGCCGTATCCGGGCCAGGCCATTCCCGGTCAGCCGATCCCCGGCCAGCCGGTGCCGGGCCAGGCGATCCCGGGTCAGCCCGTCCCGGGCCAGCCGGGTCAGGTCCCGGCTGGTCAGGGCCAGGTCTACCCGTCGGCGCCCGATTTCGGCAACCCCGCCGCGCCGCAGCCGCAGTACCCCGCCGGTGCCGCCCCGGCCGTCCCGCAACAGGTTCCGGCCGCGCAGGCCCCCAATCAAGTCAATGGAGTAGGCAACAGATGAGTCGCTTGCATCGCTCTTGCTATGCGGTCCTGCTGTGCGTGCTGGCGTCGGTGGCGCTGGTGCGGCCGGCGTTCGCGCAAGCCATCGTCGAGTACGAATACGAGCCGGACCGCATCTACGAGGTCCGTACCGGTCTGGGCATCACCACCCAGATCGAGCTGAGTCCCAGCGAGGAAATCCTCGACTACAGCACGGGCTTCAACTCGGGCTGGGAGCTCAACCGTCGCGACAACGTGTTCTACCTGAAGCCGAAGAACACCGACGTCGACACCAACATGATGGTGCGCACGGCGACGCATTCCTACCTGTTCGAACTCAAGGTGGTGGCGACCGACTGGACGGCGCTGGAGCAGGCCAAGCGTGCCGGCGTCAACTACAAGATCACCTTCATCTACGGCAACAGCACCGTGTTCAACGCGGCAGCGGCGGCCGAGGCCAAGGGTGCGCCGAAGCCCCGCCAGAGCGAGATCGACACGGAGCTGGACAAGACCAGGACGTACTACTTCGACTATTCGTTCTCCACCCGGACCAAGAACAAGTGGCTGATCCCGGTGAACGTGTACGACGACGGCCAGTTCACCTACATCCGTTTCAACAACGTCAACCGCTTCCCGTCGGGCGATTTCCCGTCGGTGTATGGGCGCGACCGCGAGGGTGGCGAGGACTTCCTGGTCAACACCACGGTCGAGGACAACACCCTCGTCGTCCATGGCACTTATCCCTTCCTGGTCATCCGTCACGGGAAGAACGTCGTCGGTCTGCGTAGGAACAAGCAAAAGTGAACCAGAATTTCCCGCCGAATCCGCCGGGACAGTCCGGCGACTACCCCTCTGGCGACCCGTACGGCCAGGGCTACGATCCCAACGCGCAGGGGAGCAATCCCTATTACTCCGCGCAGCAGACGCAGGCGCAGCAGCCCGACCTCGACGCCGGTGCGCCGCAGCTGAAGGCGGCCGAATCGCAGCGCATCAACCGCAAGATGATCATGATGCTGGGCGGCATCGTGGTGCTGCTCATCCTGATGACGCTCGTCGTGCTGAAGAACGCGACTTCCAAGAAGGAAGACGAGGTCAAGAAGCCGAAGGAAGAAAAGGTCGTCATCCCCGACCTGCCGAAGGGTGCGGGTTCGCCGAACGGTCCGGATTTCGCGGACGTCCAGCCCGAACCGCAGCCGGTGCCGGTCCAGGAGCTGCCGCCGCTTCCGCCGGAAGAGCCCGCCCGCGCCGCGAACAACAACAATCGCGGGAACGATCGCGGCAACAACAATGACCGCGACTTCGGTCCGCCGGTCCCGCAGGGCCCGACGCTTGCCGAGCGCCGCATGGGCATGACCGACAGCGGCCGCGGCGGTGCGCCGGGTACCGGCCAGCCGAACGACCCGGTCCTCAACGCGATGCTCGACAACCTGCGCAGCGCCACCGCGCAGCAGAACGGCACCGCGGGTGCGGACGCCGGTGCGGCCTCGTCGCGTGACGGCGGCAACAAGGTCAGCATCGCGCAGTACCAGCGCAACCCCGACACGCTGCTGGTCCGCGGCACCTACATCCGCTGCGTGCTCGAGACCCGGATCATCACCGACGTCGACGGCTTCACGTCCTGCATCGTCACCGAGCCGGTCTACTCGATCAACGGCCGCAAGCTGCTGCTGCCGAAGGGTTCGAAGGCGCTCGGTCGCTACCAGGGCGAGCCCAAGGGCCCGCGCGTCGCGGTGCTGTGGGATCGCATCACCACGCCGAACGGCTTGGACGTGACGCTGGAAGGTCCGGGCGTCGACAACCTCGGCGGTGCCGGCCATCCGGGCGACTACAACGCGCACTGGGCCAGCAAGATGAGCTCGGCGCTGATGATCAGCCTGATCAGCGACCTCTTCAAGTACGAGGCCGCGGAGCATGGTCCCTCCACCGATTCGGTGACCACCGGCGGCAACATCGTCACCCAGCCGTTCGACAGCAACACGGCGAAGACGATGGAACGCCTGGCCAACCAGGCGCTCAGCAAGGCGCTGGCGCGTCCGGCCACGGTGACCATCAACCAGGGCACCATCCTGAACATCTACGTCGCCCAGGACGTCGATTTCTCCGGCGTGATCCACCGCTGATGGCGGTCCGGCGCGGCGCGGGGCGTGTCCACGGACACGTCTGGCGCCGCGTCGTCGTTTCCGGGATTCGCGTCGCTTCGGTGGTGCAGGCCCCGTATCCTGACAGGCTCCACTTCGTTCCCGCTTCCGCGTTCCTTCCCGACCGGCATCGCCGGTACCGCCGCCACCGCAAGCCGACCGCAGCCCCATGGACATCGACAACTCACCGATCGCCAACGTCTCCAATGACTTCCTGGAATACCAGTACAGCGTGCTCGGCATCCTCGAGTACATGTCCTCGCCGGAAGTGACCGAAATCTGCATCAACCGTCCGGGGGAGCTGTATCTCGAAACCACCTCGGGCTGGAAGCACATCGAGGTCCCGTCGCTGACCTTCGAGCGTGCCCGCCAGTTCTGCACCGCGGTGGTGAACGAGAGCAACACCGGCCAGCGCATCACCGACGTCGACCCCGTGGTGTCGCTGACCTTCCCGACCGGTCAGCGTGCGCAGTTCGTGATTCCGCCGGCCTGCGATTCGGGCAAGGTCTCGATCACGATCCGACTCCCGGCCAAGCGCACCTTCACGCTGCAGAACTACGTGGACAGCGGCTTCTTCAAGCAGATCCTCGAAGGTGCGCCGGAAGTCAGCGACCTCGACAAGGAACTGCTGGCGCTGCGTGCGGAGCGCAACTACGCCGACTTCTTCAAGAAGGCGGTGCTGTACAAGAAGAACATCGTCGTCGCCGGCGCCACCGGCAGCGGCAAGACGACCTTCATGAAGTCGCTGGTGGGCCATATCCCGCACGAAGAGCGCTTGGTCACGATCGAGGACGCCCGCGAACTCTTCATCGACCAGCCGAACATCGTGCACCTGCTGTACTCGAAGGGCGGCCAGAGCGCGAGCAACGTCACTGCGAAGAGCTGCATGGAGGCCTGCCTCCGCATGAAGCCCGACCGCATCATCCTGGCCGAGTTGCGCGGCGACGAAGCGTTCTACTTCATCCGAAACTGCGCGTCGGGCCACCCGGGTTCGATCACCAGCTGCCACGCCGGCAGCACGGCGCAGACCTGGGACCAGCTGGCGCTGATGGTGAAGGCCTCGAACGAAGGTTCGGGCCTGGAGTTCTCGGTCATCAAGCGCCTGCTGATGCTGACGATCGACATCGTCGTGCACATCAAGGCGCATGCCGGCAAGCGCTACATCACCGGCATCGACTTCGACCCGAGCCGTTCGCTGGGTCTCGCCGGCGCAGGCTGACCGGCGCAGTCCGAAGCGGTTCGATCGACGAAAGGCCCGGCATTGCCGGGCCTTTTCCGTTCAGTAACGACTTTCCTCGAGCGTCGCGGTGCCATCCGCCGCGATGCGGATCTCGATGCGGCGATCGAATTCGTCCTCGCGCATGGGCGCGACCGTACAGACGCACAACGCCGACGCGATCGCCGGCACGGTGTTGCTGTGGCCGATGACCAGCAACGTGCCCGACGCATGCGTCGCCCGCAGCGTGGCCGCGAAGGCGTCGGCCGGCATGCCTGCCTCGTAGGTGCGTACGGGCACGCCGTGCGCTTCCGCCGTCGGCTGCGCCGTGGCCTGCGTGCGCCGATAGCCGGTGGCGTAGACGGCCGTCACCGGCACGCCATCGAAGGAGGCCGCGAGCCGTGCGGCCCGCGCACGCCCGACGTCGCTGAGCGACGGATCCTTCGGATCGTCGGTCGCCTTTTCGGCATGCCGGACCAGCACGAACGCCAGCGTGGCCTGCGATGCGGCAGGTGCATCGCTCGTCGCGACATGCGAGGTCGCGCACCCCGCGATCGATGCGAATGCCGCCATCATCACGCAGGGCAGTGTCCGTCGCTTCATGAGGCCGGCGCCAGCGTGGTGAGCAGGCCGCGCGCCGCGCGGATGCGTTCGGCGGGATCTGGCAGATCCAGCGTGATGCGCAGCTTGTCCGGGCCGTCCATGCGGTAGTGCTTCGGCTGGCCCTGGATCAGGCGGATCACCGACATCGGGTCGACCGACGGCTTCTCGACGAACTGGATGCGTCCGCCGGCGGGACCGAGGTCGAACTTGCGGATGCCCAGCGCGGTCGCCGACAGCTTCAGTTCGGCGACGGCGAACAGCAGCTTCGCCGGGTCGGGCAGCAGCCCGAAGCGATCGATCATCTCGACCTGCAATTCGCGCAGGCGTTCGGGATCGCGCGCGCTGCTGATGCGCTTGTACAGCGTCAGGCGCGCATGCACGTCGGGCAGGTAGTCCTCCGGGATCAGCGCCGGCGCATTGAGTTCGACCTCGGCGCCGCGCTGTTCGTCCAGCTCCAGGCCGAGCGCGTCGACGCCCGGCAGCTTGCCCTGGCGGATGCTGCGCACCGCGCGCTCCAGCAGTTCGGTGTACAGCGAGAAGCCGATCTCGGCCATCTGCCCACTCTGGTCCTCGCCCAGCAGCTCGCCGGCGCCGCGAATCTCGAGGTCGTGCGTCGACAGCGTGAAGCCGGCGCCGAGTTCGTCCATCGACGCGATGGCATCGAGGCGCCGGCGCGCGTCGTCGGTGATGTTGCGTCCGTCGGGGATCACGAGATAGGCGTAGGCGCGGTGGTGCGAACGGCCGACGCGGCCGCGCAACTGGTGCAACTGCGCCAGGCCGAACTTGTCGGCGCGGTTGATGACGATGGTGTTGGCGTTCGGGATATCGATGCCGGACTCGATGATCGTCGAGCACAGCAGCACGTTGAAGCGCTGCTTGTGGAAGTCGAGCATCACCTTTTCCAGCTCGCGCTCCGGCATCTGGCCGTGGGCGATGCCGATGCGCGCCTCGGGCACCAGCGTTTCGAGTTCGCGCTGCATGCGGCCGATGCTCTCGACATCGTTGTGCAGGAAATACACCTGGCCGCCGCGCGCCAGTTCGCGCTGGAACGCCTCGCGCAGCTGCGCGTCGTCCCACGGCACGACGAAGGTCTGCACCGCGAGCCGGTGCGCCGGCGGCGTCGCGATGATCGACAGGTCGCGCAGGCCGGTCATCGCCATGTTGAGCGTGCGCGGGATCGGTGTCGCGGTCAGCGTCAGCAGGTGCACGTCGGCGCGCAGCGCTTTCAGCGCTTCCTTCTGGCGCACGCCGAAACGCTGCTCCTCGTCGACGATGACCAGGCCGAGATCCTTGAACTTCACGTCGGACTGCAGCAGGCGATGGGTGCCGACGATGACGTCGATGCGGCCGTCGGCGACCTTCTCCAGTTCGGCCTTGATCTCTTTCGTCGACTTGAAGCGCGACAGCACCTCGACCTTGAGCGGCCAGTCGGCGAAGCGATCGCGGAAGTTGCGGTAGTGCTGTTCGGCCAGCAGCGTGGTCGGCACCAGCACCGCGACCTGCTTGCCGGCCATCGCCGCGGCGAACGCGGCGCGCACCGCGACCTCGGTCTTGCCGAAGCCGACGTCGCCGCACACCACGCGGTCCATCGGCCGCGACGAGGACAGGTCGCGCAACACCGCTTCGATCGCGGCGAGCTGGTCGGGCGTTTCCTCGAACGGGAACGTCGCCGCGAACGGTTCGTACACGCCGCGGTCGACGTCGAGCGCGAGGCCGGCGCGGGCGTGGCGCTTGGCCTGGATTTCGAGCAGCTCCGCGGCGACGTCGCGAACCTTCTCCGCGGCCTTCTTCTTCGCCTTGGTCCACGCTTCGCCGCCCAGCGAATGCAGCGGCGCGGTGTCGGGCGAGGCGCCGCTGTAGCGGCTGACGAGGTGCAGCTGCGTCACCGGCACGTACAGCCGGTCGCCCTTGGCGTATTCGATGTCGAGGTATTCGCCGGTCTGGCCGCCGGCCGACAGCGTGATCAACCCGCGGTAGCGGCCGACACCGTGGTCCTCGTGGACGACCGGCGCACCTTCGGCGAGTTCGCCTAGGTCGCGGATGATCGCTTCGGGCTCGCGTCCCGCACGGCGGCGACGACGCGGCTGGGCGGCGCGCTCGGGGAACAGCTGGCGTTCGGTGACGACCAGCCACGGCGTGGCGTTCGCGGTGTCGCCGTCGACGCCGAAGCCGTTGTCCAGCGGCGCCACCGCGATGCACAGCGTCGCGCCGGCGACGGTCGGTGCGAGGAAGTCGGGGAAGCCGGCGATCACCTGCGGCTTCAGGCCGCCGCTGTGCAGCGTGTCGAGCAACGCCTCGCGTCGCCCGGCGGAGTCCGCGGCGATCAGCACGCGGCCCGGATATGCGTCCAGCAGCGACTGCAGTGCGGCCGCGGGCGCGGCGTCCTTCATCATCAGCGGCAGGTCGGGCGCGGGCTGCACGCCGAGCGGCAGCGCGTCGTCGCGACGCGGATGCGCGTCGCCGCAGACCTCGATGCGGCGACCGCGGTTCAGGCGTTCGCGCAGCGCGTCCGGCGGCAGGTACAGGTCGTCCGGCGGCAGCAGCGGATGTTCGATGTCGTGCCGGCGCTGCTCGTAGCGCTCGCCGGTGCTGCGCCAGAAGTGGTCGGCCGCTTCCTGCACGCCGTCGCCGAGCAGCGGCAGCGCTTCGGCGTCGAGGTAGTCGAACAGCGTCGCGGTCTGCGTGAAGAACAGCGGCAGGTAGTACTCGATGCCCGCCGGCGCCAGCCCGGCCTTCAGGTCCTGGAACAGCGCGCTGCGGCGGGTGTCGATGTCGAAACGGTCGCGCAGTGCGTCCAGCGCGCGGCGCAGCGCGTCGCCCTCCAGCGGCACCTCGCGGCCTGGCAGCATCTGCACCGACGCGTACCGGTCCAGCGAGCGCTGCGACTCCGGATCGAAGGCGCGGATCGATTCGATCTCGTCGTCGAGCAGTTCGATGCGGTAGGGCTCGTCGGCGCCCATCGGGTAGACGTCGAGCAGGCCGCCGCGCACCGCGAAATCGCCGGGATCGAACACCTGCGGCACGTTGCGGTAGCCGGCGCCTTCGAGCCGGCGTTTCTCGGCGTCGAGGTCCAGTCGCTGGCCGACCTTCACGTCGAAACTGCCGCCGACCACGTGCGAAGGTGGCGCCAGTCGCTGCATCAGCGTCTGCACCGGCACCACCACCACGCCGCGCTTCAGCGTCGGCAGCCGGTGCAGGGCGGACAGGCGCTGCGAGACGATGTCCGGGTGGGGGCTGAAGCGGTCGTAGGGCAGGGTTTCCCAGTCGGGGAACAACAGCACCGGCAGCGTTTCGTCGGCGCCGATCAGCGTGCGCAGGTCCTGTTCGAGCTGGTGCGCCGACTGGTTGTCGCGGGCGACGGCCAGCAGCGGTCCTGCGTGCGTGCGGGCGACGCGGGCGATCGTCCAGGCGAGTGCGCTGGCGCTGGCGGGCATGCGCCACCACGCGCGGGTCTGGCCTGCACGTGGCAACAGCGAAACGGCAAAGGCATCCATCGATGCGGTCATCGATACGGTCTGGGCGCAGGACGGGGGCGGACAGGGTAGCCGTGCGGGGAGGACGCGTCATCCCGCGCAGGCTGCACGCAGCGATCCGCCGGCAGCCGTCGTCACGGTCGATCGTCGCGGGGATCGGCGCGCCCGGCTGGGGCGGTTTGCAGCTCCAGCACCACCCGCACCAGCCCCGGCGTGTCGGCGGTCTCGCGGTGGAAGCCCAGCGAGTGCGCCAGCCCCAGCATCGCGGTGTTGTGCTCCAGCACCTCGCCGTACAGCCTCCGCAGTTGCTTGCGCCGCGCCCAGCGCACCAGCCGCAGCATCAGCAGGCGGCCCAGGCCCATGCCGGCGATGAAGTGGCTGACGAGGATCGCGAACTCGGCGTCGCGGGTGCCCGGGGCGATGGCGACCCGGGCGACCGCGCCGATCAGCGCCTGGCCGGGCGGCAGGGGCTCGGCCGCGACGAGGGCGAACTCGCGCTCCGGATCCGGCCGGGTCAGGCGGGCGGCGGTCTCGGGGGTGAGTTCCTTGATCGCGTAGAGGAAGCGCTGGCGGACCTCGTCCGGACGCAGCAGGGTGAAACCGGCGCGCAGGGGCTCGGCGTCCTCGGGCCGGATCGGCCGGATCAACAGCTCGCGGCCGTCGAGCAGCTGCTTGTACTCGTGCCAGGGCGGGAGGCGGTCGCGCTTCACCGACGCATCTTCGCACAGCGGGAATGACGGAAAGCGCCAGTCGTCGGACACCGGGCGAAGCGCACGGGACGGCCGGGCGACCTGCGTCCTCGCCCGCAAGTGCCTGTTAAACTTGTCGTTTCGCATCCAGTCAAGGAACCCCCCCGATGTCCGCCGGCGGCGACTCCACCCGTGCCATCCTCTTCGCCCTCGGCGCCAACTTCGCGATCGCCTGTTCCAAGGGCGTGGCGGCGTTCTTCACCGGTTCCGGCGCGATGCTGGCCGAGACCGTGCACTCGCTGGCCGACTGCGGCAACCAGCTGCTGCTGATGCTGGGCATGAAGCAGTCCCGCCGCGCGCCTTCCGCGGACTATCCGCTGGGCTACGGCAAGGCGATCTACTTCTGGTCGTTCCTCGTCGCGCTGATGCTGTTCAGCGTCGGCGGCATGTATTCGCTGTACGAAGGCCTGCACAAGCTGCGCCACCCCGAGCCCCTGCGGCAGTGGTGGTGGGCGGCCGGCGTGCTGGTGTTCGGTCTGGTCGCCGAAGGCATGTCGATGCGCGCCTGCCTGCAGGAAGTGAAGAAGGCCCGCGGCGATCGCTCGCTGTGGCAGTGGTTCCGCGAGAGTCGCCAGGCGGAGCTCGTGGTGATCTTCGGCGAGGACCTCGCCGCGCTGATCGGTCTGGCGCTGGCGCTGGCGGCGGTGATGCTGACCGTGGTCACCGGCGATCCCCTCTGGGACGCGTTGGGCACGCTGGCCATCGGCCTGCTGCTGGTGGTGGTGGCGGTGTTCGTGGCGATCGAGGTGAAGGCGCTGCTGATCGGCCAGAGCATGGACCCCGATCGCGAACAGGAACTGCGCGGCTTCATCGCCGCCCGTCCGGAAGTGGCCGGGGTGATCAGCCTGATCACGCTGCAGCTGGGCAACGAGGTGATGCTGTCGGTGCAGGCGCGGATGGCGCCGGCCAGCAGCGCGGACGATCTGATCGAGCGCATCAACACGGTCGAGCGCGCGGTGAAGCAGCGCTTCCCCGAAATCCGCTGGAGCTTCTTCGAGCCGGACAACAAGGGCCAGGACTGACCTCGGTCGATCGTTCCGGCATCCGGCCGCTCAGGCCGGCGCGCGCAGCCACTCGGTGCGCGCGCTGGCGCCGGCCTCGCCCAGCGCGTCACGCAGGGCTTCGCAGGCGGCACGCGCGGTCGCATCGAACTTCCAGGGCGCGTTGAGCACCACCAGCCCGCTGCCGTTCATGCGCAGCGGCGAATCGTCCGGGCGAACGCACAGCTCGCACAGCAGCGCGGATTTCGCGTCCAGCGCCGCGACCGCGCGCCGGAACGGCTGCAGCGCGGCGCCGACCTTGATCGGATACCACAGCGCGATCACGACCTGCGGCCAGCGCGCGAGCGCATCGCGGATCGCCGCCAGCGCGATGTCGAATTCCGCCAACTGCGCTTCGTAGGGCGGATCGATCAACACCAGCCCGCGGCCGAATTTCTGCCCGTCGACCTTCGGCGGCAGCAGCGCGCGCATCGCCGCGTAGCCGTCGCGCACGTGCACGCCGACGCGGGCGTCGCTGCCCAGCGCGCGCTTGAGCAGCGCCGCGTCGTCCTCGCGCAATTCGCAGCAGGCGATCCGGTCCTGCGCGCGCAGCGCATGCGCGAGCAGCCACGGCGAGCCCGGGCAGGCGTCCTCGCCGCAGGCGGCGCGGCAGGCGTGGACGGCGTCGAGGTAGCGCGCCACCGCGGGATCGGCCGGCGGCGTGGTCAGCAGTCGCAGCAGGCCGCCTTCGGCCTCGCCGGTGCGCTGCGCGGCGTCGTCGCCCAGCGCGTACACGCCGGCGCCGGCGTGGGTATCCAGCGCGAACAGCGGCCCCGGCTTCACGGTCAGGGCGTCGCACAGCGCCAGCAGCAGCACGTGCTTGAGCGCATCGGCATGGTTGCCGGCGTGGAAGGCGTGGCGGTAGTTCATGCGCGGGCGGCAGGTGCGGGGCAGGGCGGTCGGGACGTCATGGTAGGCCAAACCCGCCGCGCGGACCGCCTACAATGCCGGCGTCCCCACGCGATGCGCCCATGGCCGCGACCTCCACCCTCCTCGTCGTCGAAGACGAAACCGCGATCGCCGACACCGTGCTCTATGCGCTGCGCGCCGAGGGCTTCGCGGTGGAACACATTGCCCTCGGCAGCGCCGCCGTGCCGCGGCTGCGCGCCGGCGGCATCGACCTGGTGGTGCTCGACGTCGGCCTGCCCGACATCACCGGCTTCGAGGTCTGCCGCGCCATCCGCGCCTTCAGCGAGGTGCCGGTGATCTTCCTCACCGCTCGCGACGGCGAGATCGACCGCGTGGTCGGGCTGGAACTCGGCGCCGACGATTACGTGGTCAAACCCTTTTCGCCGCGCGAACTCGTCGCCCGCGTGCGTGCACGCCTGCGCCGCCGTGCGCAGGCCGATGCGTCCGCGTGGCGCGCGCACGGCACGTTCGCGATCGACCGCGAGGGCCGGCGCATTCGTTATCGGGAGCGTGCGCTCGACCTCACCCGCTACGAGTACGGCCTGCTCGAAGCGCTGCTGCAGCGGCCCGGCGCGGTGCTGTCGCGGGCGCAGCTGATGGACCGGGTGTGGGCCGATGCGATGGAGAGCGGCGACCGCACCGTCGACACCCACGTGAAGACGCTGCGCGCCAAGCTGCGCGCGGTCGACGACGCGCTCGGCCTGCCCGACGAGGATCCGATCCGCACCCATCGCGGCCTCGGCTATTCGCTCGAGACCGGCGAGCGCTGAGCGACGCGCATGCGCATCGGCCTCCGCATCCTGCTCGGCTACTTCCTGATCGTCGCGGTGGCCGCGCTGCTGCTGGGCCGCGTGTTCCTGCAGGAAGTGAAGCCCGGCGTGCGCCAGGCGATGGAGGACACGCTGGTCGACACCGCCAACCTGCTCGCCGAACAGGCGGCGGACGACATGCTCGCCGGCCGCATCGACGACGGCCGCTTCGCCGCGCACGTGCGCGCGCTGACCGACCGCGACCTCGGCGCCGACATCTGGGGCTTTAGGAAAAGGCGGGTCAGCACCCGCATCTACGTCACCGACGCGCGCGGCATCGTCGTGTTCGATTCCGACGGCCGTGATGTCGGCAAGGACTATTCGCGCTGGAACGACGTCTATCTCACGCTGCGCGGGAAGTACGGCGCGCGCTCGACGCAGACCGACCCGAACGACGAAACCTCGTCGGTGATGCATGTCGCTGCACCGATCAAGCAGCGCGGTACCGACGGCGACCGCATCATCGGCGTGCTCACCGTTGCCAAGCCGAACCAGACGATCGCGCCGTTCATCGCCCGCAGTCAGGAGGTGATCCTGCGCTGGGGCATCGTGCTGCTGGGCGTGGCGCTGGCGATCGGCCTGCTGGCGGCGTGGTGGCTGTCGCGCCAGCTCGGCGCGCTGCGCCGCTACGCCGACGCCGTGGCCGCCGGCGAACGCGCCAGCCCGCCGGAGAGCGCCGGCGAGTTCGGCGACCTCGGCCGCGCGCTGGAAACCATGCGCGCGAAGCTGGAAGGCAAGCAGTACGTCGAGCAGTACGTGCATGCGCTGACCCACGAACTGAAGAGCCCGCTGGCCGCGATCCGCGGCAGCGCCGAACTGCTGGAATCCGCCGGAGGCGCGATGCCCGAGGCCGACCGTACGCGCTTCGTCGCCACCATCCATGCGCAGAGCGAGCGCATGGCCGAGATGATCGACAAGCTGCTGGCGCTGGCGGCGGTGGAGCACCGGCAGCGGATCGAACAGCCGCAGCGGCTGGACCTGCGCGCGATCGTCGACGAAGCGGCCGAGCGCATTGCGCCGAAGTTCGCGCAGCGGTCGCTGCGGCTGGAGATCGACGAGGACGAGGCCGCGCGCGGCGCTCGCGTGTCCGGCGATGCGTTCCTGCTGCGGCAGTCGCTGCTCAACCTGCTGGAGAACGCGGCGGATTTCGCGCCGCCCGGCAGCGTGGTCGAACTGCGGTTGCGGCGCGAGGGCGACGTCCTCGTCATCGACGTGCTGGATCGCGGTCCGGGCGTGCCCGACTACGCGCTTGATCGCGCGTTCGAGCGCTTCTATTCGCTGGCCCGCCCGGCGGGCGGCAGCCGCAGCAGCGGGCTGGGGCTGTGCTTCGTGGCCGAAGCCGTCGAACTGCACGGCGGCAGTGCCGCCCTCGGCAATCGCGAGGGTGGCGGCGCGGTCGCGTCTCTGCGCCTGCCCATCGCCTGAGGCGGTTCCCGGGTGTCGGTAGAGCGGCCTGACCAGCCATTCGGCTGTTGAAGACCAGGCCGCTGCTTTTTTCGGCGTGTCGAAAAGCAGCGGCCTGAAGGCCGCTCTACCGAAAGTAGCGTCCGCGTCCGGGCGTTACCACGCGACCGGCTTCACCTTCGCTTCACGCAAGCGCCATCGCGACCCCGCGCGGCCTGCCGAGACTGGCCCCGTTCCCAACCACGGAGGCCACGATGCGCCTGCTCTTCAAGACCCTGATGGTGGTCGGCATGACCATCCTGCTGCTCGTCCCGCTGATGATGATCCGCGGCACCATCGACGAACGTCAGTCCTACCGCGACGAGGCGGTCCGCGCCGTCGCCCGCACCACTGCCGGTGCACAGTCGCTGGTCGGCCCGGTGCTGGTGGTGCCCTACGTCCCGACGATCGAGGTCGAGGAGAAGAACAAGGACGGCGTGGTCGTCCGCAAGGTGAAGAAGGACGGCGAGCCGGGCCAGTGGGTGTTCTTCCCCGAGACGATGGACGTGAAGGGCACGATCACGCCACACAGCAAGTTCCTGGGCCTGCACGAAGTGCGGACCTACGAGCTGAAGGACGTCACCGCCGCCGCGTTCGAGGCCCGCATCCCGGCCGATGAAAACGCCGAGCTGCCGGTGAAGATCGGCGAGCCGTGGCTGATGTACGGCATCGGCGACGTGCGCGGCCTCGTCGGGTTGCAGAAGCTGCGCGTCGATGGCGCCGAAGTGGCGCTGGAGCGCGGCCTCGGTGCGCGCGACGGCAGCGGCCTGCATGCGCGGCTGATGGCGCCCGCGGCCGGCACCGTGATGAAGTTCGCGACGACCCTCGAATTTTCGCTGGAAGGCACCGAGACCCTTGCGGTCGCGCCGATCGCCCAACGCAACCGCATCGTGCTGGATTCCGCTTGGCGTCACCCGCAGTTCAACGGCTCGTTCACGGCGCGCAAGCAGTCGATCGGCGATGCCGGCTTCCACGGCGAGTGGGAAGTCTCGTCGCTCGCGACCAACGCGCAGGCACAGTACCTCGGCGGCAAGACGCTGCCCAACCTCGGTGCGATCGGCTATGGCGACGCGGGCGGCGGCGACACCGGACTCGACGTCGTGTCGGTGTCGCTGGTCGATCCGGTCAATATCTACTCGCAGGCCGACCGCGCGACCAAGTACGGCATCCTGTTCGTGCTGCTGACCTTCGTCGGCTTTTTCATGTTCGAACTGATCAAGCAGCTGCGCATCCACCCGGTGCAGTACGGTCTGGTCGGGCTGGCGCTGGCGATCTTCTTCCTGCTGCTGGTCGCGCTGTCCGAGCACATCCCCTTCGGCCAGGCCTACCTCGCCGCCAGCGCGGCCTGCATCGGTCTGCTCGGCTACTACGTCAGCCACGTGCTGCGGTCGTGGCTGCGCGGCCTCGGCTTCACCGCGATGCTGACGACGCTGTACGGCGTGCTCTACGGCCTGCTGATCTCGGAAGACAACGCGATGGTGCTGGGCGCGGGCCTGCTGTTCCTGATCCTGGCCGCGATCATGGTGGTCACCCGCAAGGTCGACTGGTACGCCATCGGCGGCACTGCGGCGCCGGCCCGCGAAACGCCGCCGCCGATGCCGGCCGCCTGAGCGGAGCGCAAGCCATGAAGACGCTGTCCGGGCCCTTCGTCGCGATGCTCTGCGGCCTGTTCTTCGCCACCGCGGGCATCACCAGCTGGACGCTGTACCGCGAGACGCTGCGCCAGGATTGCGGGCTGGTCGAGACGCAGGCCCGGGCGATGGTGATCGAGGACCTGCGTGCGCGCGGCCTGCCGGCGCATGGCCTCGATCCCGCCGCCGAGGCCGGCCTCTGCCGCTTCGACTACCGCTACGCCGGCGACGGCCTCGCCATCGACTACGCGGTGCGTGCGGACTGGCGGCAGGGCGTGACGCTGGCACGCCGGGACAGCGCGGGCCGCTGACCGGCGTGGAATCGAGATGCGAACGCGGCCGCTCCGGGTCCATGCCCGGGCGGCCGCGCCGTTTCCTCGGTGTGGCGTCTAGAATCGGCGCATGACTGTCCCCGCCCTCGACATCCGCCGTTTTTCCGGCGCCGACGTGCGCCGTCACCTCGACGCCGTCGCCGCGCTGCGCATCGCCGTCTTCCGCGACTGGCCGTATCTCTACGACGGCGATCCGGCGTACGAGCGCGAATACCTCGACGCCTACGCCACCTCGCCCGACAGCGTGTTCGTGCTCGCCTTCGACGGCGACGCGGTGATCGGCGCTTCCACCGGCCTGCCGCTGGCCGACGACACCGCCGAATTCCGCGCGCCGTTCGACGCCGCCGGCCTCGACGCGGCGCGGGTCTTCTACTTCGGCGAATCCGTGCTGCTGCCGGCGTATCGCGGGCGCGGCATCGGTCATGCCTTCTTCGATCATCGCGAGGTGCATGCGCGCGCGCTGGCCCGCTTCGATCTCACTGCGTTCTGTGCCGTCGATCGCGCCGACGACGATCCGCGCCGCCCGCCGGGCCATCGCGGCAACGAGACGTTCTGGACGAAGCGCGGCTACGTTCGCCAGCCGGGCATGACCGTGCGCCTGCACTGGAACGAAGTCGATCGCGGCGACATCGAACACGGGCTGACGTTCTGGACGCGGCCGCTTGCGCAGGAGACACCCGCATGAAGATCGCGGTCGCAAAGTATCCGATCGACGCACCGGCCACGTTCGACGCATTCGCCGACAAGCAGGCGCGCTGGATCGCCGAAGTCGCCGCGCTCGGGGCGCGCGTCGCAGTGCTGCCCGAATACCTGTCGCTGGAACTGGGCGCGACGTTCGCCCAGGACGTCGCCGGTGACCTGCACGCGTCGCTCGCGGCGATCCAGCGCCACCGCGCGGCATGGATCGACCTGTTCTCCGGGCTGGCGCGCACGCACGGGCTGTACCTCGTCGCCGGCACGTTCCTGCTGGACGTCGGTGGCGGACGCCATCGCAATCGCGCCGATCTGTTCACGCCCGACGGCGGTCATGCCTGGCAGGACAAGCTGCAGCTCACGGGTTTCGAGAAAAAGACCGGCGTCATCGACGGCGGCGACGCCCTGAAAGTGTTCGAGATCGACGGCGTGCGCGCCGGCATCGCGATCTGCTACGACATCGAATTCCCGCTGCCGGTGCGCGCGCAGTGCGAAGCCGGCGCGCGGCTGCTGCTGGTGCCGAGCTGCACCGACACCGCCGCCGGTGCGACCCGCGTGCGCGTGGGCTGTCTCGCACGCGCATTGGAGAACCGCGCCTTCATCGCGAAGGCGGTGACCGCCAGCGAAGCGCCGTGGAGCCCCGCGCTCGACGTGAACACCGGCGAGGCGACGCTGTATGCGCCGATGGACGTCGGCCTGCCCGCCGACGGCGTGCTCGCGATCACCGATGCGCCGTCCGGCTGGGCCTGCGCCGACTGCGACCCGCATGCGCTCGCCGACAGCCGCACGCAGGCGCAGGTCGCTAACGATCGCGATTGGGCGGGGCAACTGGTGCCGGCGTTGCGGCAGGCGCTGGTCGAATCGCTGCGCTGAGGCGTGATCTTGACGGGTAGAGCGGCCTTCAGGCCGCTGTCCATTCAAAGGCACGAACATGTGGCAGCGGCCTGAAGGCCGCTCTACAGAGGCAAATCCCAAGAGGCGACCTCACACCAGCAACCCCACTACATCCTCCCGCACCCACAACGACCCCGCCGCCAACGCACTGCCGAGCCCCGTCGCGGCAAGCACGTCGCTCGGGTAATGCAGGCCCAGCACCACGCGCGAGGCGGCGACACTCGCGGCGAAGGGAATCAACAGCCACGCGAGCGCGGGTACGTAGGCGAGGGTGACGACGGTGAAGGCGACCGCGTGCAGCGTGTGGCCGGACGGGAAACTGAATTCGTCCAGCGGCGCGACGCGGGCGCGGATGCGCAGGTCGGCGGCGCAGGGGCGCGGGCGACGCGTGCCGGCCTTCAGCGCCTTGTAGAGCACCAGCGACACCGCGCCGACGACGATCATGTGCAGCGCCGCGGCGCGTCCGGTGACGCCGCCGAACAGCGCCAGCATCGCCATCAGCGCGTACCAGAACACGCCGTCGCCGAGGCGGCTGACGATGGCGAAGAAGCGCAGCGTGGTGCGCCGGTCGCACAGCGCGTTGGCACGCAGGCACCAGTGCGATTCATTCGCCCGCAGGCGATGCCGCAGCGAGACGGGGTTCATGGGTCGGCTCCGCATGGGCGTGGGCGAGGCGTTGCAGGATCGCGTCGAAGTCCGCGGCGACACGTTCGGGGCGCAGCATCGAGACCGCGTCGCGCGCGGCGAGCCGCATGTGCGCGCGCAGCGCAGCATCGGTGGCGATGCGCACGGCGGCGTCGACGAAGGCGTCGTCGGCATGGTCGTCGCGATCGTCCACCGCGGCGCCATGCTCGCCGTCGCGCAGGCATTCGCGCGCCGCGCCGTAGTCGAAGGCGACGGTCGGAACGCCGCTGGCCATCGCTTCCAGGGTGACGTTGCCGTAGGTCTCGCTGCGGCTGGGGAACAGGAACAGGTCGGCGCTGGCGAAATGCCGCGCGAGTGCTTCGCCGCGCTGCATGCCGCAGAAGACGAAATCGGGGTGCTCGCGTTCGAGTCGCGCGCGTTCGGGGCCGTCGCCGACCCAGACGAACCGTGCCGACGGCAGCGCGCGCTGCAGGGTGCGGAACGCGCGCACGGCGAGGTCGAGGTTCTTCTCCGCGGCGATGCGCCCGACATGCACGACCGCGAGGTCTTCCGCGCGCAGGCCCCACGCGGCGCGCAGGGCGTCGTCGCGCCGGTGCGGATGGAAGTGCGTGGTGTCGACCGCGCGTGCGAGCCGCGTCGGGTGCGCGAACCCGAGGCCGCGCAACTCCTCGCGCAGGGCTTCGGTCGGCACCAGCGTCGCCTGCCCGGCGTTGTGGAAGCGTCGCATCCACGCCAGCGCCACCGGCGCCATGAACGGTGCGCCGTAGTCGCGCATGTAGCGGTCGAAGCGGGTGTGGAAGCCGGTCGCGACCGGGATGCGCAGTGCACGCGCCGCGCGCAATGCCGACCACCCCAGCGGGCCTTCCGTGGCCACGTAGATCGCGTCCGGGCGCTGGAAATGCCAGGCGGCGACGAGCTTGTCCGTCGCGGGCAGGCCGAACCGCAGGCCGGGGTAACGCGGCAGCGGCAGGCCGGCGACGAGCCGTTCGTGCTTCGCGGGTCGCTGTCCGCGGCGTTGCCGCGGGCGGATCAGTTCGACCGCGTGTCCGCGCGCGCGCAGGCCTTCTTCCAGGCTCTGCACGGTCAGGGCGACGCCGTTGATCTCGGGGGCCCAGGTTTCGGTGACGATCGCGTAGCGCATGCGCGGACTCCGGTTTCGGAGAGTCTGCGCGGTGACGATGAAACGCCGGTGGCGACGGGATGTACCGACGGTGGCGCCGCCGTGACGGCGCGATGACGGCGTGTGCGACCGGCGCGTGCCGGTCGCATCACCGCTCAGGCTTCGAGTCGCAGCTCGATGCCGAGGCCGGCCATGCCTTCGGGTTCGTGCATGAGGTCGGAGAGCAGCAGCGGGCGTTCTTCCAGCCAGGTCGGCGACAGCGCGAGCGCGAGGCTGGCGTTGCCGCAGCGCAGTTCGAGCCGCGGGATGGTTTCCGCCTCGTGCGAACGATGTAGCAGCACCGCCAGCCGCAGCAGCGCGGCGCAGCGGCGCGCGGGCGCCAGCAGGCGGTCGGGCAGCGATTCGAGCAGCTTGTTGGAGACGTTGCGGCGATGGTTGCGCACCAGCGCGGCAAGGAACAGTTGCTGCTGGCGCGAAAAGCCGGCGATGTCCGAATGTTCCAGCACGTAGGCGCCGTGCACGTGATACTGACTGTGCGCGATCGCGAGGCCGAGTTCGTGCACGCGCGCGGCCCACATCAGCATGCGCCGCTTGTCTTCGCCGAGGTTCCAGCGCGGTTCGACCTGGTCGAACAGGCGCAATGCGGTGTCTTCGACCCGTTGCGCCTGCGCACGGTCGATGCCGTAGCGATGCATGAGTGCGTCGATCGAGGCGTCGCGCGGATCGTCGGCGCCGCCGCGGCCGATCATGTCGTACAGCACGCCTTCGCGCATCGCCGCCTTGCTGACCAGCATGCGCTTGAGCCCCAGCGTCTCGAACGCGGCCTCCAGCACCAGCACGCCGCCGGCGATGATCGGTCGGCGATCCTCAGGCAGGCCGGGCAGGTCGATGGCGTCGATGCGGTCGGCGGCGAGCAGCCGCTCGCGCACCACCGGCAGCGCTTCTGCAGTGATCCCGCCCTTGGTGAGTTTCATCGCCGCACAGATCTCGCCGATCGCCTTGTTCGTGCCGGACGAGCCGATCGCTTCCTGCCAGCCCAGCGCGCGGTACAGGCCCGCGAACTGCTGGAACTCGGCCTCGATCTCGGTCAGCGCTTCCTTCCAGCGCTTCTTCGACAGTTTGCCGTTCGGGAAGAAGCGGCGGGTGCTGGCGACGCAGCCGATCTGCAGGCTCTCGCGTTCGATCGCGTCGAAGCCGGAACCGATGATGCATTCGGTGGAGCCGCCGCCGATGTCGATGACCAGCCGGCGCTGCGCCGGCTTCGGCGGCTGCGCGTGGGCCACGCCGAGGTAGATCAGGCGCGCTTCCTCGCGGCCCGACACCACTTCGATGCCGTGGCCGAGCGCGCCTTCGGCTTCGGACAGGAACACCTGCGGCTGGCGCAGCGCGCGTACGGTATTCGTGGCGATCGCGCGCACCGCGTGCGGCGGGAAGTCGCGGACGCGTTCGCCGAAGCGGGACAGGCAGTCCAGTGCGCGCTGGCGCGCCTCGGGCGAGAGGCCGCCGCGTTCGTCGAGGCCATCGGCCAGGCGCACGGTCTCGCGCAGGCGGTCGATGGTGCGCAACTGGCCCAGCACGTTGCGGGCGACGACCATGTGGAAACTGTTCGAGCCGAGGTCGATGGCGGCGAGCAGGGCGCCTTCCTGCAACGGAAGGGCGGGCGCGCGGCCGGAGGCGGCGGATCGATTCAAGCGGGGGCCTTCTGGGGGCAGGCCGGCGCGTACGCCGGCGAATGCCGCGCAGACTACCAACACGCCGGCCTGAACGGAACCGTTTTCAGACCCTCGACGATGGTCGGATCGACGACGCGATCCCGGTTTCGATCGATGCCGTCAAAGGCCGAGCACGCCCAGCAGCGTCGCCTGCGCCGAATGCGGCGGATGCGCGTCGTCGGGCACGATCCGGCGATAGCTGCCGTCTGCGGTCAGCTCCCAGGCGTTGAGCGTGTCGCGCAGGTAGTTGTCCAGCGATTCGGTCTTCACCCGCTTCGCCAGCTCGGGGTCGAGGATGGGGAACCCCGTCTCCACCCGGCGCAGGAGATTGCGCTCCAGCCAGTCGGCGCTGGAGCAGAACAGCTCCGGCGCGTCGTCGTTGGCGAACCACCACACGCGGCTGTGTTCGAGGAAGCGGCCGACGATCGAGCGCACGCGGATGCGCTCCGACACGCCGGGCAGGCCCGGGCGCAGCGTGCAGGCGCTGCGCACGATCAGGTCGATCTCCACGCCCGCCTGCGAGGCGGCATACAGCGCACGGATCACCTGCGGCTCGTTCAGCGCGTTCATCTTGGCGATGATCCGCGCCGGTTTGCCCGCGAGGGCGTGCGTCGTCTCGCGTTCGATGCGCTTGAGCACGCCGGCGTGCAGCGTGAACGGCGATTGCAGCAGGCGCCGCAGCTTGATCGCCGGGGCGAGGCCGGAGATCTGCTGGAAGATCTGCTGCACGTCGCTGCCGATGTCGGGATTGGCGGTGATCAGGCCGAAGTCGGTGTAGGCGCGCGAGGTGCCGGCGTGGTAGTTGCCGGTGCTCAGGTGCGTGTAGCGGCGCAGCGTGCGGCCTTCGCGGCGCACGATCAGCAGCATCTTGGCGTGGGTCTTGTAGCCGACCACGCCGTAGACCACCTGCACGCCGGCGTCCTGCAGGCGATCGGCGAGGCGCAGGTTGGCTTCCTCGTCGAAGCGCGCGCGCAGCTCGACCACCACGGTCACGTCCTTGCCGTTGCGCGCGGCCTGGATCAGGTGTTCGACGATCGGCGAATCGCGGCCGGCGCGATACAGCGTCTGCTTGATCGCCAGCACGTTCGGATCCTCGGCCGCCTGGCGGATGAGGTCGAGCACCGGCGAGAACGCGTCGAACGGATGGTGCAGCAGCAGGTCGCCGGCGGCGACGCGCGTGAACACCGATTCGCCTTCCAGCGGATTGCGCGCCTGGAACGGCGGGAACTTGAGGTCCGGGCGACCCTCCAGGTCGTACACCTGCACGACGCGGTTGAGGTTGACCGGGCCGTTGATGCGGTACACCGCGTTCTCGGGCAGGTCGAAGTTCTGCAGCAGGAAATGCACGATGTCCTGCGGGCACTGCTCGGCGATCTCCAGCCGCACCGCGCGCAGGTAACCGCGGCCCAGCAGTTCGTCGCGCAGCGCGAGCGCGAGGTTCTCGACTTCTTCCTCGTCGACGATCAGTTCGGAATTGCGCGTGACCCGGAACTGGTAGGCGCCCTTGACCTTCATCCCCGGGAACAGTTCGCCCACGAACTCGGACAGGATCGACGACAGGAACACGTAGTCGTGGTTGCGGTCGTCCGCGGCGTCGTCGCCGGGCACGCGGATGATGCGCGGCAGCGAGCGCGGCGCACGCACGATCGCCAGGTGCGCCTCGCGGCCGAACGCGTCGCGGCCTTCCAGCACCACGACCACGTTCAGCGACTTGTTGAGGATCTTCGGGAACGGATGCGACGGATCCAGCCCCAGCGGCGAGAGCACCGGCATGATCTCGTCGAGGAAGTACTGGCGCAGCCACGCGCTCTGCGCCTCGGACCACTGCTCGCGCTGGAGCAGGCGCACGCCGGCGTCGAACAGCGCCGGGCGCACGTCCTCGTAGAAGCAGCGGTACTGCTCGCGCACCAGTTCGGCGGCGCGATCATGGATGCGCTTGAGCAGGCTGGCGTGCGGGATGCCGTCGGCCGCCAGCGGCATGCCGAAGTCCAGCGCATGGCGCACGGTGGCGGCGCGGATCTCGAAGAATTCGTCGAGGTTGGTGCAGGAGATGCACAGGTAGCGTAGCCGCTCCAGCAGCGGCACCGACGGATCCTGCGCCTGCGCCAGCACGCGGAAATTGAAGTCGAGCTGCGACAGTTCGCGATTGAGGTACAGCCCGGTGTCGCGCAGCGGATCGGCGTCCTGCACGGCCTCGGGGGCGGGCGTCTGCGGGCGGACGGGCGGGCGTTGCGAACGGCGGGGACTCATGCGGATTCGTCGGAATGGGCGTTGGCGGGGAAGGTCTCGCGCGCACGGACGCGCTCGCGGCCGAAGCGGCAGGCGAAGCGGCTGCCGCGCCCGACCTCGCTCTCGATCTCCAGCCGCGCCTGGTGCAGGTTCAGCACGTGCTTGACGATCGACAGGCCGAGGCCGGTGCCGCCGCTCTCGCGCGAGCGGCTGGTGGAGACGCGGTAGAAACGTTCGGTGATGCGCGGCAGGTGCGAGGCGGGGATGCCGTAGCCGGTGTCTTCCACCGCCAGCGACACGCCGCCGTCACGCTCGGGCAGGAAACGGATCCGTATCTGGCCGCCGGCCGGGGTGTAGCGGATCGCGTTGCTGACGAGGTTGGAGAACGCGCTGTGCAGTTCCTTGGTCGAGCCCCAGAGGTCCACGCCCGCGGCATCCTCGACCGTGACGGTGTGCCGGCGCTGGCTCAGCGCCTCGGCCTCGCGCCGCAGCGAGGCCAGCATCGACGGCATCGACACGGTTTCCTCGGGCAGCGCTTCCTGCGCCTCCAGCCGCGACAGCGTGAGCAGGTCCTCGACCAACTGGGTCATGCGCTGCGACTGCCGCTGCATCTCGCCCAGCATCGGCGCCCAGTCCGGCTTGTCCTCCGGATCGAGCATGTCGAGGTAGCCGTGGACCACGGTCAGCGGCGTGCGCAGCTCGTGCGAGACGTTGGCGACGAAATCGCGGCGCATCTGTTCCAGCCGCATCATCTTGCTGACGTCGCGCGCGACCAGCAGCCACAGCTCGTCGGAATAGGGGATCAGGCGCAGGCTCAGGCGCAGGTCCGGATGCACCGGCGAGGGCGTGTCCGTCAGCGGTTCGGCGTGGCGGCCGGCGGCCAGCCAGTGCGCGACCGGCAGCGGCTGCAGGCGATCGCCCAGCGAGGCCCCGAGGTCGCGCGGGTAACGCAGGCCGAGCAGGCGGGTCGCGGCCTCGTTGAACCACTGGATGCGCTGGCTGTTGCGTTCGACTACCACGACGGCGTCGGGCATCGCGGTCGCCGCGGCGCGGTAGGCGCGGAGCATGGCGATCAGGCGCCGTTTGCGCCCGCGGACCTCTTCCTGGCGGCGATGCAGCAGGCGGTCGAGCTGGTTCCAGACGCCGCCGCCGTCGGGCGGGAGCTCGCGCTGGCGGGCGGTCAGTCGCAGCAGCAGCCGGCGGAGCTTCCAGTAGTGCCAGGCGACCACGCCCAGCGCGGTCGCGGTGAGGACAGGCCACGGCTGGCCGACCGCGAGGCCCAGCACGAGCCCGGCCGCCAGCACCAGCGCCAGCTGGCCCAGGGTCCTGAACCACGCGGAGCGGGCGTCGGTCGGCATCCGCGCAGTCTACCGGCAATCGTCGTCGGGACCGGCGGGCTCAGAGCGTGGCGGAGAAGCGGTAGCCCGCGCCGCGCACGGTCTGCACCATGCCGTCGAGCTGCACCGGCTCCAGTGCGCGCCGCAGCCGGCGGATGTGCACGTCGACCGTGCGCTCCTCGACGTAGGTGTTGCCGCCCCAGACATGGTCCAGCAGCTGGTTGCGGGTGTAGACGCGCTCGGCGTGGGTCATGAAGAAATGCAGCAGGCGGTACTCGGTCGGACCGATCTGCACCTGGGTCTCGCCGGCGAACACGCGATGCGAGGCACCGTCGATACGCAGGCCGCCGACCTGGACGCTGCCGTCCTCGTCGTCCTCGCGGGCGCGTCGCAGCACGGCGCGGATGCGGGCCAGCAGCTCGCGCGCCGAGAACGGCTTGACCACGTAGTCGTCGACGCCGGCTTCCAGCCCGCCGACGCGATCGTTCTCCTCGCCGCGGGCGGTGAGCATGATGATCGGGATCTCGCGGGTCAGGGTGTCGCGGCGCCAGCGCCGCGCCAGTTCGAGGCCGCTGGTGCCGGGCAGCATCCAGTCGAGCAGGATCAGGTCGGGCACGCGCTCGGCGATGGCGGCCTGGGCTTCGCGGGCGTCACCGGCGTGGATCGGTTCGTACTCGCCCTTGCGCAGGGCGAAGGCGACCATGTCGCGGATCGCGGGTTCGTCGTCGACGATGAGGATGCGCTTCTGCATGGGCTGCGGCGTGGTCCACTGCGGGGGAAGGCCGGTCGCTGGGGGCGCGACCGGGCGCAGGGCACAGTAGACGACACTTTTGTGACCGGACGGTGACGACGGAAGCCCCGCCGCAACATGCCCGGAAACGGGCTCAGAGCCGGCGTTCGAGCTCGTCGTCGCGAACGCCCTGGCGGCGCAGTTCCAGCACGGACGGCGTGATTTCCGCGATCCGCGCCTCGATCCGGGCGCGGGCGTAATAGTCGACCTCGGGCCGCTTGAGCAGCGTGTTCAGCTGGACCAGCGCGCGTTCCGGGCGACCATTGAGCACTTCGGCCTCGGCATACGCTTCGCCGGCGCGGACCGGGTCGCCGGCCACCTCGCAGGCGCGGGCGAAGGTCTGCTGGAAGATCGGGTCATCCTTCGCCGAGACCAGCAGCGGGCGCAGCACGGCCTGCGCGCGACGGCCCGATTCGACGTCGTTGCGCTCGGCCAGCATGCGGGCGTAGCTGAGGCTGCCGGCGCGGTGCTTGGGCATGCGCGCGAGCAGGGCGTCCATCCGCTTGTCGGCGGCGGCGAAATCGCCGGCGTGCGCTTCGGATTCGGCCATCGCGATCACCACCCACGGGTCGTTCGGGTGCCCGGCCAGCAGCGCGAGCAGTTCCTTCCTCGATGCGGGGTAGTCGCCGTTGCGGTCGTGCGCGAGTGCCAGCCCGTAGCGTTGGGCGTCGGTCAGCGGCTTCGCCTGACGCATGCGCTCGTACTCGCGCACGGCCTGCGCCGGGGTGTCGGCGCTGAACACGCGGATGCGCTCGCGCGCCCAGCCGAACTGCACGTCATCGGCGCCACCGGGGGCGCCGGTCACGCGCAGCCCCGGCGGCAGCAGCGGGTTGCTGCCGCCGACGCCGCCGGCGTCGAACGACGGCGGTTTCGCCGCCAGCGTCTCGGCACGGGCCTTGGCTTCGCTGATGCGGGTGGTGGTGACGGGGTGGGTCTGCAGGTAGCCCGGGGTGCGTTCGCGCTCACCGCCCTGGTTCACGCGGGAAATCGCCTGCATGCGTTCGAACATGCTGACCATCGCCTGCGGGTCGTAGCCGGCGCGGACCAGCGTCTGGATGCCGAGGCGGTCGGCCTCGGACTCGTTGGAGCGGGTGTAGTCGATCTGGCGCTGCTGCATCAGCGCCTGCGCCGAGGCCAGCGCCGCCATCGAGGCATCGCCCGAGGAATTGCCGCCGGCCGACTGCGCCACCGCGATCGCGCCCAGCATCGCCAGCAGGATCGGCACGCTGTCCTTCTGCGCGCGCTCGGCGGCGCGCAGCACGTGGGTCTGGGTGACGTGCGCGACCTCGTGCGCGAGCACGCCGGCCACCTCGTCTTCGCTCTCCGCCGCCAGCACCATGCCGGCGTTCGCGCCGACATAGCCGCCGAGCGTGGCGAAGGCGTTGAACTGGCGATCGCGCAGCAGGAAGAAGGTGAACGGCTGCTGCGGCTTGTCGCTGGACGCCGCCAGCCGGTGGCCCACCGACTGCAGCCAGCCGTCGATCAGCGGATCGTCGAGCACGTAACCGTAGTGGCGCAGCTGCGCCAGCATCATGCTGCCGTACTCGGCCTGCTTCGCCGGGTTGAGCAGTTCGTTCGCGGACGATCCGATGTCCGGCAGCTTCGTCTCCTGCGCCGGGGCGACGGCGGCGGCGAGCGCGAAAGTGAGGGCGGCGAGGGCGACCGGCAGGCGCATGGGACGATCCAGGGCGGAGATTGCCGCGACAGGATGACGCCTGCGGCCAACGCAGGCGTGAATGCGTTGTTAATCCGGCCGGGCGGGCCGGGTCGCCCGCGCACCGTCCGCCCAGACCGTGCCCTCTCTTCGGTGGATCGTAGTGTTGCCTGTCCACCGGCGGCGTCCGGCTGGAAATGGCCGGAACCGCCCCCCATCATGCCCCGTCCGCCGCCAACGCCGGCGTCTTGTCGCCGCGAGGAGCCCCGCTTGAACACCGCCGCCCATTCGCCGATCACGATGTACACGACGGCCATCTGTCCGTACTGCATCTCGGCCAAGAACTTCCTGAAGAGCAAGGGCCTGACGTGGTCCGAAATCCGGATCGACACCGATCCGGCCGGACGCCAGCGCATGGTCGAGCGCGCCGGCCGCACCAGCGTGCCGCAGATCTTCGTCGGCGACGTCCACGTCGGTGGTTTCGACGACATGATGGCGCTGCATCGCGCCGGCAAGTTCGAGCCGCTGCTCGCCGGGGGCGCTGCATGAGCGCAGGCCCCGGCGCCGACAACACGGGCGAACAGGATCGCGTCGCCGCGTTCACCGCGTTCCGCAAGCGCATGAACGAACGGATCCTGGCCGAACCGAACCAGGTGGTGCGCCGCTTCTTCGCGCTCGACACCCAGACCTACCAGCCCGGCGCGCTGGACGTGAAGACCAAGGAACTGCTGGGCCTCGTCGCCTCGCTGGTGCTGCGCTGCGATGACTGCATCAGCTACCACGTCGCCCAGTGCCGCGAGGCCGGCGTGCAGCGCGACGAGATGTTCGAGGCGTTCTCGGTGGGGCTGGTGGTGGGCGGCTCGATCGTCATCCCGCACCTGCGCCGCGCGGTCGATTTCCTCGACCGACTGGAGCAGGGCGAGGCCGCCGTGGCGCCCGCGCACGACCACGGCTGACCCGCGCCGGGCATCGGTTCCGCCGGGCCCGGGCGGGGTTGATCGCACGTCTGCGACCATTGTCTGAACGCGCCGTTCGAGCAGGATCGGCGCCGTTCCGGCATAATTCGCGGGTTGTTCCGCCGTTTGCGTCCCCGTGACGCCGTCCCGGCGGCACGCCCCGTCCGATCAGATCCCCGACGACCGAAGGCTCCCGCGCATGCGCGCCGGGGCCCAGCTGGAACAGACCCATGACCCAAACGATCACCGTCATCCGCGGCGATGGCATCGGCCCCGAAATCATGGAGGCCGCGCTGTACGTGCTCGACGCCATGAATACCGGCCTGACCTACGAAGAGGCCGACGCCGGCATGGTCGCGCTCGAGAAGCACGGCGAGCTGCTGCCGCAGGCGACCCTCGACTCGATCCGCCGCAACCGCATCGCGCTCAAGAGTCCGCTGACCACGCCGGTGGGCGAGGGCTTCAGCTCGATCAATGTGGAGCTGCGCAAGCGCTTCGACCTGTACGCCAACGTGCGCCCGGCGAAGTCGTTCCCGAACACCAAGTCGCGCTTCCCGTCGGGCGTGGACCTGATCACCGTCCGCGAGAACACCGAGGGCGCGTACATCGGCGAAGGCCAGTCGCTGTCGGAGGACGGCGAGACCGCGATGCTGACGCAGAAGATCACCCGCCGCGGCTCCGAGCGCATCGTGCGCTACGCCTTCGAGCTGGCCCGCAAGACCGGCCGCAAGAAGGTCACGGTGGTGCACAAGGCCAACATCCTGAAGTCGACCTCGGGCCTGTTCCTGAAGACCGCGCGCGCGGTCGCCGCGGAATACCCCGACATCCAGTGCAACGAGATGATCGTCGACAACACCTGCATGCAGCTGGTGATGCGGCCGGAACAGTTCGACATCATCGTCACCACCAACCTGTTCGGCGACATCATCTCCGACCTGTGCGCCGGCCTCGTCGGCGGTCTGGGCCTGGCGCCGGGCGCCAACATCGGCACCGAGGCGGCGATCTTCGAGGCCGTGCACGGCTCGGCGCCGGACATCGCCGGCAAGGGCCTGGCCAATCCCTGCGCGCTGCTGATGGCGGTCGGCCAGATGCTCGACCACATCGGCCAGCCGGAGAACGCAAATCGTCTGCGCGCCGCCATCATCGCCACGCTGGAAGCGAAGGATTCGCTGACCCCGGATCTCGGCGGCACCGGCAACACGATGTCGTTCGCGAAGGCGATCGCCAGCCGGCTGTGACGGCTTTCCGTGCCGCGCGCGTTGACAGCGCGTGCGGCGCTCCCGACAATAGCCGGCCGAACGCACCGGCGGGGTATAGCGCAGTCTGGTAGCGCGCCTGCTTTGGGAGCAGGATGTCGGGGGTTCGAATCCCTCTACCCCGACCACATCTCCCGGCGGCCCTGTCCCGTGTTCCGCTCCGTCCGTCCCGCTATCATGCGCTCACGCGCCCGTAGCTCAACCGGATAGAGCACCGGCCTTCTAAGCCGGCGGTTGCAGGTTCGAGTCCTGCCGGGCGCGCCATGCGCAGGCATGGCGGGAAGCGGAAAAGCGTCATTGCCCGGCGGGGCGCCACGGACGGGCGAAACGTGCGGTTGCAAGTGTTTCAATGGTGGCTGTAGCTCAGTTGGTTAGAGTACTGGATTGTGATTCCAGTTGTCGGGGGTTCGAGTCCCCTCAGCCACCCCAGATTCGAGGTTCCCGCGGCGTCATTTCACCGCAATGCGCGCGATCTTCCGGCAATGCCGGCAGCAAGCGACGAAACGGATTGCGACGAGGTGGAGAAGTGCGGTATCCTTTGCAGCATCGGGCCGTTAGCTCAGTTGGTAGAGCAGTTGACTCTTAATCAATAGGTCCAAGGTTCGAATCCTTGACGGCCCACCAGTTCAAGCAGCGCCCGGCAATGCCGGGCGTTTTGCTTTCCGTCTTCCGGCGATCCGTGCCGGGGCGGCATGCGAGAGTGGCGAAATTGGTAGACGCAACAGATTTAGGTTCTGTCGCCGCAAGGTGTGGGGGTTCGAGTCCCCCCTCTCGCACCATCCCAGGCAGGCAATTCGTCTGCGACGAGTCCGAACGAGCGATCGCGAGGGGCAGCCCTGAAGTGCGGTGGTTCCCGGGCCACGGACGCTTCCGGCCACGGGTCGACGACCTTCACGTTTTCCCCCGGGGCATTGCCCCCGGGAGGCCCGTCCCCCCCGCCAACCATCGCCCCAAACTGGCGGGAAGGGCCGTAATCGGACACACTATTCCGTTCCGCCGGGGGCGCATGCCCCGATGGCCGCCCGGACCGGCGGCCAGGACCCCAACCTTTCATCGCCGGCCGCGCAAGGGCGCGGCAGCAGGAGTCGCCAGCAATGCAAGTTTCACTCGAATCCGTGGGTAATCTCGAGCGCCGCATGACCCTGCGCGTGCCGACCGAGAGCGTCGAGAGCCGGATCGGCGGCCGCCTGCGCGAACTCGCGCGTACCGCCACGCTCAAGGGCTTCCGCCCGGGCAAGGTGCCGGCCAAGGTCATCGAGCAGCGCTACGGCGCGCAGGTCCGCGGCGAAGTGCTGGATGACCTGCTGCAGCAGGGCTTCGACCAGGGCGTGCGCGAGAACGAACTGCGCCTCGCCGGCAATCCGCGCATCGAGCCGTCGGAAGACGCGGGCGAAGGCGAGCTGGCGTTCGTCGCCACCTTCGAGGTCGTGCCGGACTTCGGCGAGATCGACGTGACCAAGCTGGAAGTCGTGCGCGACACCGCCGAGGTGACCGAGGACGACATCGACCGCATGATCGAGAACCTCCGCCTGCAGCGCCGCAGCTGGACGATCGTCAACCGCCCGGCCCAGGCCGGCGACGCGGTGGACGTCGAGACCTGGTCGCTGGTCGACGGCGAGCGCCTGCCGGCCGAGGGCGCGGAGCGCGGCGTCACGATGATCGGCTCCGGCGGCATGTACCCGGAGATCGAAAACGCGCTGGTCGGCCTGAGCGCCGGCGAGGACCGCACCGTGACCGTCGACTTCCCGGCCGACTGGCGCGTGCCGCAGCTGGCGGGCAAGCAGGCCGTCGTCAACGTGAAGATCGAGGCCGTCTCCGAGCCGGTGCTGCCGGAGGTCGATGCCGACTTCATTCGCAGTTTCGGCGTGAAGTCCGGTGACATGGCCCAGTTCCGCACCGAGATCCGCAACAACCTCGAGCGCGAACTGAAGGGCGCGCTGATGGGGCGCCTGCGCCGTGAAGTCGGCGAGCAGCTGATCCTGGCCTATGCCCACGTCGAGATGCCGCCGCGCCTCGTCGAGAACGAAGCCCGCGCGATGCTCGCGCAGACCCTGGAGCAGGCCCGTCAGCAGGGCCGTCAGGTCGAGGCACCGGAAGACGCCTGGCGCGACTTCCTCGAATCGGCCCGCAAGCGCATCACGGTCGCCCTGGTGGTCAGCGAGATCGCCCGCCGCAACGGCCTGTCGCTCGATCCGAAGCGCCTGAACGAAACGCTGCGTCTCATCGCCTCCACCTACGAAGAGCCGCAGCAGGTCATTGATTTGTACCGCAGCGACCGCCAACTCATGGCCGGCCTGCAGAATCGCGTCATGGAAGAGCAGGTCATCGACTGGATCGCCGAGCGCGCCGTCCACACCGACCGCACGCTCGCCTTCCAGGATGCGATCGCCCCGCAGTAACCTGCTGCGGGCCCTGCCTCCGGGCCGCGGCAACGCGGCCCACCCCCACGACCGGTGCGACCACGCATGAACAGTCTCCAGACCAAAGCCCTCAACCTCGTGCCGATGGTGGTCGAACAGACCAGCCGCGGCGAGCGCGCGTACGATATCTACTCCCGGTTGCTGAAGGAGCGGGTGATCTTCTTGGTCGGTGGCATCGACGACTACATGGCCAACGTGATCGTCGCCCAGCTGCTGTTCCTCGAAGCCGAGAACCCCGAGAAGGACATCAGCCTCTACATCAATTCGCCGGGCGGCGTGGTCACCGCGGGCATGGCGATCTACGACACCATGCAGTTCATCAAGCCGGACGTGAGCACGATCTGCGTCGGCCAAGCGGCCAGCATGGGCGCGCTGCTGCTGGCCTCGGGTGCGAAGGGCAAGCGCTACGCGCTGCCGAATTCGCGCGTCATGATTCACCAGCCGCTGGGCGGCTTCCAGGGCCAGGCAACGGACATCGACATCCATGCCCGCGAGATCCTGACCCTGCGCCAGCGCCTGAACGAGATCCTGTCGCACCATACCGGCCAGGCGCTGGAGACCATCGCCCGCGACACCGAGCGCGACAACTTCAAGAGCGCCGAGGCCTCCCGTGACTACGGTCTGGTCGACCACGTGCTGGAACGTCGTCCGGAAGAGTCGATCCAGCCGGCCTGATCCGAGCGGCTTGATCTGCCCGGCCGGGCAGCCGGTCGGCGCAAACCCTTGATTCCCATAGGCATCCTGAATGCAGCCCCGGCCCGCTTGCGGCCGGGAGCGCGGATGCTATCCTCCCCCTACCTGCGTCAGAGAACCCCAGCAGCATGAGCGAAGACCGGCAAGGCCGCAGCGGCGACGGCAACAAGATCCTGTATTGCTCGTTCTGCGGGAAAAGCCAGCATGAGGTCCGCAAGCTGATTGCGGGCCCGAGCGTGTTCATCTGCGACGAATGCGTCGAGCTGTGCAACGACATCATCCGCGAGGAGCTGGAGGAGAAGGCGCAGGCCACCCGCAGCCATCTGCCCAAGCCGCGCGAGATCCTCGAAGTCCTCGATCAGTACGTGATCGGCCAGTCGCGCGCCAAGAAGACCCTGGCGGTGGCGGTCTACAACCACTACAAGCGCATCGAGAGTCGCCAGAAGAACGACGACATCGAACTGGCGAAGTCGAACATCCTGCTGATCGGTCCGACCGGTTCGGGCAAGACGCTGCTGGCCGAGACCCTGGCCCGCCTGCTCAACGTGCCGTTCACGATCGCCGACGCCACCACGCTGACCGAAGCCGGTTACGTGGGCGAGGACGTCGAGAACATCATCCAGAAGCTGCTGCAGAAGTGCGACTACGACGTCGAGAAGGCGCAGCAGGGCATCGTCTACATCGACGAAATCGACAAGATTTCGCGCAAGAGTGAGAACCCGTCGATCACCCGCGACGTGTCCGGCGAAGGCGTGCAGCAGGCGCTGCTGAAGCTGATCGAAGGTACCGTCGCCAGCGTCCCGCCGCAGGGCGGTCGCAAGCACCCGCAGCAGGAATTCCTGCAGGTCGACACCCGCAACATCCTGTTCATCGTCGGCGGCGCGTTCGCCGGCCTCGACAAGATCATCCAGCAGCGCAGCAGCGAATCCGGCGGCATCGGTTTCGGCGCCAAGCTCAAGAGCAGCGAGCGCAAGGCCGACGTCAGCAAGGTGCTGTTCGACGTCGAGCCGGAAGACCTGATCAAGTTCGGCCTGATTCCCGAATTCGTCGGCCGCCTGCCGGTGGTCGCGACCCTCGAGGAACTGGACGAAACCGCGCTGGTGAAGATCCTCACCGAGCCCAAGAACGCGATCAGCAAGCAGTTCCGCAAGCTGTTCGAGATGGAAGGCGTGGAGCTGGAGTTCCGCCAGGATGCGCTTTCGGCGATCGCCCGCAAGGCGCTGAAGCGCAAGACTGGCGCGCGCGGCCTGCGCACGATCGTCGAATCGGTGCTGCTCGACACCATGTACGACCTGCCGTCGCTGGAGAACGTCAGCAAGGTGGTGGTCGACGAGTCGGTGATCGAGCACAAGTCCGAGCCGTACCTGATCTACCAGACGCCGCCGAACAAGGTCGCGTCCGCCGAGTGACGGTGACGCCGGGGCGGCACCCCGCGCGGGCATCCGGAGACTCTCCGGGTGCCCGCCGTGTTTTCGGGCATCGCGATGGCGGATCGATCGATCCCCGTTCGGCGGCCCGCGCTTGCATCCCTTCCGCAGCGGCCCCATAACGGGCCGAAGGTCGACGTCCACCGGGCGCCGGCATCCCGATCGGAGCCCCCCATGAACGACACCTCCGCCAGTCCCCTCGTCGACATTCCCGTGCTGCCGCTGCGCGATGTCGTCGTCTTTCCCAGCATGGTCATCCCGCTGTTCGTCGGGCGCGAGAAATCGATTCGCGCGCTCGACCTGGCGATGGACCGCGACAAGCGCATCCTGCTGGTCGCGCAGAAATCCCCCGAAACCGACGATCCCGTCGCCGCCGACCTGTACGAGGTCGGCACGCTCGCGCAGGTGCTGCAACTGCTGAAGCTGCCCGACGGCACGATCAAGGTGCTGGTCGAAGGTGTCTCCCGTGCGCGCCTGACGCGCGTGCACGAGGCTGACGGAGCGCTCGCCGGCGACGCCGAGGCGCTCGAGCCGGTCGAACGCCACGATCCGCGCGAGGTCGAGGCCATCGTGCGCTCGCTGATGAGCCTGTTCGAGCAGTACGTGAAGACCAACCGCAAGCTCCCGCCGGAGTTGATGCAGACGCTGTCCGGCATGGAGGAACCCAATCGGCTGGCCGACACCATTTCGGCGCATCTGAGCGTGCGCCTGGCCGAGAAACAGCGACTGCTCGAAGCAGTCGAGATCGGCAAGCGACTGGAACTGCTGGTCGGGCTGGTCGACGGCGAGATCGACGTGCAGCAGCTGGAGAAGCGCATCCGCGGCCGTGTGAAGTCGCAGATGGAGAAAAGCCAGCGCGAGTACTACCTCAACGAGCAGATGAAGGCGATCCAGAAGGAACTGGGTGAGCTGGATGACGCGCCGAACGACATCGAGGACCTCACCCGCCGCATCGCCGAAGCCGGCATGCCCAAGCCGGTCGAGACCAAGGCCAAGTCCGAGCTCAACAAGCTCAAGCAGATGTCGCCGATGTCGGCCGAGGCCGCGGTCGTGCGCAACTATCTCGACTGGGTGCTCGGTGTGCCCTGGAACAAGCGCACCAAGATCCGCAAGGACCTGAAGGTCGCGCAGGAAACGCTCGACGCCGACCACTACGGCCTGGAGAAGGTGAAGGAACGCATCCTCGAATACCTCGCGGTGCAGACCCGCGTGAAGCGGATGAAGGGCGCGATCCTGTGCCTCGTCGGTCCGCCGGGCGTGGGCAAGACCTCGCTCGGCCAGAGCATCGCGAAAGCCACCAATCGCAAGTTCGTGCGCATGTCGCTGGGCGGCGTGCGCGACGAGGCCGAGATCCGCGGCCACCGCCGCACCTACGTCGGTTCGATGCCGGGCCGCATCGTGCAGAACCTCAACAAGGCCGGCAGCCGCAATCCGTTGTTCGTGCTGGACGAGATCGACAAGATGTCGATGGACTTCCGCGGCGATCCGTCGGCGGCGCTGCTGGAAGTGCTCGATCCCGAGCAGAACAGCGCGTTCAACGACCACTACCTCGAAGTCGATCTCGATCTCTCCGAGGTGATGTTCGTCGCCACGTCGAATTCGCTGAACATCCCGGGGCCGCTGCTCGACCGCATGGAAGTCATCCGCATCCCCGGCTATACCGAGGAGGAGAAGCTCAACATCGCCGAGCGCTACCTGCTGCCGAAGCAGCTGAAGGCGAACGGCCTGAAGCCGGCGGAACTGAAGGTGTCCGAGGACGCGGTGCGTGACATCGTGCGCTATTACACGCGCGAATCCGGCGTGCGCAACCTCGAACGCGAGATTTCCAAGATATGCCGCAAGGTGGTGAAGGAGATCGCGCTGGCCGGCCCGGCCACGCCCACGCCCACGCCCACGCCCACGCCCGCTCCGGCGAAGGGCGCGCGCAAGGCTGCGGCCGCGAAGCCGGCCAAGGCTGCGAAGGCCGTGAAGAGTGTCGTCGTCTCCGCGAAGAACCTCGACAAGTACCTCGGCGTGCGCCGCTTCGACTACGGTCGCGCCGAACGCGACAACGAGGTCGGCATGGTCACCGGCCTGGCCTGGACCGAAGTCGGCGGCGATCTGCTGCAGATCGAATCGACGCTGATGCCGGGCAAGGGCCAGCTGATCCTCACCGGCCAGCTCGGCGACGTGATGAAGGAATCCGCGTCCGCGGCGCTGTCGGTGGTGCGTGCACGCACCGAACGGCTCGGCATCGACGTCGATTTCCTGCAGAAGCTCGACGTGCATCTGCATGTGCCCGATGGCGCCACGCCGAAGGATGGTCCGAGCGCGGGCATCGCGATGACCACGGCGCTGGTCTCTGCGCTGACGAAGGTGCCGGTGCGTGCCGACGTGGCGATGACCGGCGAGATCACGCTGCGCGGCAAGGTCACCGCGATCGGTGGCCTCAAGGAAAAACTGCTGGCCGCATTGCGCGGCGGCATCCGTACCGTGTTGATCCCCGACGAGAACCGCAAGGATCTCGCCGACATCCCGAAGACCGTCACCGATCGCATGAAGATCGTGCCGGTGCGCTGGATCGACGAAGTGCTCGATCTCGCGCTGGAACATCCGATCGCACCGGTGCAGGCGAAGTCGCCGGCCAAGAAAACGTCGCGTGCGCCTGCACGCAAATCGACCCGCCCCGCCGCGAGCACGCGTCGCGAAGTGCGCAGGCACTGAGCAACGATGCACTGGATCGCGACGGCCTCGAAGCCGTCGCGATCGTCGTGCGGATTACCGTTTTCCCTGAATTTTCAACGGTTTCTGGTTGCGCGGGGGGTGTCTCCACTGTATAACGGACGCCCGCGGATGCCGGCGGATTCCGCCTGCCGTTCGTCGGCAACACATCCGCATCCACGCGCAAAGACGCTGCACGACAGCGCACGTTCGCCACACCACATCCCCCATCTTCCGATTGGAGTCCTTACATGAACAAAGCCGAACTCATCGATGCGATCGCCGCGTCCGCCGAACTCTCCAAGGCCGATGCCGGTCGTGCGCTCGACGCCACCGTCGCTGCCATCACCAAGGCCCTGAAGCAGGGTGACAGCGTCGCGGTCGTCGGGTTCGGTTCGTTCGTCGTGCGCGAGCGCGCCGCGCGCACGGGCCGCAATCCCAAGACCAAGGAAGAAATCCAGATCCCGGCTTCCAAGACCCCGGTCTTCAAGGCTGGCAAAGCGCTGAAGGATGCCGTAAACTGATCGACTCTTCCCGTTGGGGTGCTTAGCTCAGCGGTAGAGCGTCTCCTTTACACGGAGAGGGTCGGGGGTTCGAAACCCTCAGCACCCACCAGGAACGCAAAAGACCGAACACGCTCTTCCGTTTGGTCAAAGGTTCGAGTTAGAATGCGCGCCGCACGACGCCGCCGGGTCACACCGACGGATCATCCGGAAACACCGGGTCGCAAGGTGCGCAGCAGCAAAGCGGGTCATACAGCGGAGTGGTAGTTCAGTCGGTTAGAATGCTGGCCTGTCACGCCGGAGGTCGCGGGTTCGAGTCCCGTCCACTCCGCCAACTTCCCGTCTCATTGAAAGCCTCGCCCAGCGCGAGGCTTTCGCGTTTCCGGGCATCGCATTTCTGCGGTGGATGACCGCGGCAGCCCGAGGGGTGTGTCGGGAGGAGTCGGCCACGGAACGTGGAAGGCTCATCTCCCTGCCGATGGGGGTACTGGCTTCAGGGGGACGCGGATTGGGTTGCGCGCCCTCGCGTGGATGGGAATCAATTGAAAATCGCGACGCATTTCGCAAAGATGCGATGTCGCCCCGTGACTTGCCTGCGCCCGACGATACGTGGGCGATGATGCCGGGCGAAGCCTCCGTCAGGATCGGGTGACGGTTCGCGTTGATCGTCCGGACTATCGGCACAGGGATGAGCAGGATGCGGCAGGGATTGGCGATCATGCGGATGATTCATGCGGCGGCCGTGTTGCTGGTGCTCGCCACGGCGGGCTGTGCTCCGCCCGCGAATCCGGCCTCTGTCCTCGTCACCGAATACGGGCTTGGCCCCGACAAGTGGGCGACCGCCTGGTTGATGACGCGCCACGCCGTACCGGGTGCTGCGTTGAAGGTCGTCCCTCAGGGCAAGCCGCTGGTGCCGGGACTCGCGTTCGACGTCCCGACCTCGCCGCTGCGCCGCGATCGCGACCATGCCGCCTTCCAGGCCGTGGTCGAGCACTACCGCCTGACCGATCCCGATCTGTTGCGGATGGCGACCATCGTCCGCGACATCGAGGTGAACTACTGGGGCAATCCGGATGCGGCCGAGTCGCCGGCCGTGGAAACCGCCTTCCGTTCGATCCAGCAGCGTCACGGCCGCTACTCGGTGGCGCCGGAGTGCTATCTCGCCTTCTACGATCGGGTCTTCGCTGCGATCCGCGCGCAGCGCACCAGCGGCAAGGCCATCGACCCGGACAGCCTGAAAGTCGACTGCCATGCGCTTGCCAGTGAGCAGGCGCAGGGTCCGCTGGTGCCGGAGATGCCCATCGAGACCCTGCTGGCCGAGATGAAGGCCGGCAAGTCGGTCGCGTTCGTGGACGTGCGCGAGCCGGAGGAGTTCGCCGAGGCCCACATCCCCGACGCGCTCAACATCCAGCTGCGCGAACTGGGCGAGGACGACCTGGCGAAACTGCGCGGCGTGGACTACGTCGTCAGCTACTGCATCAAGGATTTCCGCGGCTTCGAGATGGCACGCTCGCTGCGCGACGCGGGCATCGGCAACGCGGTGATCCTCAATCCTTACGGCATCAAGGGCTGGATCGCGGACGGCTTGCCGACGGTGGGCCCGAAGGCGATGACGCCGGTCACCGCGCACCAGCGGCTGGCGCAGTGCATGGATTCGCTGCAGACGTGCAAGGACAGTGCCGATGCCGTCAAGCCGCCCGCACCGGAAGGGACGCCGAAATGACCACGCGGACCACGACCCGCATCGTGCTGATCGTGCTTGCGCTGGTGTGCTGCGCGCCGCTGATCGTCTGGATGGCGTCGGTCCAGCACCCGCTGTCGTATGTCCGCTTCGGCGGCATGCCGCCGGGTCAGCAGCTCTACCTCGTCGCCAAGCTGGCCGGCCTGCTGGCGTTCTGCCTGTTCTGGACGCAGTGCATGCTCGCACTGGCGCGCCATGCGCCGATGTTGCCGGGCTTTCCGGCCAGCAATCCGGAACTGCATCGTCGCCTCGGTGTCGCGACGGCGGCGTTGATCCTCGTGCACGTCGGCTGTTTCGTCGTCGCGTCGCGACTGCGCACCGGACATCCGGCGTGGGACCTGCTGCGGCCGGTGTTCGACCAGGGTTTCTACAAATTCAATGTCGGATTGGGCGTGGTGGCCTTCTGGATCGTCTGCGTGACGGTCTTTGCCGGTTGGCGCGCGTCCCGCGGCGGACGTCGCTGGAAGGCGATCCATCTGCTCTGGCCGGCCGTGTTCGGGCTGGCCTTCCGGCATGCGTTCGCGATCGGGACCGAGTCCCGCTTCGGTGCGATGCGCTACCTGGTCCTCGCGCTGGTCGCCAGTCTCGTCGTGGCGACCCTGGCGCGATGGTTCCGCGGACGTCGGCAACCGCTGGCTCCCCGAAAGGGCTGGCCCGCCGACGCCAACCCCGCTTCCTGAGCAGCACGCAGCACGCCGTTTCTCCCTGTTTCCGGAGATTCCACAATGCCCGTTTCCGCCTTCGCTTCCCTTCGTGCCGTGCTCCGGGCCAGGCCGTGGCCGGGCGTCGCGGTCGTCATCTCGACCCTGTTCCTGCTCGCCGGGCTGGTCGTCGTGCCCGCAAGCCAGGGCGCCGAGGATGACCTGCAGCTCTATCCGCTGGCATCGTCGAACTTCGGCCGCGTGCTGCGCGTGTCGGGCATCGCGAACCCGGGGCAGGCGGTGCGGATCGAGGCGAACGGCCAGATCGTGGCGCGCACGGTCGCCAACGAGAGCGGCGACTTCGCGGTCGCATTCACGCCGGTGCGCGGGATGAACACGATCCAGGCCGTCGAGGACGGCCGTTTCCATCCGGCGCACTCGGCGGCGTTCCGCGTGCGGCAGGATGCACCACGGATTCTCGACCGGCGGAACGCCGCGTCGAGCGCCGCGAATGCGACGGCCTCGACCCATCGCGACATCGTCACGAAAGCCACGCTGGCGGCGCCGGTCATCACGACGCCGCCGGCGACGACCACGGCCAATCCGATCACGCTCAGCGGCACGGCGCCGGCGAACAGCACCGTCAATTTCTACGTCAACGGGCGTTACACCCGCGCGGTGACCGCCACGGCCGGCGGCACGTTCTCGACCTGGGTGCCGCTGGAAGACAGCCTCAACAGCGTCTATGCCGTTGCGACCAGCGGCCCCGACACGAGCCCGGCCTCGAACACGGTGCAGACGACCTACACCAACTCGATCGCGCGCACCTATGCCGCCGGCACCATCTCGGTGCCGACGGTGTGGACCGCGGGCAGTGCGCCGACCTACACGATCAACGGCACCCAGACCATCAGCAGCACGGGCGCGCTGTGGATCCAGCCGGGCGTCACGGTCAACGTGTCGGGCAGCTACAAGCTGCTGGCCAATGGCGGCGAGATCGCGATCCGCGGCACATCGGCCGCGCGGGTGACGCTGCGTCCGAGTACGGCGCTATGCACGACGACGACCGTGCGCAGGAACGACTGGCTGGGGCTCGAAGCCAATGGCGGCGGCAGCACCCTTTCGGTTGAGTATGCCGATGCGCTGTGCGCCGGGGATGCGTTGTACTTCAATGGCGGGACGGGGTCGGTCCGCAATTCGCGCTTGCTCAGTGGCCAGCGTGGCGTGCATACCATCGCCGCGAGCGCCGCGACCCTGATTGCACCGCTCGTCGCCGGGGGCAATGAGATCAGCGGGAACGACACCGGCCTGCGCATCGAGCAGAACAGCCGGCCGATCGTGTCAGGGGGCAACACGATCGCCGGCAATCTCTACGGCATCTACGCGAACGGCAATTCGCCCACCAACCCTGATCCCGCCCAGAATCCGGTCCCGACGATCAACGGCAACAGTCTCTACGGCAATACGACGAACAACATCCGAGTGGTCAATTTCGGCAGTTCGGGCAGCACGATCGTCGATGCGAAGGGCAACTGGTGGGGCACGACCGATCCGGCGTCGATCGCGCCGACGATCTACGATCACAAGTACGGCGTCAGTTCGCCCTACGTCGATTTCACCGATTTCCTCAATGCTGCGGGGGGCAACCCGGTTCCCGTCGGCAACACGATCGTCGGGCCGATCACGGCCACCGGCACCTTGCCGGCAGGCGACTATCTGGCCCTCAACGACATCAGCGTCGCGAGCGGCGTGACCTGGACGCTGTCGCCGGGTACGACGATTCGCATGACGCCAGGCCGCAGTGTGTTCGTTTCCGGAAACCTGTCGGCTGCGGGCAGTTCGGGCCAGCGGATCCATTTCACGTCCGCAGCGCAATATCCAGTCAAGGGCGACTGGGCGGGCATCCAGGTGCAGGCAGGGGCGGCCGCTGCCCTCGATCGGGTACGTGTCGAGTATGCCGACAAGGGCGTCTACTTCAACGCCGGCCAAGGCAACGTGATGCGCTCGCTGGTCCGGTTCTGCAATACCGGGATTTATGTCGGCGCCGGCAGCAATCCGACGATCAATCTCGGCAACGAGATCTCGCACAACGACTATGGCATCGAGGTCCGCGGCAACAACATCGCTGCAAACAATCCGCAGCCGGTGGTCAACGGCAACAGCCTGTTCGCGAACGCAACCTACAATTACTACACGGGGAGTTTCGCAACGCCCAAGCCGACGCTCGACGCGACCGGCAATTGGTGGGGCGTGACCACCGGTACGGCGGTCGCGGCGACGATCTACACGGCAGGTACGTCTTCGACCACGGTCAATTCCAGTGGATTCCTGCTCGCCGAACCGGTGCCGCAGGCCATGTTGCTCACGGGATTCTTGATGAGTGCCCAGCATGTCAAGCCGCTGATCACGGCTGAGCTGGCGCAGGGAGCGTTCACGATCAACCGATCCGGATCGGTGACGTACCGCGTGGTCCGCGACAGCGATGGCATCGTTGTCCGGACATGGAGTCAGGCGTATTCCGCGCCTGGTCAGTACACTTTCAGCTGGGATGGCAAGGACGACCTCGGGGTTGCCGTGGCGGGGGGGCTGCATCGTGTCGTCGTCACGGCCACCGACGGACTCGATCCATTCGTCTACGACGTTGCGATGCCGACGACGACGCTCGTTCCTTCAGGCACGCTGACAGCGGGCTTCAATCCGTACCTCAACGAGTTCTACAAGGTCCAGCTGACCTATTCCCAGCCGTCGCTCGGTGCGTTCACGATCACGCCGCAGGGCGGACAGCCGTTCTACCTCTTCCAGGGGCGCTATTTCCCGGCCGGAGCAAACTGGATCTACTGGGATGGTCGCGACAGCAGCGGTGCGCTGCTGCAGGCGCCATCGACTTCGTTCGCCACCGACGCCACCCTGATGCGTGCGAACGGCGTGTTCGTGTCCACGCCGATGGTGACCATCACCGGCACCGGCAGCGCGCCGAACATCGAAGTGAAAGCGGATCCCTACCTCGTCGCCCATAGCCTGGACCAGGTCTCCAGCATCATCTACCGTCTCGATGCAGATGCCCTCGTGCGGGTGACGATGCTGCCGCCCGGTGTCTACGATCCGGCCAGTCCGTCGGCCATCGTGCTGGTGGACAACCAGGCGCGGTCGGCACGCGACGGCGGAGGCAATCCCATCGATCACACGGTCTTGTGGCGGGGATTCAGCGACAGCGATCCGAACGGGATTCTGGTCGCCACCGATGGCGCGTACACCTTCGCGATCGAAGCGACCTTGCCCGCGACCGGTCAGAAGACCGTGTATCGCGGCGTTCTCAACATCGTGCAGTGACCGGGGAAGACAACGCATGCGATGTGCCGGATCCCCACGTTTGATGCCCGTATGCGTTCTGCTGGCGGTGGCATCGTGGCTGGCCGGTTGCCAGTCCGCCGCACCCGACACGCCGATCGCATTCCTGTCCCCCGGCGACGGTGTCTGGCAGGCATGCCTGTTCGAGCCGGCTGCCACGCAACCCCGATGCCTGACCCATCTTTCCGAGGATGTGGTGCGTCTGTCCTGGTATCCGAATGGACGCGACCTGCTGCTGAACCTGCAGAACGGCCGCCTCATGAAGCTGGATACCCGCAGCGGCGCCATCACGCCCATTCGGTTTCCGGTTGACGGTGTCGTCGATGCAGCGATCAGTCCCGACGGGCACCAGATCGCCTATTCGGTCAGTCTGGTCGACAGTGGTGACCGCAACGACATCTGGACCTTCGACCTGACCACCGGCACGCCGAGCAAGCGCACCACCATGCCCGGACTGCAGCACAACCCCGTCTGGAGTGCAGACGGCAAGGCGCTGTATTTCCTGTCCGGGGGCGGGCCGCAGGCGCACGATATCTGGCGCCTGGACCTTGCGAGCGGCAACCGCGAGCAACTGACGGTCGGCACGCGGTATCACTTCGATCCGGCCGTACGTGGTGACGGCATGCTCGCGTATTCGGGCAATGCCGGAGGCGACTACGACCTGTGGCTTCAGCCGTCCGGTGGAAAGCCGGAGGCGCTGACGCATGATCCTGCGCTCGATGCGCAACCCACGTGGTCGCCTTCCGGCCAATCGCTGGTGTTCGCGTCCACGCGGGAAGGCGATGTCGACCAGCTCTGGCGCTACGACCTGTCCAGCAAGCGATTCACGCGACTGACGCAACTGCCGGGCGGTGCCCGCATGCCGCAATGGGCACCCACGGGGGAAGATCGATGAGCGTCATGTGTTCTTCACGCCGTCTGCTTGTCGCCGTGGCGGGGTCCGTTGTCCTGCTGGCGACGGCCTGCCATCGCCAGGATGACCTGACAGCGACGGCTGAGGCAAAGCCTTCGGTTGCGATCACGCAGGTCCGTGTGGATCGCATGGCGTTCGATCCAGGCAAGCAGGAGCAGGCCCGGATCCGGTTCAACGTGAATGAGCCATCCGACGTGAAACTGTCGATCTACGATGGTCGTGACCGGATGGTGTCGCAGCAATCGGCACGGGCGCAATCGGCTGGCGAACAGGTGCTGGCCTGGGATGGCCGCGACCGCAACGGAGCGATCGTCCCGGCAGAGGCCTACAGTTACATCCTCACGGCCAGCAACCCGAAGGGGCGTTCGACCTACGATCTGACCGACCTGACAGGCGGACAAAAGCTGCAGGTGAAGGATGTGCGCTGGGATCCGGATGCCGGGGTCATCCGTTACTACATCGACAAGCCTGCGCGCGTGAACATCCGTCTGGGGCTGGAGGATGGCGGCCCCTACCTTCGCACCCTGATCGATTGGGTACCTCGGCCGGCGGGAACGCACGCGGAAGCCTGGGATGGCAAGGATGCGTCCGGAGTCCTCGATCTGGCTCGACACCCGCTGCTCAAGCCGGTGGTCACGGCGTACGCGCTGTCCGACAACACGCTGTTCGTTGGCGCACCGCCGGACCGCCTGCAGTTCGTGGCCGATCCGGCAGCGTCGCAGCGGCGCGAGCACATCGCGAGGCTGCCGGCCAAGGAGGTCGCCAACCGCGCGCAGCAACCGCTGGAGACGCGTGGCGACATCTCGGCCCTTCTCACTCTCGCAGGCCATTTCCCGCAGGACAAGGACGGGCGATGGCTCGTGAGCGGTCGTGTGCCCTTCCGTGCCGATGTCGCCAAGGAGGACCGACAGCGCGTCATGCAACGTCGGTTCGAGGCGGCGTACTACGTCGATGGCGTGTTCACCTACGAGAACGAGTTGGGCTATCTGCCGATGACCTGGACCTGGGATGCCAGCCAGCTCAATCCGGGCGAGCACTTCGTCACCCTCAATATCCGCGGCTACGAAGGCAACTTCGGGACCGCGACCGTCAAGGTGCTGGTGCAGCCGGCATCGGACGCACCTGCATCGCATCCTGGCCGGTCGGCCAAAGGGAAGTGACCCATGCCGTTCATGATCACGAAGTCGGAATCCGGCGCCAGGCATGACGCTGTCGGGCGCGCCCGGGGGCGCCGGATGCAACGCTGGCCGGGCGTGGTGCTGGGCCTGCTGCTCTCCCTGGCGTCTTTCGGCGTCGTGGGGCCGGTGCGTGCCGACGGCATCGGCGGCACCGTCACCCCCGGTGGACAGCCGACCGGTCCCGACAATCGGCCCTGCAGCAGCGAGGGCTGCTGCAAGGGCAACGCCCAGGGGGCCAACGGCACCGCCGTGGGCAAGCCGGTATCGACTTACGACGGCAGTGAGGTCATGCAGTTCACCGACCTCACGGTCGGCACGCATTTCCCAATCAGCTTCGGGCGCCGCTACGACAGCCGTTCCGAGTACGACAGTGCGGTCGGCTACGGCTGGTCGCACACTTACGACAAGCGCGTGTTCGAGTATCCGGACGGGTCGATCGTGCTCCGCACCGCGTGTGGCAGCCGCAGTCGATACGTCTACTCGGGTGGTGCCTATGTCTCGCCCGTGGATGGCGCGACGGGACAACTGGTGTCGACCGGCGTGGGCGGTTTCGAGTTCCGCTTCCGTGATGGCGCCCGGGACGTCTACGACTCGCGCGGCTATCTCGTGCTCCGCGTCGCCGCGGACGGTTGGCAGCAGGAATTGATCTACGACCAGCGGAACAGGCTGCCGTTGATCGGCACCTCGAAGCGTGGCGTCGATCCGAACAAGCCGATGCTGGTGGCCTACCAGCCGCGATTGACGCGGATCGTCCAGCGCACCCAGAGCGGCACCGCGACAGGCTACGCACTGGACCTTTACTACGACGAGACCACCGGCAGGCTGACGAAGATCGTCGCCGACGACGGACGCGAGATCGACTACGCCCACGACGTGTTCAGCGGTGCGACTCGCGGCAACTTGACCGCAGTCACGGGCTTGGGTGACCTGGACCAGACGTTTGGGTATGCCGATACGAACGACCAGCACAACGTCACTTCGATCACGCTCGGAACCGGTGCCGCCGCGGTCGTCAACACCTACGACACTCTGGACCGGGTGACGATGCAGGTGCAGGGTGCCTCGAAACTGGAATTCGGGTATCCGGCGACCAATACGACAACGATCAAGGAGACGGTCATCGGCCGTACGGGCGGCAACGTCGTGCGCACGACCACCCATATCTTCAATCCGGGCGGCTCCTTGAACAAGGAAGTCGATGCCCAGGGCAACGAGATTCGGTACACCTACGACGGCAATGGTGATCAGACCCGCACCGAATTGTGGGAGAAGCAGAGCAACGGTACGTTGGCGTTGCTCAAGGCGGTGGACAGCACCTACAACGGTCAATCCCAGAAGCTGACCGAGAGCGTGACGCTGGATACCGGTGAGGTCATCACCAGCACGATGACCTACAACAACGGCTGGCTGGCGAGTCGGCAGACGGTCTCCAGTACCAGCCCGCAGATATTCAAGGTCGAGTACGGCTTCCTGCTTGCGCAGACCAAACCGGCGGCGATCAACCAGGTGCGGATGCGCAAGGATGACGGCACCTATGCGACGACGAACCTGACCTACTGCAGCGGCATCGACGTTTCCGACCCGAATGCCCTCTGTCCGGACAAACGGCTGATCAAGCAGGTCGACGGCCCGCGCACGGACGTGAATGACATCGTCACGATCCGTTACTACGCCACGACCGATACCAGCGGCTGTGGCACATCGACCGGCAACTGCTACCACCTCGGCGACCGCAAGGAGATCGAGAACGCACTGGGACAGAAGATCGAGTTCCTGCGGTACGACGGCGCCGGACGAGCGACGAAGATCCGCGACGCCAATGGCGTGGTCGCGGAGCTGGTCTACCACCCGCGCGGCTGGCTGCTGCAGCAGATCGTGCGTGGTCCCGACGATGCGGTGACGACCGACGACCAGATCACCACCAACACCTTCGATGCCCGCGGCAACCTGACTCATCTGGTCACGCCGGATGGCCGCTATGCTGATTTGACCTGGAACGACCGCGACTGGTTGCTGACGGCGCGGGACCAGGACGGCAACGAGCTGCGTTACACCTACGATTCGTCGGGCAACCGGCTCACCGACAAGGCATACACCTCCGCGAACGTGCTCAAGCGCACGGAGTCGATGGAACTGGACGTGCTCGATCGGGTGACCAAGGTCATCGGGTCGTTGTCGGCGATCAACACGCAGATGGCCTACGACGCGGCCGGTCGGCAGACCAAGGTCACCGATGCGAACGCCGTGCAGGGCACCGCGACGTATGACGATCTGGATCGCCTGATCGCGACCGTTTCCGACAGCACGGCGGGCGGCATCCTGTCCACGACGGGCATGGCCTACGATGCGGTGGGCAACCTGCGCGGCGTCGTCGATCCGAAGGGTCTGGCCACCACCTACGTCTACGATGCGTTGAGCCGGCTCACGCAGCAGAACAGCCCGGACAGCGGGACGACGAACTACACCTGGGACGACGCCGGCAATCTCAAGACGAAGACCGACGCGCGCAGCATCACCGCGACCTATGCCTACGATGCTCTGAATCGACCGGTGTCGGTGACGTATCCGACGGCAGCGGAGAACGTGAGCTACGCCTACGATGCGGTCAACGCCGTCTGCACAAGCGGAGAGACGTTCGCGGTGGGCCATCTGACGAAGATGACCGACCAGAGCGGCACGACCGAGTATTGCTACGACCGGTTCGGCAACCTGGCCCGCAAGGTGCAGACGACCGGTGGTGTCGCGCACGTCGTGCGCTACGCCTACACCGCAAGCAACACGTTGGCGAGCACGACGTACCCGGACGGGACGCTGGTGGACTACGTGCGGGACAACGAGAACCGGGTGAAGGAAGTCGGGGTCACGCTTTCGGGCGGCGCCCGGCAGGTGCTGGTGAAGAACGCGGCGTACCTGCCCGCAGGCCCGGCGAGCAGCTGGCAGTACGGCAACAACCGGACGCTGACACGCAACTACGACCAGAACTACCGGGCGACGACGGTGTACGACTCGGGCCCGAATACCAGCACCACGGCCTCGGGGCAGCTGGATGACGGTCTGAACATCGGCTACGTCTACGACAACGCCAGCTACCTGAAGGAGGTACGGGCGGAGAGCCTGAGCTCGACCACGACGCGGGCGAAGTTCGACTACGACGCGCTGGGTCGCCTGCTGGACCGCAAGAACAGCGGGAACGTGATCCAGGAGAGCTACACCTACGATGGTACCGGCAACCGGTTGTCGGCCACGGTGGGCACGACGACGACCAGCTACACCTATCCGGCAACGAACCACCGGCTGACCCAAGTCGGCGCCACGGTACGTGGCTACGACGTCGTGGGCAATCTGACGGCAATCGGCGGGACGGCAAGGGAGTACGGTTACAACGACGCCAACCGGATGAGCCTGGCGAAGGCCGGCGGCGTGCTGCAGGCGACGTACCTCTACAACGGGTTCGGCGAGCAGGTGCAGCGGCAGACCAGTGTCACGACGCGGTTCGTGTACGACGAGGCGGGCAACCTGCTGGGCCAGTACGACAACACCGGCGCACCGATCCAGGAATACATCTGGATGGAGGGCGTGCCGGTCGGCGTGCTGAACGGGACGACGCTGCGCTACGTGGAGGCGGACCAACTGGGCACGCCGCGCGCCGTGGTGGACCCGACGCAGCAGAAGGCGGTCTGGCGCTGGGACGAGAGCGGCGAGGGCTTCGGCAACGGCGCGCCGAACACGGACCCGGATGGCGATGGCACGCAGTTCGTGTTCGACCTGCGATTCCCGGGGCAGCGGTACGACGCGGCGAGCGGGTTGTACTACAACCGCATGCGGGACTACGACCCGAGCGTGGGGCGGTACACGCAGAGTGATCCGATCGGGCTCGCCGGCGGCCTCAGTACCTATGCCTATGTGCTCGGGAACCCCACGGGCCTGACGGATCCTTCCGGCAACTTCGTGTTCCTGATTCCCGTCGCGTTCGCGATCTGGGAGGTGATCGACCTTTCGTTGACGGCATACGACATCTACAACACGGTCCAGACATTCAAGAATCCCTGCGCGACGGACAGCGAGAAGTGGACGGCGGTCGCGTTGACCCTGGCCGGTGTCGCCTTGCCCATCGGCGGCTTGACGGTCATCCCGAAAATCGCGAGCAAACTCAAGATCGGCGAACGCTTTGCCAAGGTCTTGAAGCGCATCCCATGCAGGAACAGCTTCGACGAAGACACCTTGGTACAGACCGACAAGGGCATGGTCCGGATTGCAGATGTCCGCGTGGGCGACAAGGTATTGGCGCGCAACGAGTTGACGGGGGAGGAGAGTTACCAGACCGTCACGGCGACCATGGTCGAATGGCACGACACGACGCTGACGATCGAGCTGTGGCGCGCGGACGACAGCGAAGAGATCGTCACCACCGACGAACATCCGTTCTACGTCGTGGGCAAGGGATTCACCCGCGCAGTGGACCTCGCGCTCGGCGACATCGTCCAGCTATCGGGCGGCGGGATCTCGGTCGTCGGCATCGTCAAGCGCAACTTCAAGGGGCAGTTGGCGTACAACCTGAGCGTTGCCAATGATCACACCTACTTCGTGGGGCAGAGCCATGCGTGGGTGCATAATTCGGAGTGTGGCTCGGGACTGTTTTCTGGGAAAAACTTTGATGCCAATGTGCGTACAGTGCGAGATGCCATTGGAAAAGGAAACAATATAACCGTGTCGACGCAGCGCGAGGCGGAGGAGATTCTCGCAAGGGCTCGACCGGAAATCCCATGGCAAGAGACATATGGCCCTAAAGTGAAGGTTGGTGCGGAGGTCCATCCTGTCGATGGTAGTGGTAATGCGCCGGGGTTTGATTATGAGCTGCCGCATATAAAGTGGCGGGATTGGACCGCTGGCAAGGGGGGCGGGGCTGAGGGTCACATCTATTTCGAGTCGGTTAACGGGCAGTGGTAGGGAGGTGAATGATGTTGGGAAAAGAGATTTGCAGTGAAAATAAAGAGGTGTTGTTGTCAAGGCTTATTGCCAGACTTGAAGGCCGCATCAATCGTTTTTTCGTCGAGTCTGTCCCGCTTTCTTGCAGGATTTTGGGCGTCCATTTTGAAAAAATATCGATGGATTGGTACGGGCGCGACGAAAGTGTGTTTGTCTATTTTGAAAACAACGAAATATTGGTGATTGCTCCTTGGTCCGAGGTTTTTGAATTCTTCTCGAATCGAGAACCATGGGAGGATTATGACGCTTGCATTTTCAACTCAAATATTGATCGATGTGTTGCAGTCACACATAACGATGAGGTCAAGTTGGTTGATCTGGGTGGGTGAAGAGTGAAATTCGGGTGATTGCCCGGCGTCTGGTTGTTGGCAGCGCGATGGCGAGCATGTTGGGACTGGTTGTGGTTGCCACGAGTTTTTTTGGGTAATTCCTAAGCAAGCCGGACCAAATCTGAGAGGATTTGGCCATGAAACGATGCCGCCCTTGCCTGGTCCGCTGTCTGGGCGGCCGAAGGCATGTTTGAAGGCCAGGGGTGTTTACGTGGTTGCTGAGTCGATGGTGTCCAATACGGATTGGGCTTCGCTCGCTTGCGCGAGCGGAACTGCATTCGACGTTGATATTGAGTCCAGACTGCTTGGGATTCTTTCTTCTGAAAACAAGGAGGAGATATGGGCGAACTACATGCATGTCGAAAGCGAGGTTGTATCGCAGCGAAACCTCACGGGCTCTGCGCCTCGAGTTCTCGAGATCGCCTTCGCCTCTTTCTTGTCTCGTCGTGGTTCGGGTTGTCGGGCGATGATGTATAACCTGATTTACGAGATCGCCAGGGCAAGCGAGGGTGCGGAAACGCTGATCGGCGAGGGTGCCGAGATATACCTCCAGTGCTGGCGGCGAGTTAATGAGGGGCTTTGGATCATGGTCAGGGAGATGGTCGCTGGGGATGATGGCGCAGCGGATATCGTCGAGGTGGTCAATCCCCGGCTCTACGAGGAAGTCAGGGCGTCCTTGGCCAAGGCATGACGCGCGCCTCGTGGTGCCACATGCGGGCAACGTCCGTTGGATGAAACTCCGGTTTTTGGCTGCGCGGTCGAGTCTTTCCCCGTCTGGCCTCTTGGTGCAGGCGCGGTGATCGCCATGTCAATGCTTCACCCGGGTAGGCCGGCAGCCCGCCCCGCCCGGCAATCAGGGGCGGCGATTCCCGGGCGTCCGCGGAGCATGTCGAGCGCAATCGGGTGGTTCCGCCGGCGACCAAGGGCAAATCCGGGCCGGCCGTCGCTTTCCGGGGGCTCCCCGGGCCCATGCCGGGACCGCCCGCAGCCGTTACACTAGGCAGTCCTCCTACCGGCTCCGCTCGACAATGCTGCAGGCCCTTCGCGAAAAATCCTCCGGCTGGATCGCCACCGTCATCCTCGGGCTCCTGATCATCCCGTTCGCGTTCTTCGGCGTGGAGCAGTACCTCGTCCAGCGCAACGACACCTTCGCCGCCCGGATCCAGTCGCCGCCGTCCTGGTGGCCCGGTGCCCCCGACTGGTGGGTCGTGCGCAAGCTGGTCTGGCAGACCGACGACATCGGCCCGGACGAGTTCCGCGATCGCTTCGAACAGGTTCGCCAGCAGCAGCGTGCGGCCGAGGGCGATGCGTTCGATCCCCGCGCCTTCGAGAGCGTCGACAACAAGCACCGCATCCTCGATGCGCTGATCGACCAGCGCGTCATGCGCATGGCCGCACAGCGTGACGGCCTCGTCATCGGCGATGCGCAACTGCGCGATGCGATCCAGGCAATCCCCGATTTCCAGGTCGACGGCAAGTTCGATGCGAAGCGCTACCGCATGCTGCTGAGCACGCTGAACCCGCCGCAGACGCCGCTGCAGTTCCAGCAGACCTACCGCGACTCCCTGCGTGATCGCCTGCTGGCCACGCGCCTGTCGGAGTCGGCCTTCGTCACGGCGAGCGAAGGGCAGCGGCTGATCACGCTGCTGGGCGAGAAGCGCGACGTGACGTTCGCGCTGTTGCCGACGCCGGCCCCCGACGTGGCGCCGGTGACCGCTGCCGAGATCGCCGCGTGGTACAAGGCGCATCCGTCGGACTTCCGCACCCCGGAGCAGGTCACGATCGAATACGTGGACGTCGACGGTGCGGCGTTGCCGTCGGCTCCGCCGGCCGACGAGAAGACGTTGCGCACGCGCTATGAGCAGGAAAAGTCGCGGTTCGTCGAGCCGGAGCAGCGCCTGACCTCGCACATCCTGATCAAGGTCGACGCCAAGGCCGATGCGGCCGCGCAGAAGGCGGCCGAGGCCAGGATCCGCGACCTGCTGAAGCAACTGCGGGCCGGCGGCGATTTCGCCACCCTGGCGCGCCAGAACTCCGAGGACGCCACCAGGGACGCCGGCGGCGACCTGGGCTGGATCCAGAAGAACGGGCAGATGGTGAAGCCGTTCGAGGACGCGGTGTTCGCGACCGCGGCCGGCAGCATTTCCGAGCCGGTGAAGACAGAATTCGGCTGGCACCTGGTCCAGGTCCGCGAGATCAAGCCCAGCCACGGCAAGAGCTTCGAAGAGGCGCGGCCGGAACTGGAACGTCTCGTTGCCGAGTCCGAGCGCGAGCGCGCCTACAACGATCTTGCCGGCCGCCTGTCGGACGAAGTGCTGAAGAATCCGACCTCGCTGACGTCGGTGGCGAAGATCGTCAACCTGCCCGTGCAGCGGCTCGGTCCGTTCGCGCGTGGCCGGGGCACCGGCATCGCCACCAATCCGGCGGTGCTGCGCTACGTGTTCTCCGAGGAGTCCAAGGAGCGCGGCCAGACCAGCGACCCGATCGAGATCGCGCCGAACCACAGCGTGGTCGTCCGCGTGGTCCAGCACACGCCGGAACAGGTGCAGCCGCTCGACAAGGTCGGCGCCCAGGTCGCCGCCGCGGTGCGTGCCGATCGCGCGAACAAGGCCGCCGAGGCGGAAGCCGAAGCCGCACTGGCCCGCCTGAAGAAGGGCGAAACGCTGGTCGCGGTCGCCACCGAGAAGCATTGGCAGGTGACGCCGGTGCCGGGCGTGCCGCGCAATGCGCCGGTGCCCGACGCGCAGGCGAGTGCGGCCTATTTCGCGGTGCCGCCGCCGACCGACAACAAGCCGTCGGTGGGCAAGGTGCGGGCCGCGGACGGCCGCTGGATCGTGTTCGCCGTGACCGGCATCGGCCATGCCGACGAGAACGAGATCAAGCCCGAGCAGCGCGTCGGCTTCCTCAATGCACAGGCGTCGCGCGTCGGCGATGAGGACGCGGTCGCTGCCGGCAAGGCCGAGCGCAAGCGCATGAAGATCACCATCGCCGAGGATCGGCTCTGAGCCTGCCTGACCTCCGCTGACCGATCACGAAAAAGCCCGGCCATGGCCGGGCTTTTTCGTGGAGCCGGCGGTCGTCGCGAAGTGACCGCCGTTGCGCCTTACTCGATCCCGGTCATGCCGAGGATGTTGTAGCCGGCGTCCACGTAGGTGATTTCGCCGGTCACGCCGGAGGCGAGGTCGGAACTGAGGAACGCGGCGACGTTGCCCACGTCCTCGATGGTGACCGTGCGGCGCAGCGGGGCGTTCTGCTCGACGTGGCCGAGGATCTTGCGGAAGCCGGCGATGCCCGCGGCGGCGAGCGTCTTGATCGGGCCGGCGGAGATCGCGTTGACACGGATGCCTTCGGGGCCGAGGTTGCAGGCGAGATAGCGGACGTTCGCCTCCAGGCTGGCCTTGGCGACGCCCATCAGGTTGTAGCCGCTGAGCACGCGCTCGGCGCCGAGGTAGGTGAGGGTGAGGATCGATCCGTTGCGGCCGGCCATCATCGGGCGCGCGGCTTTCGCCATCGCCGCCAGCGAATACGACGAGATGTCGTGGGCGATCGCGAAGTTCTCGCGGGTCAGGCCGTCGAGGTACTGGCCGCTGATCGCTTCGCGCGGGGCGAAGGCGATGGCGTGGATGAGGATGTCGAAACCGTCCCAGTGCTGGCCGAGTGATTCGAAGCAGGCGGCGATCTGGGCGTCGTCGGCGACGTCCAGCGGCAGCACGATGTTCGAACCGTACTCGGCCGCGGCGCTCTCGACGCGCGATTTCAGCTTGTCGTTCTGGTAGGTGAAGGCCAGTTCGGCACCTTCCCGGTGCATGGCCTCGGCAATGCCGGTGGCGATCGAACGCTCGCTGGCGATGCCGGTGATGAGCGCGCGTTTGCCTTGCAGGAAACCCATGGGCGATCTCGTCCGTCGTCGGGGGGCGGCTAGTGTGCCATGCGTCCCCGACCGTGGGCGCCCGTATGGTTCGGGTTCCACGCCGGCGCTCCGCTCAGCCCCGGAATGTGTCCTTCCAGGCGCGCAGGGCGGCGAAGGTCTCCAGTCGGTCCGCGGGCGCGTGGCCCAGTCGGACGGCGATCGCGTCGCGCACGTACGAGGTGTCGCAGCGCAGGAACGGGTTGGTAGCGCGTTCCTGCGCGATCGTGGACGGCAGCGTGCTCGCATCCGCGGCGCGCAGCGCGCGCACCGCGTCCGCTCGGGCGCGCAGGGCCGGATTCTCCGGATCCACCGCCAGCGCGAAGGCGGCGTTCGACGCGGTGTATTCGTGGGCGCAGCAGACGCGGGTGTCGCCCGGCAGTGTCGCGAGGCGATCGAGCGAAGCCAGCATCTGCGCCGGCGTGCCTTCGAACAGCCGCCCGCAGCCGAGGCTGAACAGGGTGTCGCCGCAGAACAGCAGGCCGCCGTCGGCGTCGCCGGGCGCCGCGCAGACGTAGGCCACGTGGCTGCGGGTGTGGCCGGGAACGGCCAGCGTGTCGAACGTCAGCCCCAGCGCCTCGACGCGGTCGCCGTCGGCCACGCGTGCGGTCGCAATGTCGATCCGGGCGTCGTCGGGCGCATGGATCGCGAGCGACGGCCAGCGTTCGAGCAGCGCCGGCAGGCCACCGATGTGGTCGCCGTGGTGGTGGGTGATCAGCACCGCGACAGGGCGCAGGCCGGCGTCGGCGGCGGCGAGGATCGGCCCGGCGTCGCCGGGATCGACCACCACCGCGGCACCGTCGTCGCCGGCCAGCGCCCAGAGATAGTTGTCGTCGAAGGCGGGCAGGGCAACGAGGCGCATGGGCGGTCCGGCGGATGGCTCGGCATACAATGGCACGATGCCCGCATTGTCCCACCCGTTGCCGTCCGATGCCGCCATGCAGTGGTTCCTGCTGCCGGCGGGACAGGCCGTGCTCGACAGCGAGCAGACGGTGGTGGCCGATGCGCTGGCCGCGCACCCAGTGGTCGGCCTGCCGTGGTTGTGGCTGGCACCGGCCTTGTCAGGCGAGCCGCCGGGTGGCCGCGGTCTCTGCCTCGTCGCCAGCGGCACCGGCTGGTCCGGCACCGTCCGCTGCGGCCTGCCACTGCCGCTGCCCAGCGAGTCGCTCGGGGCCGTGGTGCTGCAGCACGTGCCCGGCGAAGGCCCGGGCGAGGCCGCGGCGCTGATCGAGGAATGTGCCCGCGTGCTGGTGCCCGGTGGACGGCTGGCGCTGCTCGCGCTCAATCCGCATTCGCCGTACCGCCTGCGCTGGCGTGGCCGTCGGCTGGTGGCCCGCGACCCGGCCGTCTGGCGCCGGCGGCTGGCCGAGGCCGGCCTCGCGCCCGAACCGGCGGCGCAGGGCATCGGCCCGCAATGGTCGCCCACCGCCTCGCCCGCGCTGCAGTCCGGTGCCGGCCTGCGCGCGGCCTTCCTCCAGCGCGCCGAGAAGCGCGCCCTTCCGATCACCCCGATCCGCCCGCGCCTGCCGCTGGCGATCGCCGATGGAGTTCCTTCCGCTTGAACGTTCCGCCGTCTTCCCCTGCGAAATCCGCCGCGCCGGCCCTGAAACAGGTCGAGATCCACACCGACGGCGCTTGCCTCGGCAATCCCGGCCCCGGTGGCTGGGCGGCGCTGCTGCGCTACAACGCGACCGAGCGCGAGGTCGCCGGGGGCGAGGCGCAGACCACGAACAACCGCATGGAGCTGATGGCCGCGATCATGGGGCTGGAAAGCCTGAGCCGGCCATGTTCGGTCACGTTGTTCACCGACTCGCAGTACGTGCGCCAGGGCATCACCGAATGGTTGCCGAACTGGGTGCGCCGCCACTGGAAGACCGCCGGCGGCGATCCGGTGAAGAACCGCGATCTGTGGGAGCGCCTGCACGCCGCCGCAGGTCGCCACACGATCGACTGGCGCTGGGTGAAGGGCCATTCCGGCGATCCCGACAACGAGCGCGTCGACCAGCTCGCCCGCGCCCAGGCCACCGCCTTCCGCAGCGGAGCCCGCGGCGCATGAGGCAGATCGTCCTCGATACCGAAACCACCGGCCTGGAGTGGAAGAAGGGCAATCGCGTGGTCGAAATCGGCTGCGTGGAGCTGGTCGAGCGTCGGCCCACCGGCCGCACCTGGCAGCAGTACATCCATCCCGAGCGCGAATTCGAGCCCGGCGCGCAGGAAGTCACCGGCCTCACGCTGGAATTCCTCGCCGACAAGCCGAAGTTCGCCGAGATCGCCGACGCCTTCCTCGACTTCATCGACGGCGCCGAGCTGATCATCCACAACGCCGCGTTCGACGTCGGCTTCCTCGATCACGAGCTGTCGTTGCTCGGGCCGCAGTACGGCCGCCTGCACGATCGGGTCGCGGGGATCGAGGACTCGCTGGACATGGCGCGCAAGCGCTATCCGGGCCAGCGCAATTCCCTCGACGCGCTGTGCAAGCGGCTGGGCGTGGACAACGGCCATCGCCAGTTGCACGGCGCGCTGCTCGACGCCCAGTTGCTGGCCGAGGTCTACCTCGCGCTGACCTCGGGGCAGGGCGAGATCGGCTTCGGCCAGTCCGCCGACGGCGAGTCCGGCAATGCCGCCACGCGCGCCGCCTTCGCGATCGCGCCGGCGGACGCCGCCCGCCGCCCGCGGGTGCGCGCGACCGACGAGGAAGCCGCCGCGCACGATGCCCGGCTCGCCGTCATCCGCAAGAAGGCCGGCCGCTGCGTCTGGGACGCGGCCTGAACGCAGGCCGGCATCCGTTCAGATTCGCGTGGCCGCGCCCGACGGGCCGCGCATGGGCCGCGGGTACAATCCGCGCGTCGTCCGACCAACCAGGAGTCCACGCGTGCCGACATGGTTCGTGACCGGCGGTGCCGGTTTCATCGGGGGGAATTTCGTGCTGGAGGCCGTCGCGAGCGGCGTGCGCATCGTCAATCTCGACGCGCTCACCTACGCCGGCAACCGCGACACCCTCGCCGCGCTGGACGGGCATCCCGACCACGTCTTCGTCCGCGGCGACATCGGCGACCGCGAACTGGTCGCCTCGCTGCTGGCGACGCACCGACCCGACGCGATCATCAACTTCGCCGCCGAGAGCCACGTCGACCGCTCGATCGACGGCCCGGCTGCGTTCGTGCAGACCAACGTCGTCGGCACGCTGGGTCTGCTCGAATGCGCCCGCGATCACTGGAAGTCGCTCGACGGCGACGCGCGCGACGCCTTCCGCTTGCTGCACGTGTCGACCGACGAGGTCTACGGCTCGCTCGGCGACACCGGCAAGTTCACCGAGACCACGCCGTACGCGCCGAACTCGCCGTATTCGGCGTCGAAGGCCGCGTCCGACCATCTGGTCCGCGCCTTCCACCACACCTACGGTTTGCCGACGCTGACCACGAACTGCTCGAACAACTACGGGCCGTTCCAGTTCCCCGAGAAGCTCATCCCGCTGATCATCGCGAAGGCGCTGGCCGGCGAGACGTTGCCGGTCTACGGCGACGGCCGCAACGTGCGCGACTGGCTGTACGTCGGCGACCACTGCAGCGCCATCCGCGCGGTGCTCGAACGCGGCCGCGTCGGCGAGGTCTACAACGTCGGCGGCGACGCCGAGCGCGAGAACATCACCGTCGTGAAGACGATCTGCGCGCTGCTCGACGCACGCCGACCGCTGGCCGACGGTCGCGCCCGCGAATCGCTGATCGCGTTCGTGAAGGATCGCCCGGGCCACGATCGTCGCTACGCCATCGATGCGTCGAAGCTGAAGTCGGAACTGGGCTGGTCGCCGTCGCTGAGCTTCGAGCAGGGCATCGCGCGCACCGTCGACTGGTACCTCGACCACCAGGACTGGGTGGCGCGCGTGCTCGACGGCAGCTACCGCCTCGAACGCATCGGAGCGGCAGCATGACCGCGCGCAAGGGCATCATCCTCGCCGGCGGTTCCGGCACGCGGCTGTATCCGATCACGCAGGCGGTCAGCAAGCAGCTGCTGCCGGTGTACGACAAGCCGATGATCTACTACCCGCTGAGCGTGCTGATGCTCGCCGGCATCCGCGAAGTGCTGGTGATCAACACGCCGCACGAACAGGCGTTGTTCAAGACCCTGCTTGGCGACGGTTCGCAGTGGGGCATGCGCATCGACTACGCGGTGCAGCCCAGTCCCGACGGTCTGGCGCAGGCGTACCTGATCGGCCGCGACTTCGTCGACGGCCAGCCCAGCTGCCTCGTGCTTGGCGACAACATCTTCCACGGCCCCGGCCTCACCGCGATGCTGCGCGAGGCCGACGCGCGCACGATGGGGGCGACCGTGTTCGGCTACTGGGTGCGCGATCCGGAGCGCTACGGCGTGGCCGAGTTCGACGCCACCGGCCGCGTGATCGGACTGGAGGAAAAGCCGGCGAAGCCGAAGTCCAGCTACGCCGTCACCGGTCTGTACTTCTACGACGGCCGCGCCAGCGAGTTCGCATCGGAGCTCAAGCCGTCCGCGCGCGGCGAGCTGGAGATCACCGACCTCAACCGGCGCTATCTCGACGACGGCAGCCTGCACCTGCAGCGCCTCGGTCGCGGTTATGCGTGGCTCGACACCGGCACCCACCAGTCGCTGCTGGAAGCCTCGAACTACATCGAGACGATCGAGGCGCGACAGGGCCTGCGCGTCTGCTGCCCCGAAGAGATCGCGTGGAGCAACGGCTGGATCGACGCCGCCCAGCTCGAAGCGCTGGCGAAGCCGCTGGCGAAGAACGGCTACGGCCAGTACCTGCTGAGCCTCGCCGAGCGCGGCTTCGTGCCCTGACCGCGGAACGCGCATGACCTCCATCACCGAAACCGATCTGCCGGGCTGCTTCATCGTCGAACCGCAGGTGTTCGGCGACAGTCGCGGCTTCTTCTTCGAGTCGTTCAACCACGCGCGCTTCGCCGAGCGCGGCCTGGTGTTGCCCGCGTTCGTGCAGGGCAACGTGTCCTCGTCGACGCAAGGCGTGCTGCGCGGCCTGCACTACCAGTGGCCCAACCCGCAGGGCAAGTACGTATCGGTGGTGGAAGGCGAGGTGTGGGACGTCGCCGTCGACATCCGCCGCGGTTCGCCGACCTTCGGGCGCTGGACCGCGGTGGTGCTGAGCGAGCAGAACAAGCGCCATTTCTGGATCCCGCCGGGCTTCGCGCACGGCTTCGTCACGCTGAGCGAACGCGCGGTGTTCACCTATCTGTGCAGCGCGCCCTACGACCGCGAGGCCGACGCCGGCATCCGCTGGAACGACGCCGCGCTGGCGGTCGACTGGCCGGTGTCCGCGCCGGTGCTGTCGGACAAGGACGCGAAGGCGCCGTTCCTCGACGACGTGGCGCCGGAGCGGCTGCCCGTGTTCGCGGGCTGAGGCGGCGATGCGCATCCTGCTGTTCGGGGCCAACGGACAGGTCGGCACGGAACTGCGCCGCAGCCTCGCGCCGCTGGGCGACATCATCGCGACCACCCGCAGCGGCACGCTCGACGACGGCAACACGTGCGAAGTCGCCGATTTCGATGCACCGGACTCGTTGCCGGCGCTGATCGAACGCGTCGCGCCCGACGTCGTCGTCAACGCCGCCGCGTACACCGCGGTCGATCGCGCCGAGAGCGATCGCGACGCCGCCTTCCGCGCGAATGCGGAAGCGCCCGCGCGCATCGCCGCGGCCTGCGCCGCGAGCGGTGCGCGCCTGATCCACTACTCGACCGACTACGTCTTCGACGGCCGCGACACACGCCCGTACCGCGAGGACGATCCGACCGCGCCCGCCGGCGTCTACGGCGCCAGCAAGCGCGCGGGCGAGGAGGCGATCGCCGCGACCGGCGCCGACCACCTGATCCTGCGCACCGCGTGGGTCTACGCCGCGCACGGCAAGAACTTCCTGCGCACGATGCTGCGCCTCGCCGCCGAGCGCGACGCGCTGCGCGTGGTCGCCGACCAGACCGGCACGCCGACGTCCGCCGCGCTGATCGCCGACGTGACCGCGCGCGTGCTGGCGCGCCGCGACGTCGGCGGCATCCGCCATCTCACCGCGGCGGGCCAGACCACGTGGCACGGGTTCGCCGAGGCGATCGTCGCCGGTGCCCATGCGCGTGGGCTGCTCGCGCGCGTCGTGCCGGTCGACCCCATCGCCACCGTCGACTATCCGACGCCCGCCGCGCGTCCGGCATACTCGGTGCTCGACACGTCGCGGCTCGCCGCCGACCTCGGGGCCGGGCTGCCCGACTGGACGGTCGGGCTGGCCATGATCCTCGACGACACCCGTTTGCGCTGACACACCAGACCGGCCCGCCATGGCCCGAAAGGACACTCGATGAAGCCCCTTGCCCTGCTCCTGATGCCGCTGCTGCTCGTGGCGCCGATGATGGCGACCGCGCAGGCCGCGAAACCCCACGACCTCGAGGATTTCATCCGCCGGCAGCAGTTCCGCCAGCTCAAGATCTCGCCGACCGGCGAGTACCTCGCGGCGACCGTGCCGATCGGGCGCAAGACCGCGCTGGTGATCCTGCGCCGCGCCGACAACAAGGTGCTCGCGAACCTGTCGATCCCGGGTGACCGTACCCAGGTCGAGGACTTCTGGTGGGTCAACGACGAGCGCGTGCTGCTGAGCGCCGCCGAGAAGATCGGCGCGCTGGAAGCGCCGCAGTCGACCGGCGACCTGTACGCGATCAACTTCGACGGCAGCGGCGGCGGCCTGCTGGTCGGGCAGAGCCTGATGGTCGATCACACCAACTCGCACATCCAGACCAAGCAGGAAGGCGACGTCGCCGCAGACCTGGTCGACGACCTGCCCGCGGACGACAAGAACGCGATCATCTCGATCACGCCGTTCACCGACGATCCGTACACGCGCGCCGAGCGCATGAACGTCTACAGCGGTCGTCGCGTCACCATCGCCCAGGCGCCGGTGCGCAACGCCAGCTTCGTCACCGACCATGCTGGCAACGTGCGCTTCGCGATCGGCGAGGACATCGACCTCAGCCGCCGTCTCTACCACCGTGCGGTCGACAGCAAGGAATGGACGCTCGTCAGCGATACCCGCACCAATGGCCTCGTGAAGGTGCCGCTGGGTTTTTCGCCGGACGACAAGATCGCCTATCTCCGCGTGGAGCATGCCGACGGCCCTGACTCGATCGACGCATGGGACCCGGCGACGGGCCAGAGCCACGAGGTGTTCCGCGACGACGACACCGATCCCCAGGCGCTTTACGTCGGTGATCGGCTGGTCGGCGTGGAAGTGCTGGATGGCCTGCCGCGCCGCGAGTTCTTCGATCCCGAATCGAAGTACGCCAAGCTCTATCGCAAGCTCGAACGGGCATTCCAGGGGCAGGACATCGCCATCACCTCGGTGACCTCTGACGAATCGCTGGCGCTGGTCTTCGTCTATTCGGACCGCAATCCGGGCGATTTCTACCTGTTCGACACGAACAGCAACAAGGCGTCGTACCTGCTGAGCCGCGGCCAGTGGATCGACCCCGAGCGCACCGCGCAGACCACGCCGGTGCATTTCGCGGCGCGCGACGGCAAGGCGTTGCACGGCTTCCTGACCGCGCCGGTCGGCGCCGAGGCGAAGAACGCGCCGATGATCCTGTACGTCCACGGCGGCCCCTTCGGCGTCCACGACGAATGGGGCTACGACAGCGACGTGCAGATGCTGGCCGCCCATGGCTACGCGGTGCTGCAGGTGAACTTCCGCGGCTCGGGCAACCACGGCCACGCCTTCGAGCAGGCCGGTCGCCGCCAGTGGGGCGGCACCATGCAGGACGACCTCACCGACGCCACGCGCTGGGCGATCCAGCAGGGCATCGCAGATCCGCAGCGGATCTGCATCTACGGCGCGAGCTACGGCGCCTACGCTTCGCTGATGGGCGTGGCCAAGGAGCCGACGCTCTACCGCTGCGCGGCCGGTTACGTCGGCGTCTACGACCTGCCGACGATGCATACCGACGGCGACATCAAGGAGACGGGGTCGGGCAAGAACTACGTCGCCGAGTGGATCGGCAGCCCGGACAACATCGCGAAGGTGTCGCCGAACCGGCTCGCCGACCGCATCAAGGTGCCGGTGCTGCTGGCCGCTGGTGGCGAGGACGAGCGTGCGCCGATCCAGCACACGCAGATGATGGAGAAGGCGCTGCGCGCCGCCGGCGTCCCGGTCGAAGCCTATTACTACCCGACCGAGGGCCACGGGTTCTACAAGGTCGAGAACGAGCGCGACTACTACGGCAAGCTGCTGGCGTTCTTCCGGACGCAGCTCGGCGGTCGTGCGCCGGTGGTGGTGGCCGGGGACGGCAAGCGCTGAGCCGTCGCCCCGGTCCGATGCGTGCACCGCCCGTGTGACCGGGCGGTCGCCGATTCGTGTCGAAAACGAGAGTGGCCCGGCCGGGCCTCAAGGAGCCGAGAATGAAGCCGTTCGCGACGTTGCTGTCCACGCTGCTGCTGATCGCGTCGCCCCTGGCGGTCGCGCAGGCGCCGAAACCCTACGAGATCGCCGATTTCGTGCGCCAGGACAAGTTCAAGGAAGTCGCCGTCTCGCAGAAGGGCACCTATGTCGCGGCCGCCGTCCCGGAAGGCGACAGGACGGTGCTCTATATCCTGAAGACGGGCGAATCCCGGCCGTTGACCCGGATCGACGTCAGTGCGCGCCGGAGCCATGTCTACGGGATCTACTGGGTCAGCGACCACCGTCTGATCTATTCCGTGGCCGTCAGGGACCAGCTCGACGAACGTCCCGCACGGACCGGCGAGACCTGGGCGATCGAGGCCGACGGCAGCAAGCGCGTCCGCATGCCCGGCTACGGCGTGCAGGTCCTCGATACGCTCGACGATGACGACGACCACATCGTCGCCTCCCTGTATGGAAACGGGGATGGATTCACCGAGATGACCCTTCTCGACGTCTACGGAGGCGCCCCGAAGCGCCTCGCCGAAGCACCGATCCGCTACGGCTGGTTCATGGCGGACGGCGCGCAGCAAGCCCGCTTCGCCGGCGGCCGGGACGAAAAGGATTTCGCGCGGCTGTACTGGCGGGCGCCGGGCAAGGACAAATGGCAAGTCATCAACGACGAAGCCGTGACCGGGCGCGTGATGTACCCGCTCGGTTTCTCTGCCGACAACACGGTCGCGTACCTGCGCGCCGAGGAGAAGAGCGGCCCGGATGCGGTCCTCGCGTTCGACGTCGCCACGGGCACCTCGAAGGACATCGTCCGCGACCCGTTCGCCGACCCGTCGCGACTGATCAACGCCATCGGCAAGCGCACACCGATCGGCGTGCTGTATGCCGGTGCGACGCCGCGCTACGTGTACTTCGATCCGGAATCCGAAGACGCCAAGGCGCACCAGCGCCTGCAGAAGGCGTTCCCCGGCCAGATCGTGTCGACGTCGGACTACACCACGACCCGGCGCGAGGTGCTGGTCTACACCTACGCCGACCGCGAGCCTGGCGGTTACTACGTGATGAACCTCGACACCCGCAAGGTGTCGCCGATGATGTTCGCCGCGGACTGGCTGGATCCGCAGCGGCTGGCGCCGATGCGCGACGTCGTCTTCCAGGCGCGCGACGGGCGTCGGATCCCGGCGCTGCTCACGGTGCCGGTCGGCAGCGACGGCAAGCACCTGCCGCTGGTGATCCATCCGCATGGCGGGCCGTTCGGCGTGCAGGACGAGTGGGGCTACGATCCCACCGTGCAAGTTCTGGCCAGCCACGGCTACGCGGTGCTGCAGGTGAACTACCGCGGCTCGTCCGGCTACGGCCGTGAATTCCAGGAAGCCGGCTACAAGCGCTGGGGGCTGGAGATGCAGGACGACCTGACCGACGCCACGCGCTGGGCCATCGACCAGGGCATCGCCGACAAGGACCGGATCTGCATCTTCGGCGCCAGTTATGGCGGCTACGCCGCGCTCATGGGGGTCGCGAAGGAGCCGACGCTCTACCGCTGCGCGGTGGGACAGGTCGGCGTGTACGACCTCGGGCGCGTGCGTACCCAGGATTCGCTGGGCAACGACGGCGCGCGCCGGTTCTTCGAGCGGACGATGAACGACGGCAACCTCTCCGACGTGTCGCCCAACCGTTTCGCGGAGCGGATCAAGGTGCCCGTCTTCCTGTCCGCCGGGCATGAAGACGACACCGCGCCGGTGGAACATACGCAGATGATGGAAGCCGCCCTGAAGAAGGCCGGCGTGCCGGTCGAGACCCTGTACTTCAAGACCGAGGGTCACGGCATCTACAAGCGCGAGCACCGGGCCGAGTTCTATGCCCGCCTGTTGACGTTCCTGCAGCGCAACATCGGCGGCCGCGCGCCGGTCCCGGTAGCGGACGCCAGCGCGGACTGAGGGCGCCTGTCCGGCGGCATGACCTCGGGCAGGGGAGGGCGTCGGGGCGGAAGGTTACAATCCGCCCCGGATTCCCCGGAGTTGCCTGCATGAAACGCGCTTTCCTCCTGCTCGCCCTGCTGGTCGCGCAGCCCTTGGCCGTGGTCTCGGCCCAATCGTCGGCGCCTGCCGGCGATGCTTTGCCCTACAACCTCGGCGACTTCATCCGCGACGATCGCTTCGTCAACGTGAAGATCTCGCCCAAGGGCACCTACGTGGCGGCCACCGTGCCGCTGGGCGAGGACGACAAGACCGTCCTGGTCATCCTCAAGCCGGGCGAGAGCAAGCCCTACGGCCACGTCACCCTCAAGGACAGCCATACCCACGTCGTCGATTTCTGGTGGGTCAACGACGAGCGCCTGCTGTTCACCGTCGGCGAGCGCGCCGGCGGTCTCGAGCGTCCGACCAGCTTCGGCGAGCTCTGGGGCACGAATGCCGACGGCAGCAAGCAGGGCATCGTCGCCGGCATGCGTGCTTCCGATACCGGCGCCCGCGCCACGCCCTCGCGTGCCGGCGGCAAGGCGCGCACGGAGCTCGCCGCGATCCAGATGGTCGACACCCTCGTCGACAACGACGACGAAGTGCTGGTGACCGTCACGCCCTACGGCGGCGGCGAGATCCCCTACACCTCGCTCGAGCGCATGAACGTCTACACCGGCACGCACAAGCCGGTCGCGCGCGCGCCCGTGCGCGGCGCGACCTTCCTGGTGGACTACAACGGCCAGGTGCGGTTCGCGTCGGGCATGAACCGCGAATTCAAGGAAGTGCTGTACTACCGCAAGGACGACAACGCCGAATGGCAGCTCGTCAACGACGAGTCGGCCACCGGCCGCAAGATGCGCGCGCTCGGCTTCAGCCGCGACAACGCCACTGCGTACATCGACGCGGAAGAAGAGACCGGCCCCGATTCGCTGCGCGCCTTCGACACGGCGACGATGACGATGAAGCAGATCGCCCGCGACGACGACGTCGATCCCGCCGGCCTGCTGCGCTGGGGCGGCCAGCGCTATCCGATCGGCGTGATGTTCGGTGGTGCCAACCGTCCGCGCTTCGAGTACTTCGATCCCGAGTCGACCGAGGCCAAGCTGCACCAGGCGCTGCAGGCCGGCTTCGATGGCGACGTCGTCTTCCCGGTGTCGAGCACGACCGACGGCCATTACGTGCTGCTGGAAGTCACCAGCGACCGCAACCCGGGCCAACTGTTCATCCTCGACACGCAGAAGAACAAGGCCACGAAGTTCATGAATCGCGCCGACTGGCTCGATCGCGCCCGCCTCGGCATGATCCAGCCGGCCTACTTCAAGGCCCGTGACGGCCTCGACGTGGAAGTGATGCTCAGCGTGCCGCATGGCAGCAGCGGCAAGAACATGCCGCTGATCGTGCATCCGCACGGCGGTCCGTTCGGCGTCGAGGACGACTGGGGCTACAACCGCGACGTGCAGATGATGATGGCGCATGGCTATGCGGTGCTGCAGGTCAACTTCCGCGGCTCGGGCGGCTACGGCAAGGCGTTCCTCGAAAAGGGCCACAAGCAGTGGGGCCTGGCGATGCAGGACGATCTGACCGACGCCACACGCTGGGCGATCCAGCAGGGCATCGCCGACCCGAACCGGATCTGCATCTACGGCGCCAGCTACGGCGGCTACGCCTCGCTGATGGCGGTGGCGAAGGAGCCCGACCTCTATCGCTGCGCCGTCGGCTACGTCGGCGTGTACGACCTCAACATGCTCTGGGGCCGCGGCGACATCAGCCAGTCCTCGTACGGCCGCGACTTCCTGTCCGATGCGCTGGGCAAGGACCAGCTCGATGCCTCGTCGCCGACCAAGCTGGCGTCGCGGATCAAGGTCCCGGTGTTCCTGGCGGCCGGCGGCGCCGACGTGCGTGCGCCGCAGTCGCATTCCGAGGCGATGGCGCGGGCGCTGCGCGCGGTGGGCAAGCCGGTCGACGAGATGTACTTCGCGACCGAGGGCCACGGCTTCGTGAAGAAGGAAAACCAGTTCGCCTACTACGGCAAGCTGTTCGAGTTCTTCCGGGCGAACCTCGGCGGCCGTGCGCCCGTCGTGCCGCCGAAGAAGGATTGATCCGGCAGCGGTTTCCGCTCGTGACAACGGCGCCCTCGGGCGCCGTTGTCGTTTGTGCGTGTGTCGGGCGCGACCGGCAGGCGGGGCGCCTGCCGCGCGCGACGCGGAGGATCAGGCCGTCGCGGTGACCAGCGTGCCGATGGGTTCGCCGGCGAGGATGCGCAGCAGCACGCCCGGCTGGCCCATGTCGAAGATGCGCAGCGGCAGTGCGCTGTCGCGGCACAGCGCGAAGGCGGCGGTGTCCATCACCTGCAGGTCGCGGGCGATGACTTCGTCGTAGGTCAGGCTCTCGAAGCGCACCGCGTCGGCGTGCTTCTTCGGGTCCTTGTCGTACACGCCGTCGACCTTGGTCGCCTTCAGCAGCAGGTCGGCGCCGATCTCGATCGCGCGCAGCGCGGCGCCGGAGTCGGTGGTGAAGAACGGGTTGCCGGTGCCGGCGGCGAAGATGGTGATGCGGCCCTTCTCGAGGTGGCGCACCGCGCGGCGGCGGATGTAGTCCTCGCACACGTCGTTGATCTTGATCGCGCTCATCACCCGGCACTTGGCGCCGAGCTTCTCCAGCGCGTCCTGCATCGCCAGCGCGTTGATGACCGTGGCGAGCATGCCCATCTGGTCGCCGGTGACGCGGTCCATGCCGCCGGCGGCGAGGCCGGCGCCGCGGAAGATGTTGCCGCCGCCGATCACCAGCGCGATCTCCGCGCCGGCGTCGCGCACTTCGATGACTTCGCGGGCCAGGCGGCCGATGACCTTGGGGTCGATGCCGTAGTCCTCGTCGCCCATCAGGGCCTCGCCGGAAAGTTTGAGCAGGACGCGGCGATAGGCGAGGGTCGACATGGGGAACTCCGGGGCTGGCAAACCGCGGAATTCTAACCCGCGGTCGTGCGTGCCGGCACGCGGATGCCGCGATCAGCTCGCCGGTTCGTACACGCGTACAGCTTGCGTGCCGGTTCCAGCACTTCCCACAGCCCCTCGAAACCGGCGGGGATCACGAAGCTCTCGCCCGGGCCGAACACGGCTTCGGTGCCGGCGTCGTCGACGAGCCGCACGCGCCCGGCCAGCAGGTGGCAGAACTCGTGCTCGGTGTAGCGCACCCGCCAGGCGCCGACGTCGCCTTCCCACACGCCGCAGTGGAAGGCGTTCGAGGGATCGGACCACGCGTTGGCCACGGCCTGCGCGGGCGTCCCGGCGACGAGGCGGTCGGCCGCCACGGGCGTGCGCTCTGCACCGTCGGCGGTGTGCGGGAGGCGGACGACGGTCGACGACATGGCGAAGGTCCTGCGGGCGGTTGCCCGGGATGGTGCCCGTCGACGGTGGCGGCCACAATGCCCGGGACATCCACTGCGGAGCGCCCCATGACCGTGCACAGCCTCGACGACTTCGTGTCCCGCACCGGCGAGCGCGACCTCGTCTCCGATGCGTTCGAGCTGGAGAGCGCGCGCATCCTCGAAGCCCGCGTCGATGGCATGGTCTGGGCGAAGGCGGGGTCGATGATCGCGCGCAAGGGCGACATCCGCTTCACCCGGCAGGGACTGCTGGAACAGGGCCTGGGCACGCTGTTCAAGAAGGCGATCAGCGGCGAGGGCATGCACCTGATGCGCGTCGAGGGTCGTGGGCGCGTGTACCTGGCCGACGTCGGCAAGAAGATCACCCTGCTGCGGCTGGAGGGCGAGCCGATCTTCGTCAACGGCAACGACGTGCTGGCGCTGGAGTCGTCGGTCACCAGCGAGATCCACATGATGCGTCGCGGTGCGGGCATGCTCAGCGGCGGATTGTTCAACATGAAGCTGGGCGGTTACGGACTGGTGGCGATCACCTCGCACTACGATCCGCTGACGCTGCCGGTGAGCGCGGCCACCGGGCCGGTGTTCACCGATCCCAACGCGACCGTGGCGTGGTCGGGCGGGCTGCTGCCGGAGCTGGTCACCGACATCAGCCTGCGCACCTTCGTCGGCCGCGCGTCGGGCGAGAGCCTGCAGCTGAAGTTCGCCGGCGAGGGCTGGGTGGTGGTGCAGCCGTTCGAGGAACTCTCGTTCCAGCACCGCGGTGGCGCGGGCAGCGGCCGCGGGCTGTTCGACTGAGCCCGTCGATGCCTGGTGCCGGCGCGATCAGGCCGGTCGCCGGATCGGCAGCAGGCCGTGGCGATGGGCCTTCGTGATCACGTGGCAGCGGTTGCGCGCTTCGAGCTTCTGGAACAGGTTCTGCAAGTGGAAGCGCACGGTGGCCTGGGCGATGCCCAGCGCAGCGGCGATCTCCGCATCGCTGTGGCCTTCGGCCAGCAGTTCCAGCAGGTGGATCTCGCGCAGGCTCAGGCGGATGCCGGATGGCGCGCTGTCGCCGAGCCGCGACAGGGCCTGCATCAGCGAGGGGAACAGGGCGGCGAGGATCGGGCCGCTGCCGGCATGCCAGGTCCTGGCGCGCATCGGCGCCGACATCAGCATGAAGCGGCCGTCCTGGACGCGCCCCCCCGAGAACCCTTCCAGCGGGCGGCGGAAGTCGCGGGCGGCATCGCACAGGCGGCGGAACAGCGTGCCGTGCGGGAAGGTCCGGCGCTGCACCACGTCCATCCGCACCAATGGCGGCCGCGGGAAGAATTCGTTGCCTTCGAAGATCTCGTTGACGATCGGGTCTGCGTAGGCGAAGCCCTCGCGCAGGTACAGCGACATCCATGCGGCATCGTGGCCGAGGCCGAGGATGCGATGGTCGTCGTACGACAGCGTCGAGGAAAACAGCAGGAATTCCTGCAGGTCCAGCCACTCGCGGATGTCCGTCATGCAGGCCATGACGTCGTCGTTGCTGGAGGCGGTCTCCAGCCGGACCCGGCAGTCCGCCAGCCTGGAACGCTCGCGTGCGTCCAGCAGGTGAGGCGAAAGATCGGTCGCCAGCGCCGTTGCGTGCATGGATCGGATGCTCCCCGGTGTCGGCCCCCCCACGCCGTGGATCGTGCGGCCGGCCTCGCGCCGGTCCGTCCGCATCCTAGCAGTCGGAGGGGGCATGGACCGTGATGCCGGTCGGGTCTCGGGGTGGCAGTGGGGGCGTGCTTTCGGGGAGGGCCGCGAAGGCCGATCGCGTCAGGCGATAGCGGCTCATCGTCCACAGCGCCGCGGGCGTGCCGGCGAGGATCAGCACGGCCGGTGCCACCGCCAGCCAGTAGCGCGTGTCCGCCGCCTGCATGGTCAGCGCCGGGTCGTAGCCGATGCGGTGCAGCAGCCAGCCGCTGGCGGCGATGCTGGCGCTGCTGCCGACCTTGTACGCGAACACGTACAGCCCGGTGTAGCTGCCCGTGACCGATTCGCCGGTGCGGCGTTCGTGGGCCTGCGCACAGTCGGCGACCATCGCGTAGGGCAGCGACCAGAACGCGCCCGTGCCTGCGCCGGCCAGCACCTGGAAGGGCAGCAGCGTCTTCACCACGCCATCGGCCGGCGCCAGCGGGAACCAGCCCCAGGCCACGTGCGCCAGCGGGCCGAGGGTGAAGCCGCAGATCGCCACCAGCGCGGCGACGATCAGCGTGGGCTTCTTGTCGAAGCGTCGGCCGAGGCGGATCCACAGCGGTTGCGACAGCGCGGCCGAGCCCAGCAGCGCGAGTCCGAGCACGCCCATCTGCGGCCCCGACAGCCCGTAGGTGTAGGTGTTGACGTGGTTGCCGAGCGAGATGCCGATCTGCAAGGTCAGTTCGATGCACAGGATCGTCAGCGCCAGTGCACGCAGGTTGCGATCGCGCAGCAGGTCCAGCATCGCGCGCACGCCGATGCGGTGCGCGGCCATCGGCGCGCGCAGCCGCGGGATGAAGCTCCACGTGCCCGCGAGCGTGGTTGCGGTGGCGAACAGCACCAGCGCCGCGCAGGCCAGTCCCATCGGCGCGTAGGCCGCGGGATTGAGCTGGCCCTGCGGGAACGCGGGCGTGGGCCGGAAGAAGATCAGGTTGCTGCCGACCAGCGCGAACAGCATGCCCAGCACCTGGAACGCGGCGCGGTAGCCCTGCGCGACGGTGCGCGCGTCGTAGCCGTCCACGATCTCGCCGCCCAGCGCGGTGTGCGAGATCATGAAGGCGGCGATCGCGGTCTTCAGTCCGATCATCGCCACCGCCAGCCACAGCGCGGTCGCGACGGGGCCCAGCCCGTGCGGCGTGGCCCACAGCGCCACGCTGAGCGCGGCGGTGGCCAGGCCGCCGATCGCCATGAACCCGTGGCGACGCCCGAAGCGTCGCGAGCGCGTGCGGTCCGACCACCAGCCCAGCGGCAGGTCGACGAGCGCGTCCCACAGCGTCGACAGCGCCATGATCAGCCCCGCGGTGTCCGCGGGCACGCCGAGGATGGCGGTGGCGAACAGCAGGTAGGCGCCGCTGATCAGGTAGTACGCCGACAGCGCCATGCTGCCGCTGCCGTAGCCGAGCAACCGCCACGCGCCGGCCTGCGGCGGCGTCACGCGTGCGCTCCGGTGCGCACGCCGTCCGCCTGCGCAGGGCCCGCGCCGCCCAGCGCGCCGCGCTCGATGCCGTCGCGCACCTCGCGATGCAGCAGTTTCGCGAGGAAGCTGCGCGGCAGTTCGTCGAGGATCAGCAGGCGATCCGGCCGCTGCCAGTCGGGCAGGGTGGCGTCGAGTCGCTCGCGCAGGTCGTGTTCGATCTGCGCGTGATCCAGTCCGCGGCTGGCGCGCCGCAGCGACACGCACAGCCAGACCTGGCCGCGCGCCTGCACCAGCGCCGCCTCCTTCACGTGCCGGCATTCGTGCGCGCGATCTTCCACGATGCGCGGATACAGCCGGCCCTGCGGCCGTTCGATCAGGTTCTGCTGCCGGTCGAGCACGTGGATGCGTCCGGCGGGATCGAAATAGCCGTGGTCGCCGGTGCAGTACCAGCCGTCGCGCAGCACGTCGCGGTTGAGGTCCGCGCGGCCGACGTAGCCCTCGAACACGGTGGGCGTGCGAACCCAGATCCTGCCGATCGTACCCGCGGCGGCGACACGGTCGTCGTCGTGGCGCACTTCCAGGCCGACACCGCGGGCGATGAAGCCCGACGACGACAGCACGCTGGCCTGCGGTTCCAGACCGTCGTCGACGTGCGCGTCCGGCGGCAGCATCGCGATCGGCGGCAGCGCCTCGGACATGCCGTAGCCCTGCTGGAAGATGGTGCCGAACCGGATCAGCGCTTCGCGCAGTTTCGCGACCGGCATCGTTGCGGTGCCGTAGATCACCTGGCGCAGGCAGGCCATGTCGGCAGCGGTCAGGTCCGGGTGGTCGAGCAGGTCGATCAGCAGGCTCGGCGTGGTGAACAGATGCGACGGGCGCTCGGCGCGCAGCGCGTCGATCAGCGCGTCGGCGGTGTAGTCGCGGGCGAGGATCATCTCGCCGCCGCCGAGCAGCGTCGGCAGCACCACGCCGCTGCCCGCGCCCGAGAGCGGGATGCCGACCAGCATCCGCGACCGCTCGCGCGGCGGGTCGCTGAGGTTGAGCAGCAGCAGGCGCACGCTGTGCAGGTACGGCGCATGCTTCAGCGCCAGCATCTTCGGCACGCCGGAGGTGCCGGAGGTGAAGCCCAGCGCCAGCGCGTCGTCGGGGCCGATGGGCTCGTCGCTCGATGTCGGCGTCGCTGCATCGAGCCGCGCTTCGAGGTCGCCCTCCGGCCCGCAATCCCAGATCGGCGGGCCGCCGCTGGCGACGTGCGCCTCGACGAACCCCGCGGGCATCAGCGACACGTCGACCATCAGCAGCGCCGGCGCGAGATCGCGCACCGCCTGCGTCATCAGCGCGGCCGAATGCGCGGGATTGAAACCGACCAGCACGACACCGGCTTCGGTCGCGGCGAAGCGCACGACCAGTTGCGGCCACTCGTCGGGCAACAGCACCACCACCCGCGCGCCCTTGCGCAGCCCCGCCGCGCGCCATGCGCCGACCAGACGTCGCACGCGATCCTCCAGCGTGCGGTAGGTCCAGCGCACGCTCGGCGTCGCCAGCGCCGCGGCGTCCGCGTGCACGCGCAGCGCGAAGCGCTGGATGTCGCGCAGGCTGTCCGCGCGTTCGACCTTGCGGACCAGCATCGAGATCCTCAGCCGGGTGAGCAGGCGACGCACCAGGCTCATGGCGCCTGCTCCGTGCCGGGCATCGTCTGGAACCCGGCCTTGTCGAATTCCGCGCGCATGCCGGCGAATTTCCGGCCGAGCACGTGCAGTTTCAGCCGTTGCAGCGGCCCGCGGTTGCCCCAGCGCAGGCGGCCGCGTTTGAACTCCCCGAGGTACGGATCGAACTGGCAGAACTCCGGCGCCGCGCGCAGCGGCCGGCGCTTGAGCAGCGCGACCAGCGTCTCGCAGGCGACCATGCCGGCGATCAGGCTGATCGCGGCCGCCGACGACGGCCCGGTCTGCGCGTGCGGATCGACGCGTCCGGTGTCCATGTACGTCCAATGGCGGCCCTTCGGTGCCAGCCCGACGACGAAGCGCATCATGATCTCGAACGGCGACAGGTCGTCGCGCAGGTCGAAGTAGTCCTCGTAGGTCATGCCGTCGGGCGTGAACGCGCCCAGCGTGCCGGAGAAGCCCAGCGGCGCGCCGAACAATACCGGGATGCCCATGCGGCGCGCCGTGCGGTACATCAGCAGGCGCGCCGGCTGCGCGAATACGTCGATCGCGTCCAGCACCGCGTCCGCACCGTCGAGGAAATCCTCGATGTTGTGCGGACCGACGCCCTCGCCGAACTCGCGGATGTCGACGCCCGGATGGATGTCGCGCGCGATCTCCGCCATCACCTGCGTCTTCGGCCGGCCGACGGTGCTGGACATCGCGCCGGCCTGGCGGTTCATGTTGCCGACGCTGAAGGTGTCGAAGTCGGCGATGCTGAAGCCGCCGACGCCCATCCGGGTGAGCGTCGTGAGGTAGATGCCGCCGGCACCGCCCATGCCGACGATCGCCACCCGCGAGCGGCGCAGTGTCTGCTGTTCCTCGGCGCTGACGATGCCGAGGTTGCGGCTGGTCGCCAGCGCGTAGTACTCATCCGGGGTCATCGTGGTGGACATGGGCTGCGCACTCAGAACGCGTAGCGCAGGCCGATGCCGAACGTGCGCGGCACCGGGGCCGACACCAGCGGCTGGAACAACTGCCGGCCGGCACGCTGGTGGGTCGCGAACTCGAACACCGTCGCCGGGTCGGTGAGGAACAGCGCCGCGCTTGCCGCGTCGTCGTCGAATACGTTGTCCACCCACACGGTGATCTCGACCGGTCCGCGCCGCACGCCGGCGTGCAGGTTCACCCGCGTCGACGCGGGCACGGTCGCGGTGGCGGTCTGCACCGCCGCCATGCGGTCGCGGTACTGCGCGTCGCCGCGCACGTAGCCGGTCCAGTCGCCGAGCGCGAACGTGCGCATCGCGCCGAGATTGGCGGTCCACTTCGGGCTGTACTGCAGCGGCTTGCCCGACAGGTCCGGGTCGCCGCCGATCGCACCGATCAGCGGGAACACGTATTCGTCGTATTCCGAACGGTTCCAGCTGGCGCCACCGCGCAGCGTCCACGCGGTGGTCGGACGGAACTCGAAGCTGCTCTCCACGCCGTGCGACGACGTGCGGCCGGCGTTGACGTTCAGCACCGCGCCGAGCTGGCCGATGCTGCGCACGATCTGGTCGTCCCAGCGGATCGCGTAGGCATCGGTTTCCAGCAGCAGCCGGCCGTCGAGCAGGCTGAACTTGCCGCCGACCTCGTAGTTCATGCTGGTTTCGGCGTCGTAACTGCGCTCGGACGGCGCGATCGCACCGTTGGTGATCAGGCTGTTGAAGCCGCCGACCTTGATCGCCTTCACCGCGCTTGCGTACCAGGTGGTGCGGTCGGTCGGTTTCCAGGTGAGGTACAGCCCCGGCGTGAACGGCTCGAACCGGTTCGACAGGCGCGTGACCAGCACCGAGCCCGCTGGCGCGGTGGCGCTGGGCAGGTTGGTCTGCACCACGTCGATCGACTTGTCCTCGACCGTGTAGCGCATCGCCAGGCCCAGCGACCAGTGTTCGGTCATGTGCCACGTGGCCTGTCCGAACAGTGCGCGGCTGCGGGTCTTCTCGACGTTCACGGCCAGCACGCCGCCCAGCGGCGCGGCGCTGCCGACGTAGCGGTTGAGGTCGTCGTGCTCGTCCTCGAAATCGTAGAAGTAGGCGCCGGCCAGCCAGTCCACGCGCCGTTCGCCGCTGGTGGCGAAGGTGAATTCCTGGCTCCACTGCTTCTGGGTGCCGCGGGTGCCGGCCTCGGCGATGTCGACCGGCGTGTAGTCCGAGTCGTAGCGCTGGTCGACGTGCAGCCGGTTGTAGGCGGTGATCGACGTGAACTTGCCGGCGTCGACGGTGTAGTGCAGCGACAGCGAGCCGATGGTGTTGTCGCGGTCGAAATGGCCGGGCGTCACCGCATAGCCGTCGTCCAGCGACGGCACGTCGCCGAAGAACTGCTGCAGGTCGTTGTAGCGGGCGATGAAGGTGGCGTTGTTGGACAGGAAACGCTGCGCCACGTCGCCGTCGCGCAGGCGGTCGTGCATCAGGTTCAGGCGCACGTCGACACGCTCGCCCGGATAGGCGTCGAGGCTGACGTAGGCGCCACGGCGGCGGTTCCAGTCCAGTGCGCCGCCGGTCTTCCCGTTCTCGTAGTGGCCGTCGCTGTCGCGGGCGAGCACGCCCATGCGGTAGTACAGGCGGTCCGCGACCAGCGGTCCGGCGATGCTTGCGCCGCCTTCGCGCAGGCCGTCGCTGCCGGCGCCGACGCGGGCCGAGCCGCCGAAGTCGTTCGATGGCGCCTTGGTGACCACGTTGATCGCACCGGCGAACGTGTTGCGGCCGTACAGCGCATACTGCGGGCCGCGCGCGACCTCGATGCGCTGGATGTGGTCGTCGAGCATGAAGTCCAGCCCGGCGCGCGAGGGCATGTAGACGCCGTCGACGAAGAAGCCGACGTTGGGCTCGCCGATCGTGGTCGACAGGCCGCGGATCACGGGGTTGTAACCGGAAGAGCCGAACAGCGGCACCATCACGAAGCCCGGCACCAGCGGCGCGATGTCGGCGGCGGTGGCCAGGCCGGCGGTGTCGATGTCCTTCGCACCGATCACGCTGATCGCGGCGGGCACGTCCTGCATCCGTTCCTCGCGTTTGGTCGACGTGACCACGACCGTGTCCAGCTCGGAGGCCGGCCGGTCGGTGGCGGCGGTCGAGGGAGCGGGTGGCGCGGGGGCGGCGTCCTGGGCCATGACGGGCAAGGCCAGAACCGCGCCGATCGCGAGCGGAAGGGCGTGGAGCCGAAGGCGCATGCGAATGATTCCTGAGCGGGGGAGTGGGCAGCGTAGCCAAGCGGGTCCCGGCCCCGACACTCACAGAACTGTTAGGGTCATGTCGAACTCCGTCACAGTTCCGGTCGAAATCGTGCGTTCGGGAGCGTCCCGTGGCCGTTGCCAGGCCCCGGCGGTGCCGCGTGCGGGGCTTCGGCGGCCATGCCAACATCCCCGTCTTCGGCTGGGGAGACACGGCGATGAATCAGGCGCACGCGCAGGCGATGGCCCGGGCTCGGAGGCGAGGGTGGTCGCTGTGCCTGACGATGCTCTGGCTGGTCGCCGGCATGGCGTCGGCGGCGCGATCGCCGGGCGTGGCCGTCTACCCGCCGAACTGGTGGGTCGGCATGAAGGAACCGCGCGTGCAGCTGATGCTGGCAGCGCCGGGCATCGCCGCGGCCGAGGCGACGCTGGCGCCGACGCCGGGCGTGCGCCTGCTCGGCGCCGTCCGCGGCGACAGCCCGAACTACCTGTTCGTCGATCTCGCCATCGATGCCGATACCGCACCGGGCGACGTGACCCTGCGGCTCGCCCGCGACGGCCGCGTGCAGATGCTGCGCTATCGGCTGGAGGCGCGCGCGCCTGGCTCCGCAGAGCGCCGCGGTTTCGACGGCCGCGACGTCATCCTCAACCTCATGCCCGACCGGTTCGCGAACGGCGATCCGCGCAACGATCGCGTCGCCGGCTATGCCGATCCCGCCGACCGCAACGCGCCGTCCGGTCGTCATGGCGGCGACCTGCGCGGCATGGCCGATCATCTCGATGACATCGCGGGCATGGGCTACACCCAGATCTGGCCCACGCCGCTGGTCGAGAACGCGCAGCCGGCGTATTCCTACCACGGCTATGCCGCCACCGATCTGTATCGCATCGATCCGCGCTTCGGCAGCAATACCGACTACCGCGATTTCGTCGCCAAGGCGCGTGCGCGTGGCCTCGGCGTGATCCAGGACGTGGTGCCGAACCACATCGGCGACCATCACCCGTGGATGCGCGATCCGCCGACCAAGGACTGGATCACCCACGGCAGTCGCTTCGTGCCCACGCGGCACGGCCGTACCGCATTGGCCGACCCGTATTCGGCGCAGGTCGATCGCGACGACTTCACCCGGGGCTGGTTCGTCGAGTCGATGCCCGATCTCGACCAGCGCCAGCCGCTGCTGGCGACGTACCTGATCCAGAACGCGATCTGGTGGACCGAATACGCCGGCCTGTCCGGGCTGCGCGTCGACACCTACGGCTATTCCGACAACGCCTTCCTTGCCGAGTGGACGCGGCGGATCCTGCAGGAATACCCGCATTTCTCGATGGTCGGCGAGGAGTGGAGCGGCAATCCCGCGGTCGTCGCGCGCTGGCAGAACGGCTGGGTCGACGGCAAGCCCGGCATGCCGAGCATGATGGATTTCCCGCTGGAGGAAGCGCTGCGCAAGGCGCTGGTCGAACCCGAAGGCGAATACGGCGGCAACGGCCTGCGCCGGCTGTACGAGGCGATGGTGAACGACCGGCTGTTCACGGCGCCGTCGCGGCTGGTCGCGATCGAAGGCAACCACGACATGCCGCGGCTGTGGAGCGTGCTCGGCGAGAACGACGCGTCGTATCGCCTCGCGCTGCTGTACCTGGCGACGATTCCGCGCGTGCCGCAGATCTACTACGGCGCCGAAGTGCTGATGACCAGCCCGACCGAACGCGACGATGCCGCGGCCCGGCGCGATTTTCCCGGCGGCTGGCCGGGCGACGCCGTGAACGCCTTCACCGGCGCCGGGATGTCGCCGCGGCAGGCCGCGATGCAGGCGTGGATGCGCGCGCTGCTGACCTGGCGCAAGACCGCGACCGCGGTGCATCGCGGCCGGTTCCTGCACTACCTCCCGGAGCAGGGCGTCTACGTGTATTTCCGCGACGACGGCGTGCAGCGGCTGATGGTGGTGCTCGGTCGCAACGAGGCGCCGGTGTCGCTGTCGCTCGACCGCTTCGCCGAAGGCCTGCGCGGTGCGACGGTGGCGCGCGACGTGTTCGCGGGCACGCCGGCGACGGCGCTGGGCGACACGCTCGCGGTGCCGGCGCACGCGGCGCAGGTCTACGAGCTGTGCCCGGCGGCGGGTGCGTCGCCGCGACCCGCGGGTTGCGGCGGCTGACACGACGCGGTCGGATCACCGAAACGCAGACGACAAAAAACCCGCGGTTGCCCGCGGGTTCTTCGTGTGTTGCCGGTGGTGCGGCGGGCGTGATCCGTGCGGATCAGACCTGCATGGCCTTCGCCACTTCCGCGGCGTAGTCCTCGACCACCTTCTCGATGCCTTCGCCGACCACCAAGCGCTGGAAACCGATCACGTCGGCGCCAGCGGCCTTGACCACGGCCTCGACGCTGCGCTTGTCGGCGTCGAGCACGTATTCCTGGCCGTACAGCGTGACCTCGTTGACGATCTTGGCGATCTTGCCGCCGATGATCTTCTCGAGGATCTCGGCCGGCTTGGCCTTGTCCTTTTCGGACATCTTCGCCAGCTCGATTTCCTTTTCCTTGGCGACGAAGTCGGCCGGGACGTCGGCAGCCTTGTTGTACGGCGGCTTCATCGCGGCGACGTGCATCGCGATGCCGCGGGCCAGTTCGGCGTCGCCGCCGGCCAGCTCGACCAGCACGCCGATCTTGCCGCCATGCAGGTAGGCCGCGACGTTGTGGCCGCTCGACAGCGAGGCGATGCGACGGATCTGGATGTTCTCGCCGAGCTTGGCGACGGCGGCGGCGCGGGCTTCCTCGACGGTTTCACCGCTGGCGACCTTCGCGGCCTTCAGCGATTCGACGTCGGTCGAGTCCGAGGCCAGGGCGGCCTGGGCGACGGCGTTGGTGAAGGCGATGAAGTTCTCGTCCTTGGCGACGAAGTCGGTCTCGGAGTTGATCTCGACCAGCACGGCCTTGCCGCCGTCCTGGGCGACCGCGATGCGGCCTTCGGCGGCGACGCGGTCGGCCTTCTTGTCGGCCTTGGCCAGACCCTGCTTGCGCAGCCACTCGGCGGAGACGTCGATGTCGCCGTTGTTTTCGGTGAGCGCCTTCTTGCACTCCATCATGCCGGCGCCGGTGCGCTCGCGCAGTTCCTTGACCAGGGTGGCGGTGATTTCAGCCATGGGAAACCTCGAATGTGTGGAATCGAGCGCGGTGGCGCATGTCGCCGCCGCGCATCAGTTGGAACGGAATTGTCGATGCAGCGCTGGCCGGGACGATCCGGGCGGGCTGCCGGGCGGCACGACCGGCCGCGCATGGTGGCGCGGCCGGATGACGCGGGCGTGAAGCCGGCGGATTACTCCGCGGCCGGCGCCTCGGCGGCGTCGGCCTTGCGGCCTTCCGGCTTCTTGCCGTCGCCGCGCGGACCGCGCGGGCCACGCGGGCCACGCTTGCCTTCGCCCTCGGCGTCGGCGAAGTCTTCCTCGCGCATCGAAGCGGCCTGCGGCGCGGCGGCCTTGCCTTCCAGCACCGCATCGGCGGCGGCGCGGGCGTACAGCTGCACGGCGCGGATGGCGTCGTCGTTGCCCGGGATCGCGTAGTCGACCAGCGCCGGATCGTAGTTGGTGTCGACGACCGCGACGACCGGGATGCCGAGCTTCTTGGCTTCCTTGATCGCGATGTCTTCGTGGCCGATGTCGATCACGAACAGCGCGTCGGGCAGGCGGTTCATGTCCTTGATGCCGCCCAGCGAGGCGTCCAGCTTGTCGCGCTCGCGGCGCAGGTTCAGGACTTCGTGCTTGACCAGCTTCTGGAACGTGCCGTCGGTTTCGCCGGCTTCCAGTTCCTTCAGGCGGGCGACCGACTGCTTCACGGTGCGGAAGTTGGTCAGCGTGCCGCCCAGCCAGCGCTGGGTCATGTACGGCATGCCGCAACGCTCGGCTTCTTCCTTCACCGCGTCGCGCGCGCTGCGCTTGGTGCCGAGGAAGAGGATGACGCCGCGGCGCTGGGCCACGCCCGAGATGAAGTTCATCGCGTCGTTGAACAGCGGAACGGTCTTCTCGAGGTTGATGATGTGGATCTTGCCGCGGGCGCCGAAGATGTACGGACCCATCTTCGGGTTCCAGTAACGGGTCTGGTGGCCGAAATGGACGCCGGCTTCCAGCATCTGGCGCATGGTGATCTGGGGCATTGCATGACTCCGAATGGGGAACCGGCCGCCGGGAAAGGTGTGGCGGTGCCGCCGCCGGAGCGGGGCGTGGTTCCGGGGTTGGGCCTCCCCGTCGCGCCGTTTCCAGATCCTTCGGCCTGACGGCCTCGGGACACCCCGGAACGGGACTGTGCGGCGGGTGTGGATTCGACGGTGACGCCCGTCGTGGGCGGTTCACGGGGCAGGGCCCTGCGAAGCCGCGGGATTGTAGCTGCTTCGCCCGGTCCGGGCAAACCGGACCGGGTACCGTCTGACGCGGACGGGCCGTCGCGAGGCGGGTCAGTAGGTGATCGTCACCGTCACCGTGTCGCTGTAGCTGCCCGCCGGCACCGACTGCGGGGCCGGGATGCGGCCGTGGACGACCAGCGACTGGGCGCTGCCCGTCCCGGTGCCGGTGACGGTGTCCGTGCCGATCGTGTTGCCCCAGCGCACGGTGCGCGCCCCGGTGGTGTACAGCTCGTAGGCGACGTGGTCACTGCCGGCGCCGAGCCGCATCCGGCGGACGCTGCCGCTGGCGTTCAGGCCGTCGTCGAGGCCGACGTTCCAGGCCGTGCGGCCGGTGCAGGTCATCGAAAAGGTGGTGTCCTGGTCGACATTGGCGGAGATCAGGCCGGGAATGGTGCCGAACGCGAGATCCGAGACCGCATAGGCCCGGCATTCCGCAGGCACGTCCGCGGTGGCCGTGAACGGGAAGGCATTGCCGAAACTGTCGCCGCCGTCGCCGCCGCTGGTGCACGACGGCGGGTAGGTGGCGGTGCCGAGCAGGGTTTCGGCGTAGCGGAAGTCGATCGACGTGTAGGCACCGGTGAAGGCGTTCGCGTAGCTGCCGGCGGTGAACGTCTGCGCCGGGACGCGGCCGTAGAGCGTGATCGACAGGGTCTGGCTGCCGCCCAGCACCGGCACGGAGTAGTCGAAGTCCAGTTGGGCCGGGTTCGGTGCCCCGGAGAGGCCGTTCGCGCCCCAGACCTGGCTGCGCGCGGCGTCGGTGTAGAGCTGGAACTGCAGGGGATCGGAGAAACCGTTGAGCATCCGCCGCGGCGCGACGTTGCCGCCGCCGCTGGCGCCGTCGGTGATGTTCAGGCACATCCGCACCTTGGCGTTGGCCAGCACTGCCAGCCCGAAGGTATTGCAGGTGACGTCGAAGGTGACCGACGTGTCGGTGCTGCCGGTGGTCGACACCGTGCCGAACGCGAGCGCGGTCGGGCTGCTGGCGGAACAGGTGGTGGCCGCCCACGCCGCCGGTGCGCACAGCGCCGCGGCGGCCAGCAGGGCCAGCAGCGCCAGCCAGCGCGTCAGCGCGAGGCGCGGCGATCGTGCCGGGTGTGGCGAACACGGGCTCATGGCGCCTCCGGGAGACAGGTCAGCGGACCGATGCGCGGGATCACGGCGTTGGTGGCCGGCGCGTCGAAGGTGACGCGGCAGGCGCCGTCGGGCGTCTGCACGCGCAGGGTGTTGCGGGGTTGCAGGTCTTCGAGGTAGGTCTCGCCGTCGCGGCCCACCATCGCGTCGCCGCCGTCGGTCGCTTCCGCGTGCACCGTGCTGCCGACCGCCAGCGCTCTGCCCGCGGCGTCGTGCAGGACGAGTACGGCCGCGCGCAGCGGTGCGAGCTCGAAGCGCACGCGCACGCCGGCGCGGGTGCGTGGCGTGGCGGTCCGGTCGACCTCGCCGATGCGCAGGTTCGCCGGGAGCGCCAGCGCGTCGATCGACAGCTTGTTGCGCTGCCACGCGTTCAGCGGCGTGACCAGCAGCGTGCCGTCGGCGTCGGTGTGGCCGATCGGGCGGTTTTCCAGCTTCACCGGCACGTTCGCCACGCCGTCGGTGGACACGATCGCGAAGGCGTCGTCGATCCGCCGCGCGGCGAACGCATGGCCGTCCATCAGCACCAGCGCGCCGGCCGCGGTGGCGTAGGCCTCGCCGTCGCCGTCGCTGCTGGCCACGCCCAGGCCGAAGCGGCCGGCGTCGTTGATCCACGCGGCCTCGGCCAGCCCGCCGCCGCCGGTGTCGCCGCCGCGCGCCTGCACGCGCCAGCCGAAACCGCCGTCGCCGGGCACCGGGCGGGAGAGGTCGAGGACGCCGCTGTCGCGCGTGCCGTTGCGCTGCCACGCCGTGCTGGCGCGGGCACCGCCGGACAGCGCGACCGACACGCCCAGCACGGCGCTGCGGTCGCGGTGGTCGTCGAGGTTCTGGTTGAGCGAGAAATACGCCGCCCAGCCGCCGGCGAAGCTGCGCGACCAGAACGCGCCGGCATAGCGCGACGCCGGGGCGTGCGGCGATTCCAGCTTCACCCAGGTGAGGCTGAGGCTGCCCAGCCGCTGCGAGGTGTGGCCGACCAGCACGCGCTGGCGGGTGCGGGCCGGCAGCGCGCCGTAGCGGGAGGCGACGTCGCGGTAATCGCGGCTGCCGTGCTGGTGGTCGAGCGCGAGGTTGAACCGGCCGTTGTTCCACTGGTACGAGAACGCCGTCTGCGTGCCGGTGCCGGCGGTTGCGGTGCTGCCCGCCAGCGATGCGCCGAACACGCCGCCGCGGCCCAGCAGCCAGACGCCGCCGGCGCCGGCGTTGGTGACGCCGGCGGTGCCTTCGGCGTGGCCTTCGAAGGTGAAGCGGTCGCTGACGCCGTAGCGCAGCGTGCCGCTGCCGACGAGGTCGGAGGCGTATTCGAACGAACGCAGGCCGTAGTCCTCGCGCACGGTGCCGACCGAGAGCGACCAGTCCGACAGGCCCTTCGCCAGCAGTCGCTGCGTGGCGTAGAACGGCATGTCGACCGTGCGCGTGCGGCCGAAGGCATCGGTCACCACGATCCGCGCCATGCCCGCGCCGTCGAGGCCGGGCACCGCGCTCAGCTGGAATGGGCCGGTGGGCAACTCGCCGCCGTACTGGCGCAGCCCGTTGACGTACAGCTCGACGCTGGACGGCACCGTCGCCTCGCCGAGGAAGGTCGGCAGCGGCGCGGTGATGCGGTAAGGCTGGAGCGCGAAATTGCGCCCGACGGTGATGCCGCCGAGCCGCAGCGGCCGGGTCCAGTCGAGGAAGCCGCTGAAGGTGTCGCCGACGGTGAGTTCGACGGCCGATCCCGGGAACGACCGCGTCCAGCGCGTGTCCAGGCGCACGCTCTCGCCACGCCAGCCGTGCCCGCCATCGACGCGGGTCGCGCGCAGCACCGCGGTGTTGTCGAACACCCCGTCGCCGAGGCCGAAGAACCGGGTGTCGAGGCTCGCGACGAGGTTGTCGCCGTGCGCCAGCTGGCGGGCGTCGAGGTCGTAGTTCGCCAGCAGCCCGGGCGGGCTGTCGCCGGCGACCGGAACTGCATCCTCCGGCCGGTTCAGCGTCGTCACCGGCAACGACAGCTGCGAGAGCGGCGCGTCGACGTCGACCCGTTGCGTGGCTTCGTCGTAGCGCACCACCGTGCCTGGGATTTCGTCGAGCGCCCGCGGCCGGTCGTCGTCGATGCGGAACCCGAGCAGCCGCAGCGTGAGCGCACTCGCAAAGAGGCGGTCGTCGCGCAGGACGAACGCCGCCAGCACGGGGTTGCGCGCATGGTTGATCGTCACTTCGAGATAGCGCGGCTCGCCTGCGATGTCGGGCGGCTCGCCCGCGAGCAGGGCGGCGGCGCCGACGGGGCCGGCCGCCGCCGCCAGCGCGGCCGGCAGCAGGGCCTTACCGATCAGCCTCGTCCATTGGCAGCGTCTGCGCGACCGGTTCACCGTTGATCCTTGCCTGGAAGGTGCCGGAACCCGGCGGGAGGGCGGCCGCCGGCAGCGGCCAGCGGCGGGTCTGTCCGGGCAATACGTAGCCGGACAGGCCGGGTGCGATGGCATGGCGACGGCCGTCGGCGCCGACGTACTGCAGGTCCGCGACCTGGGCGTGCTGCCGGCCACCGTTGTGCAATTCCAGCGCCGTGCGGCCACCGGCCTGCACGCGGCGTGCGTGCAGTTCGGGCGCGGGGGGAGGGCCGTCCGCGGGCAGCAGGAACACCGGAATCACGTACTGCAGCATGAAGCGCAGTCCGCGGCGGTCGTCATCGGCCGAGGCGGCGTCCGGCAACTCGTCGACGATCAACCGGTAGCCGGTTTCCTCGCCGACGGGCGCCGGGCCCGGCCGGATCACCCGCACCAACTGGTGCTGGCCGGGCGACAGCCGCAGCATCGGCGGACTGACGACGAGGTCGGTGGTCGGTTCCAGCCGGTCCTCGCCGTCGGACTGTCGCCAGCGGAACACGCGCACCTGGCCGTGCAATGGGGTGGCACCGGTGTTGGCCAGGGTCAGCCCGCCCGCGTTCTGCGAGGCCGGCAGGCTCACCGAGGTCGGCGAGACCTGCAGGCTTGCGCCGTATGCGGCGGGCGTGCCGGCCGCGAACATCGCGGCCGCCAGTGCCGATGCCCGCGCCCAGGCCGATGGCCAGGGCCGTGTGCGCCACGCGTCCATGTCGCGGCGGCGCCGTCAGTAGGTGATCGTGGCCGTCACCGTGTCGGAGTAGCTGCCGGGCGGGAAATTCGCGCTGGCCACCCGGCCGTAGACCGGGATGTTCTGCACGGCGCCGTTGCCGGTGCCGGTGTAGTCGTCGACGCCGGCCGTCGAGCCCCAGACATCGCCGGCGCCGCGGGCGGCGGCCCGGTAGAGCTGGTAGGGCACGAGCGTCGCGCCGCTGTTCATGGCGCGGGTGCTGACGCTGGCACCGTTGAGGCCGTTGTCGAGGGTGATTGCGTACGGCGCCGTCGACGTGCACTGCACGTTGAGCGCGCCGGCGGCATCGACGTTGGTGGCGGTGGACGGTTGGCTGCCGAAGGCCACGTCCGTGGCGGCCGCGGCGTCGACGTTGCACGCCGCCGTGATCGTGACCGTGACGTTGAAGGTCGTGGTGTCGGCGGCCAGCGTCGGGCCGGCGGCCAGTGCGAGCAGAGCGGAGGTGATGATCGAAAGGCGGCGCGCATTCATGAGACGTTCTCCCTGTGGACTGCATGAGGTGTGTTGCCGGGAAAAGTTCTGCGCGCAGATGAATGTTTTTGAAAGTGCTTTCCGATAAGCGGTTTTCTCGATATTTCCAGGCTATCGCGCAATTTTCGAGGCGTAGCCTGCATCGATTCCGATGCCGATTGGCGGCGCCTTTCGATTTGCCCGTGATGCATCCTGCAATGCATTCGATTTCGTACTTTCGACGAAATGCGCACGTGCCTGTTTCATGCCGGCTGGAGGCGCTTCCATCGGCGTCGCCGCGAGTTCGCGGGGCGTCGCTTTGCCGCAAACGCCGGCAGAACGATGGCCGGGGCATATCGCTTTCCGTCGTTTCGGCCCCGGACGGCGAATGCGAGTCGTTCAGAAACGGTGGGAATCGGTGATAATGGCGCATGCCAATGACCATCAAGACCCCCGACGAGATCGAGAAGATGCGCGTTGCCGGCCGCCTGGCCGCCGAGGTGCTGCAGATCGTCGCCCCGCACGTGAAGGCCGGCGTCAGCACCGCCGAGCTCGACCGCATCTGCCACGACCACATCGTCGGCGTGCAGCAGGCCATCCCGGCCAATGTCGGCTACAAGGGCTTCCCGGCCACGATCTGCGCCTCGGTCAACAACGTGATCTGCCACGGCATCCCGGGCCCGACCAAGATCCTCAAGGACGGCGACATCGTGAACATCGACGTCACCGTCATCAAGGACGGCTGGCACGGCGATACCAGCCGCATGTACATCGTCGGCACGCCGTCGGTGATGGCGAAGCGGCTGGTCGAGGTCACCCGCGAGGCGATGTTCCGCGGCATCCGCACGGTCAGGCCGGGCGCGACCCTGGGCGACGTCGGGCGCGCGATCCAGACGCATGTCGAGGCCGAGCGTTTCTCGGTGGTGCGCGAGTATTGCGGGCACGGCATCGGCCGCGTCTACCACGAAGACCCGCAGGTGCTGCATTACTACACGCAGCACGGCGACAGCATCGTGCTGAAGCCCGGCATGACCTTCACCATCGAGCCGATGGTCAACGAGGGTTCGCGCCACACCCGGCTGCTGCCGGACGGCTGGACCGTGGTCACCAAGGACCGCAAGCTGTCCGCGCAGTGGGAGCACACCGTCGCCGTCACCGAGACCGGCGTCGAGATCCTCACCCGCCTCCCCGGCGACGACAACGACCTCTGACCCCATGGACGCCGCTGCGCCCACGATCGCGGACGGCCAGGCGTTTCCTTCTTCGCCCGACGGCGACGCGGCCTGGGCGGCCGCCGCCCGTGCGCGGCTTGCAGAGGCCGACGCCGCGCTCGCGGCGCGCTTCGACCGCGGCGACGACGTCGATGCGCTGGTGGCCGCCCGCGCGGCGACCGCCGACACGCTGATCCGCGAGGCGTGGGTGCGCTGCGTGCCCGGCGATGCTGCATTGTTTGCCGTCGGCGGCTACGGTCGCGGCGAACTCTTCCCGCAATCGGACATCGACCTGCTGGTGCTCGCCGGCGATGCCGCGCAGGACGCACTGCGCGACGCGCTGGCGCGCTTCCTCGCGCTGCTGTGGGACGCCGCGCTGCAGGCCAGCCAGGCCGTGCGTTCGCCCGCGCAGTGCACGGAGGCCGCAGCCGACCAGACCGTGCTCACCGCGCTGATGGAGTGGCGCGCGCTGGTCGCGACGCCGGACGACTGCGACGCGCTGCGCGCGGCGATCGCACCGGACCGCGTGTGGCCGGCGGCGGCGTTCTTCCGCGCCAAGGTCGAAGAGCAGCGCCAGCGGCACGCCCGCTTCGGCGACACCGCCGACAACCTCGAACCCAACCTCAAGGACGGCCCCGGCGGGCTGCGCGACATCCAGACCCTGCGCTGGATGGCGCAGCGCGTGCTGGGCAGCGGCACGCTGGAATCGATGCTCGCGTTCGGCCAGATCGGCGCGGTCGAGTTCGACACGCTGGAGCGCGAGCGCAAGGCGCTGTCGCGGCTGCGTTTCGGCCTGCACCTCGTCGCCGGCCGGCGCGAGGAGCGCCTGCGCTTCGACTACCAGAAGCGTCTCGCCACGCGCCTCGGCCACGCCGACGACGACGACAACCTCGCCGTCGAACAGATGATGCAGGGCTTCTACCGCAGCGCCGGCCGCGTGCTGCGCATCGGCGACCGCCTGCTGCAGCGCTTCGAGGAACAACTCGAAGGCGCGGGTGAGCCGACGCCGATCGACGAGCGCTTCGAACTGCGCCGCGGCTACCTGGCCGTGCGCGATCGCGCCTGGCTGCGCGGCCCGGCGGAAGCGTTCGAATTGTTCGCCGCCTGGGCCGCGCATCCCGAAAGCCGCGGCCTGCATTCGATGACGGCGTGGGCGCTGGCCGAGACGCTGCCGGCGATCCCCGGCTACGCCGACGCCGATCATCTCCTCCGCCAGCAGTTCCTCGGCCTGCTGCGCGGGCCGCAGCCGGTGAAGACGCTGGAGCGCATGGCGCGGATGGGCGTGCTCGGTCGCTGGATTCCCGCGTTCGCGCAGGTTTCCGGACGCATGCAGTTCGATCTCTTCCACGTCTACACCGTCGACCAGCACACGCTCGCGGTGCTGCGCAATCTCGCGCTGTTCGCGTCCGGCACGCCGGATGCGCGCTTCTCCAGTGCGCACCTGGTGTGGCCGTCGCTGCGCAAGCCGGAGCTGCTGCTCATCGCCGGCCTGTTCCACGACATCGCCAAGGGCCGTGGCGGTGACCATTCCGAACTCGGCGCTGTCGATGCGCGCGCGTTCTGTCTGTCGCACGGACTGTCGGAGGCCGACAGCGCGCTGGTCGAATGGTTGGTGCGCCGGCATCTGCTCATGTCGGTGACCGCGCAGAAACAGGACATCACCGATCCCGACGTGATCCACCGTTTCGCCGCGGAAGTCGCCGATCGCCAGCGGCTCGACCATCTCTACCTGCTGACCTGCGCCGACATCGCCGGCACCTCGCCGAAGCTGTGGAACGCGTGGAAGGACCGGCTGCTGGCCGACCTGCACACGGCCACGCGCCTCGCGCTCCGCCGCGGACTGGAGCATCCGGTCGCGGCGGAGGAACGCATCGTCGAGAACCGCGGCGCCGCGCGCGAACTGCTGCAGGACATCGGGTTCGCCGACGCCGCGATCGACCAGGTCTTCGCGCGCATGCCGCGCGAGAACTTCCTGCGCAGCCGGCCCGACCAGATCGCGTGGCAGGCGGCCGGGCTGCACGAGGCGACTCGCGACGCGACCGTGGTCCGTGCGCGCCGTCTGCGCCCCGACGCCGGCGACCGCGAGATCTTCGTGCATGCGCCCGATCGCGACGGCCTGTTTGCCGCGATCGTGATCACTCTGGATCGCCTCGGCCTCGCGATCCAGCAGGCACGCGCGCTCGACGGCCCGGGCAACCGCATCTTCGACACCTTCCACGTGCTGCCGATCGATCCGACGCATGCGCACGCGTCGGCGGAGATAGAAGCCGCGCTGCAGCGCGCGCTGGCCGGCGACCTGGATCGCCTGCTGCCGGCACGGCGTACGCAGCCGAGGCACCTGAAGCATTTCCGCATCGCCGCGCGCATCGAACTCGAACCCGTCGACGGCGGCCGCTGCACGCGGCTCAGTCTCGTCTGCACCGACCGCCCGGGCCTGCTCGCCGATGTCGCGCATGCGCTGCGCCGCCAGCACGTGCGCGTGCACGATGCGCGCATCGCGACCTTCGGCGAGCGCGCCGAGGACATGTTCCTGATCGCCGGTGCCGACGACCGCGCGCTCGACCCCGAGCAGGTCGACGCGCTGCGCGAGGCGCTGCGCGCGACGCTCGATGCCGCCGCGCCGGTCTGATGCCTTTCCCTTCACCCCACGTGATGCCCTTTCCCGCATGAACACTGCTGCCGATCTGCAAGCCCTCATCGACGACGCCTGGGAGCGTCGCGCCGACCTCGCCGCCGGGGACATCGCCGACCGCGTCCGTCCCGCCGTCGACCGCGCCATCGCCGGCCTCGAATCCGGCGAATTCCGCGTCGCCGCGCCGAACGCCGACGGCGGCTGGACCGTCAACGAATGGTTGAAGAAGGCGGTGCTGCTGTTCTTCCGAACGCAGGAGATGGCGGTCGTCGATGCGCAGCCCGCGCCGTTCTGGGACAAGGTCCCGGCGCGCTTCGAAGGCTACGGCGAAGCCGACTTCCGCGCGCTCGGCGCACGCGTGGTGCCGGGCGCGATCGCGCGCCGCGGCGCGCACATCGCGAAGGACGTGGTGCTGATGCCGAGTTTCGTGAACATCGGCGCCTACGTGGGTGAGGGCACGATGGTCGACACCTGGGCCACGGTCGGCAGTTGCGCGCAGATCGGCAAGCACTGCCACCTGTCCGGCGGCGCCGGCATCGGCGGCGTGCTGGAGCCGCTGCAGGCCTCGCCGACGATCATCGAGGACCACTGCTTCATCGGCGCGCGTTCGGAAGTGGTCGAAGGCGTGGTCGTCGGCCATCACAGCGTGATCGGCATGGGCGTGTTCCTCGGCCAGAGCACCCGCATCTACAACCGCGCGACCAAGGAGATCACCTACGGCTACGTGCCGCCGGGCAGCGTCGTGGTGTCCGGGCAGTTGCCGGCCGCCGACGGCTCGCACTCGCTGTACTGCGCTGTGATCGTGAAGCAGGTCGACGAGAAGACCCGCGGCAAGACCTCGATCAACGACCTGCTGCGCGGCTTGGCGGATTGAGGATCTGTAGAGCGGCCTTCAGGCCGCTTGCCTCAAGCTGCCGTGATCCGGTGCCCTTTCAGCGGGCTGAAGCCCGCTCTACCACGAGACGACATGACCACGCTCTACGGTTTGAACAACTGCGACACCTGCAAGAAGGCCCGCAACTGGCTGAAGCGGTTCGACATCGCGCACGACTTCGTCGACTACCGCGACCAGCGCCAGTCGCCCGAGACGCTGGTGGCGTGGAAGGACGCGCTCGGCGGCTGGGAGGCGGTGATCAACAAGTCGTCGACCACGTGGCGGCAGTTGCCCGAGATGCGCAAGTCGCCGGGTTCCGACGCCGAGTGGAAGCTGTTGCTGAAGGAATACCCGCAGCTGATCCGCCGCCCGGTGGTCGTCACCGACGACGGCGTCGTCAGCCAGGGCTTCAGCGACAACGGTTTCAAGAAGCGCTTCGGAGTCGGCTGATGTCGGACGTGCTCGATCTCACCCGCGATCTGGTTGCGCGCCGCTCGATCACCACCGAGGACGCCGGCTGCCAGGCGCTGATCGCCGAACGGCTGGAACGCGCGGGCTTCCGCTGCGAGCACCTCCGCTTCGGGCAGACCGACAACCTGTGGGCGACGCATGGCGACGGTGGTCCCGTTCTCGTCCTGCTCGGCCATACCGACGTGGTGCCGCCGGGGCCGGTCGAGGCGTGGACCAGCGATCCGTTCGTGCCGACGATCCGCGACGGCGTGCTGTACGGACGCGGCGCGGCCGACATGAAGGGCAGCGTGGCCGCGTTCGTGGTCGCGTTGGAGCGCTTCGTCGCCGCGCATCCCGATCATGCCGGCACCGTCGGCCTGCTGCTGACGTCCGACGAGGAAGGCGATGCGATCGACGGCGTGCCGAAGGTCGCGAACGTGTTCCGCGAACGCGGCCAGCGCATCGACTGGTGCATCACCGGCGAGCCGTCGTCGAAGGTGGTGCTCGGCGACCTGCTGCGCGTGGGCCGTCGCGGCACGCTGTCGGCGACGCTGACGGTGCAGGGCATCCAGGGTCACGTCGCCTATCCCGAGAAAGCGCGCAATCCGATCCATCAGGCGCTGCCGGCGCTGGCCGAACTCGCGGCACGCCGCTGGGACGACGGCTACGAGAACTTCCCGCCGACCAGTTTCCAGATCAGCAACGTGCACGCCGGCACCGGCGCGAACAACGTGATCCCGGGCGCGCTGGAGGTGCTGTTCAACCTGCGCTACAACCCGACGTGGCGTGCCGAGCAGCTCGAAGCCGAATGCGAAGCGGTGCTGCGTGCGCACGGGCTCGACTACGCGATCCGCTGGCATCGCGGCGGCGAGCCGTTCTACACGCCGGAAGGCCCGCTGCGCGCCGCAGCGCGCGAGGTGCTGACCGCGTTCGCCGGCGCGCCGCCGGAGGAGAACACCGCGGGTGGCACGTCCGACGCCCGCTTCATCGCGCCGCTCGGCGCGCACTGCGTCGAAATCGGCCCGGTCAACGCGAGCATCCACAAGGTCGACGAACACGTGTCCGTGGCCGATCTGGAGCGACTGCCGGACCTGTACCTCGCGATCCTGGAGCGGCTGCTGCCTGCCCCATGACGCCCCTGCGCACACTCCTCCTGATGTTCTGCCTGCTGTTCGCCGGCTGCAGCCGCGCGGCGGACGGCCCGACACTGACCCAGAACGTTGGCCCGCACGGGTTGGCGGTGGACATCTACGCTCCGCCCGACGGCGGCCCGACCAGCGGACGCCGTGCGGTGCTGATGGTCCACGGCGGTGGCTGGGCGGCGGGGGATCGCACCGAGCTGCGCGATCTCGCCCTGCTGGCCGCGCGCGAAGGGGCGGTCGTGCTGAGCATGGACTACCGGCTGACCTCGCAGCCCGGCGTGCACTGGCCGATGCCGGCGGACGACGTGGCGACGGTGCTGGCCTGGATGCGGGCGAATGCCGGTCCGCTCGGGATCGATCCGCGCCGGATCGCGCTGCTCGGCGGCTCGGCCGGCGGTCATCTCGCGGCGTGGACCGCGCGCGATCCCGACGCGGCGAAGCGCCCGGCGCGGCTGATCGTGCTGTGGGGGCCGTGGGACCTGTCGACCGTCTCGCCGGACGCGCCGGGTTGGGTGCCCGGGGCGGTGGCGGCGCTGCTGGCCGGTCAGCCGCCCGAGGCGGCCTCGCCGCTGGCGCATCTCGTGCCCGGCATGCCGCCGACGCTGATCGTCCACGGGACGGCCGACGTGCTGGTGCCGATCGACCAGTCGCGTCGTGCCTGCGCCGCGCTGCGCGCGCTGGGCAACGCCTGCGTGCTGGTGGAACTTCCGGGGCAGGGGCATGCGCCGCAGGATCCCGCGCAGATCCAGCGCGCGCTGGCCGCCGTGCGCGAGGCGCTGGCCGGACTCTGAGCCTGCACGACGCATGCTGCGTCACACCAGCCGCCGACGGACGGTGCGCGTGCCGCGCGATCCGGGCTTGCGCCGGTCATCGCCCGCGGGTTAGGGTGGCTCCATGACCTTCCGCCTCGCCAATCGCAATCGCGCCAATAATCGCAATTCGAATAATTGCGACCACACCGTGCGCGCGAGGCGAACCGGCGACCAGGCATAAGTTCCAGCAACACCGCCCAGTCCCAGAAACCCGCGCCGGAAGCGCGGGTTTCGCGCTTCCGGGGTACCGACAACCCCAGGAGCCCTCCCCATGTGTTCGATTCTCGGTGTCTTCGACCTGCGCGCCGGCGCCGATCTCGGCCCGCTGCGCCCCCTCGCCCTGTCGCTGTCCGCGCGACAACGCCATCGCGGTCCCGACTGGTCCGGCGTGCACGTCGAGCCGCACGCGCTGCTGGTGCACGAGCGCCTGGCGATCGTCGATCCCGCCGGCGGCGCGCAGCCGCTGCTGTCGGAAGACGGTTCGCTCGTGCTGGCCGTGAACGGCGAGATCTACAACCACCGCCTGCTGGAAGGCGCACTCAAGCAGCCGTACGCGTTCCAGAGCGGTTCCGACTGCGAAGTGATCAACGCGCTCTACGCCGAATCGAAGGCGCGCAGCGGCGACGTCGGCGCGTGGATCGACCGCCTCAACGGCATCTTCGCCTTCGTGCTGTGGGACAGCGCGGCCGGGCGTTTCATCGTCGCCCGCGACCCGCTCGGCGTCTGCCCGCTGTACTGGGGCCACGATGCCGACGGCCGCGTCTGGGTGGCGTCGGAGATGAAGGCGCTTGTGCGCGTCTGCGACGACGTCGCGCAGTTCCCGCCGGGCCACTGGTACGACAGCGCCACCGGCAAACTGCATCGCTATCACGAGCGCGCCTGGCGCGACCATGCCGCCACCGACGGCGTGCAGGTTTCGCTGCGCGAACTGCGCGAAGCCTTCGAGGCCGCGGTGCATCGCCAGCTGATGAGCGACGTGCCGTACGGCGTGCTGCTGTCGGGCGGGCTGGATTCGTCGCTGGTCGCGGCCTGCGCCGCGCGCTTTGCCCGCAAGCGCGTGGAGGACGGCGACCAGACCGAGGCGTGGTGGCCGCGCCTGCACTCGTTCGCGATCGGCCTGAAAGGCTCGCCCGATCTCGCCGCCGCCGAGGTCGCGGCGAAGGCGCTGGGCACCGTGCACCACGGCTTCACCTACACCTTCGAGGAAGGGCTGGACGCGCTGCCCGAGGTGATCCGCCACATCGAGACCTACGACGTCACCACGATCCGCGCGTCGACGCCGATGTTCCTGCTGGCGCGGCGGATCAAGGCGATGGGGGTGAAGATGGTGCTCTCGGGCGAGGGCAGCGACGAGGTGTTCGGCGGCTATCTCTATTTCCACAAGGCGCCGGACGCGCGCGAGTTCCACGCCGAGACCATCCGCAAGCTCGACGCGCTCTACAACTACGATTGCCTGCGCGCCAACAAGTCGATGATGGCCTGGGGCGTGGAAGCGCGGGTGCCGTTCCTCGACACCGAATTCCTCGACGTGGCGATGCGCATGGACGCGGCGGCGAAGATGGTGCGCCCGGGCCCGGACGGCGGCCGGCCGATCGAGAAGGCGGTGCTGCGCGAGGCGTTCGAGGGCTACCTGCCGAAGGAAATCCTGTGGCGGCAGAAGGAACAGTTCAGCGATGGCGTCGGCTACGGCTGGATCGACGGCCTGAAGGCGCACGCCGAGGCGCAGGTGAGTGACGCCGATTTCGCCGCGGCCGAGCAGCGCTTCCCGATCAACCCGCCGCAGACCAAGGAAGCGTACTTCTACCGCCGGCTGTTCGAGGAACAGTTCCCGGGCAAGGCCTGCGCGGAGACGGTGCCGGGCGGCAAGTCGATCGCATGCTCGTCGCCGGCGGCGATCGCCTGGGACGCGGCATTCGCGAATGCGGCCGATCCGTCGGGTCGCGCGATCGCCGGCGTGCACCAGGCGGCGCTGGCGCCGGCCTGAGGTCGACGCTGCATCGAGGCCCGCGCCGGCGTTGCGCCGACGCCGGGCCGTGCCTCACACCGGTTTCGCGATCTTCGCGATGAGATGCGTGACCGTGTTTCGGGGCAGTACCCGGATTGCCCACGCCATGAAGCGGTTCCCGGCACCATGGATCGCGACCCGCTGGCCGCGATCCATTGCGCGCATCGCCTCGTCGGCGACATCGTCCGCACTGGCTTGCGCCCCCCGTTTCGCGAGCCCGGATGCATGCATGCCAGAACGATCGCGGAACCCGGTGTCGGTTGGACCGGGGCACAGCGCGGTCACGGTGATGCCGGTGCCGTCGAGCTCCTCGGCCAATGCCTCGCTGTACGACAGCACGTAGGCCTTGGTCGCGAAGTACACCGCCATGTACGGTCCGGGCTGGAATGCGGCGGTCGACGCGACGTTCACGATCCGCCCGCGGCGTGCAGCGAGCATGCCCGGCAGCAGCCGCTTGGTGAGTCGCGTGAGCGCGACGATGTTGAGATCGAGCATCGCCTGCTCGTCGTCGAGCGCGGTCTCGGCGTGCTTGCCGTAGAGACCGAAGCCGGCGTTGTTGATCAGGATCGTCGGCACGATGCCGGCCTCGGCCAGTTCGGCGGCGACGCGGTCGGCCGCGCCGGGTGCACCGAGGTCCAGCGCGATCGTGCGTGTTTCGATGCCGTGATCGCGCGCCAGCGTCGCTGCCAACGCATCGAGCTTGTCCGCGCTGCGCGCCACCAGCACCAGCGCGTGGCCGCGTGCCGCGAGGCGGCGGGCGATGGCGTCTCCGATGCCACCGGAAGCGCCGGTGACGACGGCCCAGGTCTTGTCCATATCGAATCCTTCCGAGTCCGTGTGTGCGGTGGATGTCAGCGCTTCGGCGCCGGCTCCAGCGTGAGCGTGTAGGCGGTCTTGCCGGGCAGGAACGGCGTCGGCCGGCCGTGCACCCAGTCTTCGTGGCCCGCGCCCCAGAACGGCGACAGCGGATGGCCGCTCTGGCCGCCGGGCATGTGGGTCAGGCCGTCGGCTTCGTGGCCGGGCGAGACGACCATGCGCTCGGACGCACCGAAATCCGGCCCGACCACGCGCGGCATGCCGCCGTCGCCGGGAATCTGGTCGCCCGGCATGCACAGCAGCGCCTTGCCGACCACCGGGATGGCCTTTGCCAGCGGGTGGCAGATCGTCGCGGTGTTGCGTTCGCCCCAGGTGCGCTGCGCGATCGGGCCCTGTGTCCCGAGTTCGTCGCGGACCTGCTTCGCGGCGTCTTCGAGCAGCGCGTCCCAGTTCGCGTACTTGCGCGACAGCAGGTGTGCCGGACGCTGCGTCACCAGCGGCCAGACCACGCCTTCGAGCTGCTGGAACGCCGGCATCTCGAACGCGTCGCCCAGCGCGGCGTGCGCCGGCGCGGTCAGGCCTTCGGCCACGCGTTCATGCACGGCGATACGCCACGCGCGGACCACGCGGTAACTCACCGAGTCGACGCTGGCGTGGCCTTCCCAGGTCTTCGCGGCGTCGGCCAGCGCCTGCAGAGCGGGCGTCTTCGCGCGCGCGGCGGTGTCTCCCAGCAGTTGGTGCCAGCCGGTGAGCAGCAGCGCGCGATCGTCGAGCTGGATCGCCATCAGGTCGCGTTCGGCGAATCGCTCCTTCGCGAACAGGCCGTCACGGATCTGCTTGGCGCGCGCGGCGAAGGCGTAGCCGCCGTCGCCCACCTGCGCCAGCGTCTCGCCGTCCTGGGTGCGGTTGTTCGCGCTCCACAGCCGGTGCGTCGGCGGATCGATCAGGCGCGGCGCGCGATCGGTGGCGACGCTCCACGGCGGGCAGGTCGCGGCCTGTTCGGCGTCGGTGCCGGGCAGCGCCGGCGCGCAGCCGGGCGCGCGCTGCGCGAGCGGACCGATCACGCGCCACGCGATGCGCCCGGTGCTGTCGCCCACGACGAAGTTCTGCGCCGGCACCGCGCTGCGGTCGGCGATGGCCAGCGCCTGGTCGACGTTGCCGGCCAGCGGCATGTCGGTGAGGCCGAAGCCCAGCGCGCCGGGCAGGTGCGCGTTCCAGCGCAGCGCGAACAGTTGGTCGCCCTCGCGATGCAGCACCGGACCCCACTCGGTTTCCTGCACCTCGAATTCCACCGGCGCGGCGCCGGCGACGCGGATGATCTCGGCATGCGAGGTCGGCTTCACGCAGGTCGAGGGATCGGCGTTCGCGCCGCCGCAGGCGGTGTGGATGCGCCAGTCGGCGCTGTCGATGTAGCCGTTGGTGAACGCCCACGCCACGTGCGTGTTGCTGCCGACCACCACTGCCGGCAGGCCGGGCAGGGTGAAGCCGGTGACGTCGACCTTGCCGCCGGGCGCGCGCGGATCGGGGTAGCGCAGGCGTGCGCGGAACCAGATGTTCGGCGCGCGCAGGCCGAGGTGCATGTCGTCGGCGACGATCGCGCGGCCGTCGGCGGTGAGCTGACCGGCGACAGCGAAGTTGTTGCTGCCCGGCACGATGTCATCCGAACCGATCGCGTGGCGCTCGGCCGGCGGCCCGGGCAGTTTGCGCAGGTCGACCTCGTCGGCCGTCGGCAGCGGCGCGTCGCCGCGCGGTGCGCCCACCAGCGGCGCGTCCCAGCGCGTGCCGTCGCGGGTCAGCAGCGCGTACAGCGCCGGCGGCAGGTGCGGCTTGATCCGCCACAGCGCCAGTTCGTGCGCGTCGCTCGCGTCCTGCAGGTCGAAATACATCGCGTAGCCGACCAGCGCCGCGTCCTCGGGCGTCCAGCGCTTCGGCTGCTGGCCGACCAGCAGGTACGGCCACGGCCGCGTCCGCAGCGCGGCGAGACCGGCATTGGCGCCGGCGGTGTAGGCGTCGAGCACTGCGTGCTTGCCGTCGGCCATCGCGGCGAGATTGGCCCGTACCCGCGCGCGGATGCGATGCACGCGCTGCGCCTTGTCCTTCTCGATCGCGATCGGCCCGAACAGCTCGGACAGCTCGCCCGCGGACACGCGGCGCATCAGGTCCATTTCGAAGTAGCGTTCCTGCGCGTGCACGTAGCCGAGCGCGCGCATGGCGTCGGCTTCGTTTGCGGCGTCGATGGTCACGGTGCCGTTGGCGTCGCGTTCGACCTTCACCGGGGCCGAGAGTCCGTCGAGCGCGAGGTCGCCGTCCAGCGTCGCCAGACTGCCGCGCAGCAGCCACCAGCCGGTGAGCGTGCCGATGACGATCAGCACGAGCAGGAGCGAGACGATGCGCTTGAGCCACTTGGTGATCATGTCGGTCCTTGCAGGGTCGGTGTCAGCGGGTGTGGCGGGCGAGGCGATACACGCACGTGTCGAGCGCGGTCACGCCTTCGTCGACGAAGCTTTGCTGCGTCGCGAGGATGTCGCGGCGTTCCAGCAGGTCGACGTTCCAGTGCGGGCTGAAGCGTTCGACGACTTCGGTCTCGGGCACCGAAAACGGCGGGCCGGCCTTTTCGTGCTGCGGGTATTCGAGCGTGATCAGCAGGCCGCGGCAGTGCGTCGGCAGACGCGGATACAGCTCGCCGACGTAGCGGGCGCGCAGTTCGGGCGGCAGCGCGATCAATGCCGCGCGGTCGTACACGGCGTCGCAGCGGGCCAGCAGTTCGGCGTCGAGGCCGAAGGCGTCGCCGAGGATCAGTTCGATGCCGCCGGCGCGATGGTGGCGGCCGTACCGCGTCTCGAAGACCTCGGGCACCAGCCCGTGTTCGGCGAAGAACTGTTCGACCGCGAGCGGCGACAGCTCCACGCCCAGCACGTCATGGCCCTGCGACGCGAACCACGCCATGTCCAGCGACTTGCCCGCGAGCGGCACGAACACGGTGCCGCCGGCCGGCGCGCCCACCGACGGCCAGTGCTTGCACAGCAGCGGCGTCGGCGTGTCCTGGTGGAAGCCGATCTGCCGGTCCTGCCAGCGCTGGAGCCAGAAATCCGGATGCATCGCGATGACTCCTTCCGTCACTCCACCGACAGCGCGTCGACCTTCTGCCAGCCGCGTGGCAGCAGGCCGCCGCGGCCGCCGCGGGCGCCGATGTACGGTTCCAGTTCCTTGAACGACAGCGACATCGTGCGCGCGCCGGATTTCACCGACAGCGTGCCGCCGGGCGGGACGACCGCGATCGCGACGACGCGCTCGGTGCCGCGCTTGGCCTTCGGGATCTCGATGATCTTGTTGCCTTTGCCCTTGTCGAGTTCCGGCAGCTCGGCGAGCGGGAACGCCAGCAGGTGGCCGGCGCTGGTGACGGCCACGATGCGGCCGGCGTCGCCGCCGGCGGCAGCGACCGGTGCCAGCACCGTCGAGCCCGGCGTGAGCGACAGCATCGCCTTGCCAGCCTTGTTGCGGCCGGTGAGGTTCTCGAACTTCGTGACGAAGCCGTAGCCGTGCGAGGACGCCAGCACGAAGCGGTCGTCGTTCGCGCCGGCGGCCATCGCCTGGAAGCCTGCGCCCGCCGGCGGCGAGAAGCGGCCGGTCAACGGCTCGCCGTTGCCGCGCGCCGAGGGCAGGGTGTGGATGGCGGTCGAATAACTGCGGCCGGTGGCATCGAGGAACGCCACCTGCTGCGTGCTGCGCCCGCGCACTGCGCAGAGCAGGCCGTCGCCATCGCGGTAGCCCAGCGCCGCCGGATCGATGTCGTGGCCCTTCGCCGCGCGGATCCAGCCCTTTTCGCTCAGCACGACGGTCATGGGTTCGCTGGCGACCAGTTCGGTCTCGTCGATCGCCTGCGCGGCCTCGCGGGACACCAATGGCGACATGCGCGCGTCGCCGAACTTCTTCGCGTCGGCGAGCAGTTCGTCCTTGATCAGCTTCTTCAGCTTGGCCTTGCTCTCGAGGATGCCGGCGATCTTCTCGCGCTCGGCTTCCAGTTCCGCCTGCTCGCCGCGGATCTTCATTTCCTCCAGGCGGGCGAGCTGCTTGAGCTTCGTTTCGAGGATGTACTCCGCCTGCTCCTCGCTGAGGCCGAAGCGTGCGATCAGTGCCGGCTTCGGTTCGTCCTCGGTGCGGATGATGCGGATCACTTCGTCGAGGTTGAGGAAGGCGACCAGCAGGCCGGCCAGCAGGTGGAGGCGGCGGTCGACCTTCTCCAGCCGATGCTTGAGCCGGCGCGTCACCGTGTCGGCGCGGAACGCCAGCCATTCCGACAGCAGCGCCTTCAGGTGCTTCACCTGCGGGCGTCCGTCGAGGCCGATCACGTTCATGTTGACGCGATAGCTCTTCTCCAGGTCGGTCGTGGCGAAGAGGTGGCCCATCAGCTGTTCGACGTCGACGCGATTGCTGCGCGGGATCAGCACGATGCGGGTCGGGTTGGCGTGGTCGGACTCGTCGCGCAGGTCCTCCAGCCACGGCAGCTTCTTCGCGCGCATCTGCTGCGCGATCTGCTCGATCACCTTGCTCGGGCTGACCTGGTACGGCAGTGCGGTGACGACGATGTTCGCCGCTTCCTTCAGGTAGGTGGCGCGGGCGCGCACGCTGCCGTTGCCGGTCTCGTACATCGCCAGCAGGTCGGCGGCGGGGGTGATGATCTCGGCGGTGGTCGGATAGTCCGGGCCGCGCACGTGCTCGCAGAGGTCGCGGGTGGTGGCGTCCGGGTCGTCGAGCAGGCGCACGCAGGCGCTGACCACTTCGTTGAGGTTGTGCGGCGGCACGTCGGTGGCCATGCCCACCGCGATGCCGGTCGTGCCATTGAGCAGCAGGTGCGGCAGCCGCGCCGGCAGCCAGGTGGGCTCTTCCAGCGTGCCGTCGAAGTTCGGGTCCCAGTCGACCGTGCCCTGGCCGAGTTCGCCCAGCAGCACCTCGGCGATCGGCGTCAGCCGCGATTCGGTGTAGCGCATCGCCGCGAACGACTTCGGGTCGTCGCTGGAGCCGAAGTTGCCCTGGCCGTCGATCAGCGGATAGCGGTACGAGAACGGCTGCGCCATCAGCACCAGCGCCTCGTAGCACGCGCTGTCGCCGTGCGGGTGGTACTTGCCGATCACGTCGCCGACGGTGCGCGCGGACTTCTTCGGCTTGGCGGCGGCGTTGAGGCCCAGCTCGCTCATCGAATAGACGATGCGCCGCTGCACCGGTTTCAGGCCATCGCCGATGAAGGGCAGGGCGCGGTCCAGGACCACGTACATCGAATAGTCGAGATAGGCGCGTTCGGCGTATTCGCGCAGCGGGATCTGTTCGAACCCGTGGAAGGCGGGGCGGAGCGTGTCGGACATCGTGGAGAGCGTGCGGGCAGCGGAGGAGGGGCTTGCGGGGCGGTTGCGTGCGGGGACGAACCAGCCCGGCATGGTAGCAGGGGGATGTGTCGCGTCCGCGCTCGCCTGCCGGGGGCGCTTCGGTTAACGTGCGTCACCCCTTCGCCCCGTCCCCCGCGAGGTCCCGCATGCCGACATCGCCCTTCGCCACGCGCCGCAGCGCCGTCCCGCGGGGCGGACGATGACCTCGCGATCCCGCGACAAGGGCGCGGCCGGCGGCGGCACGCCGACGATGGCCGACATCGCGGAGATCGCCGGGGTGTCGGCGATCACCGTTTCCCGCGCCCTGCGCGACAGCCCGCTGGTGAATGCCGAGACCCGGGCCCGCATCCGCGAAGTCGCGCAGGCGCAGGGCTACGCCTTCAACGTCAGCGCCCGCAACCTGCGCCTGCGTCGCAGCATGACCGTGGCGGTGGTGGTGGAGATGACGCCCAGCCCCGACCGGCAGATGTCCGGGCCGTATCCGCTGGACCTGCTCGGCGGCATCACCCAGGAACTCACGCCGCAGGGCTACAGCGTCCTGCTCACCGCCTTGCAGGCCGAGATGCCGCCGGCGGTGCTCGCCGCGGACGGTGTGATCCTGCTCGGCCAGGGTTCGCACGAGGCCGCGATGCACGCGGTGGGACAATGGGGCCGGCCGCTGGTGGTCTGGGGGGCGGTGAGCCGGCACGAATCGCATGTCGTCGTCGGCAGCGACAACGTCCGCGGCGGCGCGCTGGTGGCGGAACGCTTCCGGGCCCTGGGCCGACGCCACCCGGTGTTCCTGGGCGACGACGCGCATGGCGAATTCGCCGAGCGTTTCACGGGTTTCCGCGATGTCCTCGCGCAGGACGGCATCGTGCCGGAGATGGTCACGGTGCCGGCGTTCACGGTGACGGCCGGCGCGGCCGCCGCGGAAGCGCTGCTGCGCGACCGGCCGCAGACCGACGCGCTGTTCGCGGCCAGCGACCTGCTGGCGATCGGCGCGATCCGCGGCCTGCTCGCCAGCGGCCGCCGGGTGCCGGAGGACGTGTCGGTCATCGGCTACGACGACACCCCGCTGGGCGCCACCTACCTGCCGCCCCTGACCTCGGTCCACCAGAGTTTCGTCGAAGCCGGGGTGCTGCTCGCGCGCAAGGTGCGGGCGCTGATCGACGGCACGCCGGCCACGTCCGAGATGCTGCCGACGCATCTGGTGGTCCGCGACACCTGATCTCGCCCGCGACACCAGGGCGTCCCCGCCGCCGTTCGCGCGGGTTCCTGTTGCATTGCATCACGACGGACGCCGGGCAGGCGTCCGCGGATTGTGTCGTGTCGTCAATGAAAACAATGGCTTGAGATGAGGTTTGCGGCCGAGTGTCATGATCGGCTACGTCTTCACGTCGAGCTGACATCGATAACTTGACATCGATAACAATCGCTCCCAAGGTGCGCCCGTCCGCGATCGGCGGACGGGCGACCGGGAACGGCATGCGCGATCGGGATGGCGAAGCGGGGCAGGACGGGCAGGCGGCGACGGCCGGGATCGACCCGTGGCGGCTGCGGGTGGCCGGCGTCGATCCGGCCCGCGCCGCGCTCGACGCGACCCTGTTCGCGCTGGCCAATGGCTCGCTCGGCGTCCGTGGCGCGGCGGAGGAATCGGTCGACGGTGCCGGCGGCACGTTCCTGGCCGCGGTCCATGCGCAGTCGCCGATCCACCATCACGAGCGCCTGCCCGGATTCGCGCGCAGCACCGATACCCGCGTGCCGGTCGCCGACGGCACCCGCATCGAACTGTGGCTGGGCGACCGCTGGCTCGACCCGGCCGCCTGCGATGTCCTCGACGCCGAACGCACGCTCGACCTGCGCACCGGGCGGCTCGTGCGCACGCAGCGCCTGCGGACCGCCGCCGGCGAGATCCTGTCGATCCGCGCCGAGCGCGTGCTGCCGCTGGATGGTCCCGACGTCCTCGCGATCCGCTACGCGGTGGCGTCGGAGACCTATCGCGGCCCGCTGCGGCTGGTGTCGTGCCTGATTTCCGGCGGGCGAGCGGCCGCGCAGGGCGACGATCCGCGCATCGGTGCCGGCGGCGGCGCGGGGCTGCGCGATGTCGCGGGCGATGCCGACGCGCACGTCGCGTGGCGCGTGCAGAGCGGCCGGGATGGCGCGTTGTGCGTGCGCTGCGCGCAGCGGCATGCGCCCGGCGAAGGCCTGGCGTTCGTCGACGCGGGCGTCGAGCCCGGCCGCGTGTTCCAGACATTCGCGGCCGACGTCGTGCCGGGGACGGCCGTGGTGCTCGAAAAGTGCGTGGCCTACGCTTCCGGCGACGCCGATGATCCCCTGGCCGCACGGACGGACGTCGCGTTGCAACGCGCGCGCGCGCAGGGATTCGACGGCCTGGCCGCGCGCCAGGCCGCGGTGCTGGAGGCATTCTGGAACGGCGCCGATGCCGAGGTGGCCGATCATCCGGCGATCACGCAGGCGCTGCGCTTCAACCTGTTCCATCTGGTCCAGTCCGCGGGCCGCAGCGGCGTCGACGGCACCGCGGCCAAGGGCCTCACCGGCGAAGGCTACGAAGGCCATTGCTTCTGGGACACCGAAGCGTTCGTGCTGCCGGTGATGGCGTTCGTCGCGCCGGAGGTGGCGCGCGCGATGCTGGTCTGGCGGCACCGCACGCTGGACGCGGCCCGGGCGCATGCCCGCGAGATGAATCATCCGCGTGGTGCGCTGTATCCGTGGCGCACGATCGCCGGCGGCGAATGCTCCGCGCACTATCCCAGCGGCTCCGCGGCGTACCACATCAACGCCGCGGTGGCGTACGCGATCGGCCTGTACGTCGACGCCACCGACGATCTCGATTTCCTCGTCGATGCCGGCGCGGAGATGCTGTTCGAGACCGCGCGGGTCTGGCCGCAGATCGGCCATTTCGATCCGCGCCGCGACGACGCCTTCTGCCTGCACGAAGTCACCGGCCCCGACGAATACACCGCGCTGGTCGACAACAACCACTACACCAACCGGATGGCGCAACGGCACCTGTGGCGTGCCGCCGACGTCTGGGAACGGCTGCGCCGCGAGCGGCCGCAGGCGCACACCGCGCTGGCCGCACGGCTGGCGCTGGACGACGACGAGGTCGCGCTGTGGCGCCATGCGGCCGATGCGATGTGGCAGGGCATCGATGCGCGGCTCGGCATCTTCGCGCAGGACGACACCTTCCTCGACAAACCGCGCTGGCCGTTCGCGCGCAAGACCGACGGGCATCGACCGCTGCTGCTCGACTACCACCCGCTCACGCTGTATCGCCACCAGATCTGCAAGCAGGCCGACGTGGTGATGGCGCTGGCGATGGCCGGCGACGACGTGCCGCCGCTGCGGATGAAGCGCAGCTTCGACTACTACGAGGCGCTGACCACGCACGATTCGACGCTGTCGGCCTCGGTGCACGGCATCGTCGCCGCGGCGATCGGCGAGCCGCGGCGCGCGCTCGATTATTTCCTCGACTGCCTGCGCGTCGATCTCGACGACCTGCACGGCAACACCGGCCACGGCGTGCACATGGCGGCGATGGCCGGCAGCTGGCTCGCGCTGGCGCAGGGCTTCGGCGGGGTGCGCGTAGGCGACGGCGCCATCACCTTTTCGCCGCAATTGCTGCCGGGCTGGCCCGCGTACGCGTTCGCGCTGCGCTGGCGCGGGCGCACGTTGCAGGTGCGCGTGGACGGTGAGGGTGTCGACTACCGATTGATCGACGGCGAGCCGCTTTCGCTGTCGCACGACGGCATCGCCTTCACGCTCGCGACGGCGGCGCCCGTGCGCATGCCGCTGGCACCGCCCGCATCGCGCCGCGCGCCGGCGTTCCCGCATCGCTGCGAGGCATTGATCTTCGATCTCGACGGTGTGCTCACGGACACCGCGCGCATGCACTTCCTCGCGTGGAAGCGGATCGCCGACGAGACCGCCACGCCGTTCACCGCCGAGGACAACGAAGCGCTGAAGGGCGTCGATCGCATGGGTTCGCTGGAGCGCGTGCTGGCGCGCGCGCCGCGAACGTTCAACGACACCGAGAAGCAGGCGCTCGCCGAGCGCAAGAACGCGCATTACCTCGACGCGATCGAGGCGTTCGGCCCGCAGGATCTGTTTCCCGGTGCGCGCGACCTGCTGCTCGCGGCGCGAGCCCGCGGCCTGCGCATCGGCCTGGCCTCGGCCAGCCGCAACGCACCACGACTGCTCGAACGACTGGGCATCGCCGAGCTGTTCGACTACGTCGCCGACCCCGCGCGCGTGCTGCACGGCAAGCCCGATCCCGACCTCTTCCTCGACGCCGCACGCGGGCTCGGCGTCGCACCCGCGGCGTGCATCGGCATCGAGGACGCCTCTGCCGGCATCGACGCCATCCGCGCCGCCTGCATGCCGGCGATCGGCATCGGCGACCCGCTGCGGCTGGCGCGTGCGGATGTCGTGTTGCCGTCGATCGCCGATCTCGACCTCGATCGCTTCGTCCTGCCCCGCTGAACCAGTTCCGCTGAACCCCGGCGCACGCGGACCCAGAAACCGCGGCGCCATTCCAACGCCACACGCATCCAGACATCCCCGGAGGGAACACCATGCAGTCCAAGACCCCGATGCGCTACGCCCTGTCGATGGCCATCGCCGCGGCGCTCGCACCGACCCTGGCCGCCGCGCAGGACGCCGAGACACCGGCGAACGGCGACGGCACCGCCGCCGCGCAGGCGGCCGGCGAACTCGACACCATCGTCGTCAGCGGCAGCGCGAAGTTCCGCGGCCTGCGCAAGCGCGACGCGAGCTATTCGATCAGCACCGCGAACGAGGACGAAGTGCGCGAGGCGGCGCCGACCAGCACCGCCGACCTGCTGAAGATCGTGCCCGGCGTGTGGGCCGAATCCAGCGGCGGCGGCACCGGCGCCAACGTGTTCGTGCGCGGCATGCCGTCGGAAGGCGACGCGCCGTTCTTCACGCTGCAGCTCGACGGCTCGCCGATCTATCCGCCGCCGACGCTGTCGTTCCTGGAGAACACCACGCTGTTCCGCATCGACGACACCGTCGAACGCATGGAAGGTCTGCGCGGCGGTCCCAGCCCGATCTTCTCCAACGGCCAGCCGGGCGTGACCGTGAACTTCATCCAGAAGAAGGGCGGCGACACGCCGGCCGGCAGCGTGCGCGCGACGTTCGGCACCGACGACCTGCGCCGCATCGACGTCTTCCACGGCGGCCCGCTGGGCGAAGGCAGCGGCTGGTCGTACAGCATCGGCGGTTTCTGGCGCGAGACCGACGGCGTGCGCCACATCGGCTATCCGGCGGAGAAGGGCGGCCAGATCGTCGGCACGCTCACCCGCCGCTGGGACGACGGCGAGTTCACGCTGTACGGCCGCCGCACCGACGATCGCAACGCCTTCTACACCGCGATCCCGCTGCGATCGCGCAACAACGGCGGCGACATCTCCAGCTTCCCGGGCATCGACGCGACCAGCGGCACGCTGATCGGCGACGACTTCCGCCGCGTGACGCTGCCCACCGGCATCGGCAACGGCACCATGCGGCGCGACATGGCCGACGGCCGCGGCGTCGACATCACCGTGTTCGGTGGCGCGCTGGACTGGACCGTCGGTCGCTGGACGATCAGCGACCGCTTCAACGTGCTGTCCGGCGATGCGCCGACCAACGCGCTGTTCACCGGCGCCAACCCGCAGACGCTGTCGTCGTTCATCACCGACACCTACGGCGCCGGTGCGACCGGCACCGGCACGTTCGTCAACGGCGGCGGCACGGTGGCGCAGGACCAGCAGGTGCTGACCGCGGGCTGGTGGGTGGTCGACAAGCACCTGCGCTCGTTCACCAATGACCTGCGTTTCAGCATCGACCTGGGCGAGCGCAACGCGCTGACGTTCGGCACGTACTACGCGAAGTATTCGTCGAAGGATCGCTGGTGGCTGGGCAACAACATGCTGCTCACTGCCGAGAACAACGCCCGCCGCATCGACGTGGCGCTCGCCGATGGTCGCGTCGCGACACGGGAGGGCTTCGTCGGCACCTCGTTCTACAACATCCGCGGCGACTACGATGGCCGCAACACTGCGCTGTTCGTCGCCGACGAATGGAATCCCACCGACCGCCTGCGCTTCGACGCCGGCGTGCGCCACGAACGGCAGGTAGTGGACGGCACGGTGGTCGATCCGGTGTCGGTCGACCTCGACGGCGACCCGAACACGCTGTACGACAACGGCACGTCGGTGGCGACCACGCCGCGCTCGATCGATCGCAGCGACAGCCACACGTCGTGGACGGCGGGCGTGAATTTCAAGGTCAACGACGGCCTCAGCGTGTTCGGCCGGATCAACAGCGGCTTCAAGTTCCCCTCGTTCGACAACCTGCGCGACCGCGCGACGGAGACGCAGGAGATCGACCAGTACGAAGTCGGCCTGAAGGCCGGCGGCGACAGCTACGAGCTGTACCTCACCGCATTCTGGAACGACTTCACGGGCCTGCCGTTCCAGGCCTTCGACCAGGGTGGCAACAACATCGTGGTGATCGGTGACTCGCGCGCGAAGGGTCTTGAATTCGAGGGCGCGTGGCGGCCGCTGAGCGGCTTCGAGCTGGCCTGGAACACGACGTGGCTGGACGCGAACTACGGTCGCTTCGGCGCCTTCAGCGGCAACCAGGTGGTGCGCCAGCCGCGGTTCCGCGCGCGACTGACGCCGAGCTATTACTGGACGCTGCCGTGGGGCGACGCCAAGGTCTACACCACCGTCACCCGTGTCGGCGACCGCTACTCCGACCCGGCGAACGGCCAGGTGCTGCCGGCGTATACCACGTGGGATCTCGGCGCCAACATGCGCGTCGGCGACCACTGGGAGTTCGCGTTCACCGGCCGCAACGTCACCGACGAGATCGCGCTGACCGAAGGCAATGCCCGCGTCATCGGCAATGCCACCAGCGACGGTGTGTTCATGGGCCGCCCGATCGAGGGCGCGTCGTACCAGGTCTCCGCCGCGTACCGGTGGTGATCGCGGTGTCGCCCTCCGCCCCATCCCTCTCCAGGGGCGGAGGGCGATGCCCGATCGATGCGACCATGTCCGTTCCTGCCGTCCGGTGCCCGTGTGCCGGCGGCCTTCCGAGAATGCGATGACCGCCACGCCCGTTCCCGCCGCCGATGCGCTCGCTGCAGCACGTACACGCATGATCGCGGCGATGATCGCCACCTACGCGATCTTCGCCGTGCTGCTCAACAGCGTCGGCACGCTGATCCTGCAGAGCCAGGTCGCGCTCGGCGCCGGCAAGGCTGCGGTGAGCGTGCTCGATGGCTACAAGGATTTGCCGATCGCGATCGTGTCCTTCCTCGTCGCCGCGTGGCTGCCGCGCTTCGGCTACCGCCGCGCGATGATGGCCGGCCTCGTGCTGGTTGCGGTCGCCTGCCTCGCGATGCGTGCGGCGAATGCGTTCTGGATGGTGAAGCTGATGCTCGCCGCCACCGGTGTCGCGTTCGCGCTGGTGAAAGTGTCGGTGTACGCGGCGATCGGCCTGCTCACCGACGATCGCCGTCGCCACGCGAGCCTCACCAGCACGATCGAAGGCTGGTTCATGGTCGGCGTGCTCGCCGGCCCGTGGCTGTTCGGCGTGTTCATCCGCCGGCAGCAGGAGCCGACCGATCCGGTGTGGCTCGACCTGTATCTGTGGCTCGCGGTCGCCTGCGCGCTGGCGATCGCGCTGCTTGCGAGCGTGCGCCTGGACGAATCGCGTGCGCGTGCGGACGAGACGGCTGCCGGCGATGCGCCTGCAGGCAGCGCGTTCGTCGACATGCTGCGCCTGACCCTGCGACCGCTGGTCGCGGTGTTCGTGGCCTCGGCGTTCCTCTACGTGCTGATCGAACAGAGCATCGGCACGTGGCTGCCGACGTTCAACGCCGATCTGCTGCACCTGTCGACCGCGACCAGCGTGCAGCTCGCGAGCGTGTTCGCCGCGTGCACCGCGCTGGGTCGTCTGCTCGCCGGACTCGTGCTGCGCCGCATTCCCTGGCAATGGCTGCTGCTGGGCTGCCTGTGCGCGGCCGCCGGGATCGTGCTGCTCGCCCTGCCGCTGGCCGAAGGCGTCGCCCCGCCTGCCGCGGACGGCTGGCGCCACGCGCCGCCGGCGGCGTTCGCGCTGCCGCTGATCGGGCTGTTCCTCGCACCGATCTATCCGACCATCAATTCGGTGGTGCTCAGCGCATTGCCGAAGCACCGGCATGCGGCGATGACCGGCCTGATCGTGGTGTTCTCGGCGCTGGGCGGCACCACGGGGTCGTTCGTGACCGGCCAACTGTTCGCGCGCGTCGGCGGGCAGACCGCGTTCTATCTCACGCTGGTGCCGCTGGCGCTGCTCGCCGGCTCGGTGCTGGGCCTGCACCGTCGCGTGGAGGCGGGGGCCCGCGTGGACGGACGCATGGCCTGATCCGGCCCGTTTCCCCGTCTCCCGTGCCGGACCCGCGACCGCGTTGCGGCGTCCGCGACATCCATGCACCATGCGCCGCGTGATGGGGTAGACAGTCCGGGGGACGGCAGGGGGGCCGACGGACAGTGCACCGTCACGCTCAACTCCCTTCAAGGACCCGAAATGAAACGACTGTCTCTCGGCGCGCTGGCGATCGCCTGCGCCGCCTGCTTCTGTGCGATCGGCAATGCCGGCGCCGCCACCCTCGTCACCGACTGGAACGACCAGGCCCTGCAGGCCGTGCGCGCCACGCGCATGGCGCCCCCGATCTTCTCCCGTGCCGCGGCGATCATGAACACCGCGATGTACGACGCCTGGGCGGCCTACGATGCGAAGGCCAACGGCACGCAGCTCGGCGGTGAACTGCGCCGCCCGGCGGCCGAACGCAATGACGCCAACCGTCGCAAGGCGATGAGCTATGCCGCCTACCGCACGCTGGTCGACCTGTTCCCGACCCGCAAGGCGCAGTTCGACGCGGAAATGCTGCGTCTGGGCTACAACCCGAGCGATTTCGGCGGCGACCTCGCCACCGCGCAGGGCGTGGGCAACGTCGCCGCGGCGGCGGTCATCCAGTTCCGCCACGCCGATGGTGCCAACCAGCTCGGCGACATCAACGGCGGCGCGCCCTACAGCGACTACACCGGCTACGTGCCGGTGAACACGCCGACCCAGGTCATCGACCCGACCCGCTGGCAGCCGCTGGCGGTGCCCAACGGCAGCGGTGGCACGAACATCCAGAGCTTCCTCGTCCCGCAATGGGGCAACGTGAAGGGCTTCGGCATCACCCGCTACAACCAGTTCGCGGTGCCGGCCCCGGCGCCGCAGGGCAGCTTCGAGTTCTGGCGCCAGGCGGCGGAAGTGGTCGGCTACAGCGCCACGCTCAACGATCGCACCAAGAGCATCGCCGAATGGTGGGCCGACGGCCCGGGTTCCGAAACCCCGCCGGGCACCTGGCTGCTGTTCGCGAAGCAGGTGTCCGATCGCCGCCACCACGATCTCGGCCAGGACGTGCGCATGCACTTCGCGCTGAGCAATGCGATGTTCGACGCCGGCATCTCGGTGTGGGGCTACAAGCGCCAGTACGACTACGTGCGCCCGATCACGCTGATCCGCTATCTGTTCAACGGCCGCGCCATTCCCGCCTGGGGCGGCGAAGGGCAGGGCACGAAGATCATCCAGGGCCAGAACTGGCGCCCGTACCAGGTCGCGACCTTCATCACCCCGCCGTTCTCGGAACACGTGTCCGGCCACAGCACCTTCAGCGCCTCGGCGGCGGAAGTGCTCAAGCTGTTCACCGGCAGCGATGTCTTCCCGAACTCGGCCGTGGTGAAGGCCGGCAGTTCGTCGGTGGAGCCGGGTACCGTGCCGGCCCGCGACCTCACCCTGTCGTGGCCGACGTTCACCGCCGCCGCGGACGAAGCCGGCATCTCGCGGTTGTACGGCGGCATCCACTTCCGCAACGGCGACCTGGAAGGGCGCAAGCTCGGCCATCGCATCGGCGCGCAGGCGTACGCGCTGAGCCGCGCCTACATCAACGGCACCGCCGGGCGCTGATCCGGCAGGGCGCCGTCGCGTCTGCGGCGGCGCCTTCCGGCGCATGGACGAACCGTCACCTGCCCGCAAGGCCGGCGCAACGGCCGGGCGCCGAGACTGCGGTCTGCCGATCCGGCCGACCGCTTCCCGGAGCCACGACATGCGCAGTGCCCCCGTCCTCGCTTCTTTCTTTGCCGCACTGGTCCTGTCCGCGACCGGCGTGCCCGCCGCGTTCGCGCAGACACACGGCTCGGCCGCCGCGCCGGTCACCAAGGCTGCGCCCGCGCGTTGTCGCGATGCGAAAGGCCATTTCGCGAAGTGCCCGACTGCCGCCGCGCCGGCGAAGAAGGCGTGCCGCGATCCGAAGGGCAAGTTCATTGCCTGCCCGAAGTGACCGATGTCGCCCGTCCGTGCCGCACGCACCGGTGGCGCGCAGGCAACAAAAAACCCCGCTTTCGCGGGGTTTTCTGCTTTGTGTCTGGTGCCCAGGAGAGGACTCGAACCTCCACGGTTTTACCCGCTAGTACCTGAAACTAGTGCGTCTACCAATTCCGCCACCTGGGCAGGTGGGCGCGTATGTTGCGTTGCGACGCGCGCGATGTCAACGGTTGATTTCACATCCGTTGCATGCGGCCCGGCCCGGGGCCTTCCGGCGCGGTTCCGGCCCGGGCGTATACTGTCGGTCGATGTCCAACAAAACCAAGAAAAAGACGGCAGCCAGCCGTCCCCCGCGCGCCGATGCCGGCGCTTCCTCTCACACGGGCGGGTCGAAGGCCCCGAAGAACGCGGACCCGCGTTCCCCCGGTTCCGGCAAGCCGCCCAAGGCGCCGAAGCGCCCCGCCCGGGCATCCGAGGCTCCGCCCCGCAGCGGCACCGGCCCACGGCCGAAGAAATCGGCGCCCTGGTTGCCCGATCCGCTCGTCTCGAAGCCGCTCGTCTCCCCGCCTTCGCGTGCGAAGCCCGATGCTCGCCCGCGTCCGGCCGCGTCCGGCGTGCAGGATCCCTTCGCCGAACGCGAAGCCGCGCGTTACGCCGATCCCATTCCCAGTCGCGAAGCCATCCTCCGCCTGCTCGGCGGTGCCGATGGCCCGATGACGGCCGAAGTGGTCGCCGGCCATCTCGGCCTCGACACGCCCGAGCGCCGCGACGCCCTTGGCAAGCGCCTCGCGGCGATGTTGCGCGATGGCCAGGTGCTGCAGAACCGGCGCGGCGGCTATCTGCCGGCGGCGCGGGTCGATCTGATTCGCGGCACCGTGATCGCCAATCCCGACGGCTTTGGCTTCCTGCGCCCCGAGGTGGTGGCCGGGCAGGAGGCGGGCGACGATCTGTTCCTGCCGCCGCTGGAAATGCGCAAGGTGCTGCACGGCGATCGGGTGATGGCCAGCGTCACCGGCGTGGATCGCCGCGGCCGGCGCGAAGGCGCGATCGTCGAAGTGCTGGAGCGGCGGATCAGCCGCCTGATCGGCCGGTTCACGGTCGACTCCGGCATCAGTTACGTGGTGCCCGACGACGCCCGCATCCAGCGCAACGTGCAGATCCCGGTCGAGTCGCGGATGGACGCCCGCAACGGCCAGCTGGTGGTCTGCGAGATCGTCAGCGCGCCGGAGGCCTACCGGCCGCCGATCGGCCGCATCCTCGCCGTGCTCGGCGACAAGCTCACGCCGTCGCTGGTGGTCGAGGCCGCGATCCACGGCCACGACCTGCCGCACGAATTCCCGCCCGCGGTGCTGGCCGAAGCGATGGCGGTGCCGCTGGCCGTCACCGAAGTCGACCTCGCCGGCCGCGTCGATATCCGGCATCTGCCGCTGGTCACCATCGACGGCGAGGACGCGAAGGATTTCGACGACGCGGTCTGGTGCGAACCGAACCGGAATGGCTTCCGCCTGATCGTCGCCATCGCCGACGTCTCGCATTACGTGCGCCCGGGCGCGCCGCTTGATGACGAGGCGCAGCTGCGTGCGACGTCGGTGTACTTCCCCGGCTTCGTCGTGCCGATGCTGCCGGAGACGCTGTCCAACGGCATCTGCTCGCTCAATCCGAAGGTCGATCGCCTCTGCTTTGTCTGCGACATGCAGGTGGATTTCGACGGCGAAGTGACGAAGTCGAAGTTCTACGAAGCGGTGATGCATTCGCACGCACGGCTGACCTACACCCAGGTGTGGCAGGCGGTGGGTGCGGGCGAGGCCGACGCGATTGCGCGCATCGGCTCGCTGCTGCCGCAGGTGCAGCGCCTGCACCAGCTCTACCAGTTGTTGGCGAAGGCCCGCAAGGCGCGCGGTGCGATCGAGTTCGAGAGCAGCGAAGTGCGTTTCGTGCTGGGACCGCAGGGCGAGGTGGTGCAGGCCGGCATGCTCCAGCGCAACGACGCGCACAAGCTGATCGAGGAATGCATGATCGCGGCGAACGTCGAGGCCGCGCGCTTCCTGCTGAAGAAGAAGGTGCCGGCGCCCTACCGCATCCACGAGAAGCCGCCGGAAGGCAAGTACGCCGACCTGCTGGAATTCCTCAAGGAGTTCAAGCTGCGCATGCCGCCGTGGGCGAAGGTCGAGCCGCGCGATTTCACCGCGCTGCTGACCAAGATCCGCGATCGCGCCGACGCCGCGCTGCTGGAATCGGTGCTGCTGCGCACGCAGTCGCTGGCGGTGTATTCGCCGGACAACGCCGGCCATTTCGGGCTGGCGCTGGAGGCCTACGCACACTTCACCTCGCCGATCCGCCGCTATCCCGACCTGCTGGTGCACCGCGCGATCAAGCATGCGCTGAGCGGCGAGAAGCCGGCGGCCTTCACCTATTCGCCGAACGCGATGGCCGGGCTGGCACTGCAATGCTCCGAACGCGAGCGCCGCGCCGACGAGGCCGAGCGCGAGGTCGACGAGCGTTACCGCGCCGCGTGGATGGAGAAGCACGTCGGCGGCGAGTTCGACGGCACCATCAGCGGCGTCACCAGCTTCGGCCTGTTCGTCGAACTGGACGACTCCAAGGTCAACGGCCTGGTTCACGTCACCCAGTTGCCGCACGACTACTACCATTTCGATCCGATCCGCAAGACGCTGACCGGCGAACGCGTCGGCCGCGTCTTCCGCCTCGGCGACCGCGTGCGCATCGTCGTGCTCAAGGCCAGCCTGGAAGACCGCAAGATCGACTTCCGCCTGTACGAGGAACGCGGCGTGAAGCCGCCGCCACCGCGCGGGCAGCCGGCGAAGCGGAAGAAACAACCGTATTGACGTAGGGCGGGCCTTGGCCCGCCATTGCGGCGTGCCCGATCGCACCGCTGGATCATCGAAGCGGTTTCGATCGTTGCCACGATCATTGGAAAAGTCGTAACGGCGGGCCAGGGCCCGCCCTACGACGTCGTTTCGAGTGAGGCCACCGCACCGCGGCCCGCGATCAGGCCGCTGGCGAAGCAGGCGGTGAGCAGGTAGCCGCCGGTCGGGGCTTCCCAGTCGAGCATTTCGCCGGCGCAGAAGACGCCGGGCATCGTCGTCAGTTGCAGCGCGTCGTCGAGTGCTTCGAGGCGCACGCCGCCGGCGGTGCTGATGGCTTCGGCGACGGGGCGCGCGGCGACGAGGCGCAGCGGCAGGCGCTTGAGCCGTGCAGCGATCGCCCCGGCGTGTTGCCGCATGTCGTTTGGCAGCGATTCGAACACGAGCGCGGCCTTCGCGGCATCGATTCCGGTCTGCCGGCGCAGGAATTCCCCGACGCTGCGTTTCCCGCGCGGAGCGGAGAGAACGGCTTCCAGACGTTCCAGCTGACGCCCCGGCGCGAGATCCAGCCACAGCATCGCGTGGCCGTCGCGGAGGATCGTCTCGCGCAGGTCGGCGGAGATCGCGTAGATCGCGCTGCCTTCGACGCCGGTCGCGGTGAGCACGCATTCGCCCTGCAGCGCACGTTCGATGCCGTCGAGGTCGCGCCAGTGCAGCACCACGGGCTTCAGCGGCGCGCCTGCATGTTTCTCGGCGAGGAGCGCGCTCCAGCCGACGTCGAAGCCGCAGTTCGAGGGCCGCAGCGGGGCGAGGTCGATGCCGCGCGCAGCGAGGCCGTCGAACCACGCGCCGTCGGAACCGAGTTCCGGCCAACTCGCGCCACCGAGCGCGAGCACGGTCGCGTCCGCGTGCACGCAGCGCACGCCCGCGGGCGTGGCGAAGCGCAGCGCGCCGTCGTCGGTCCAGCCGAGCCACCGATGCTGCACGTGGAAGCGCACGCCGCTTTCGCGCAGCCGGCGCACCCAGCCGCGCAGCAGCGGCGCGGCCTTGCGATCGTCCGGGAACACGCGCCCGGAACTGCCGACGTAGGTCTCCACGCCGAGGCCGCGGGCCCAGTCGCGCAGGGCTTCGCCGTCGAAGGCGTCGAGCCAGCGCGCGACCTGCGGCGCGCGTTCGCGGTAGCGCGCGTCGAATGCCGGGCGCGGTTCGCCGTGGGTGAGGTTGAGCCCACCCTTGCCGGCGATCAGGAACTTGCGGCCGACCGAACCCTTGGCCTCGAACAGGTCGACCTGCACGCCGGCCGCGGTCGCGACCTCGGCCGCCATCAGCCCGGCGGGGCCGCCGCCGATGATGGCGATCCGGGCATGTTCGGGCGTGTCGGCGGACATGGCGGGTGGCAGGGATCGATGCTTGGGCGGGGCCGGGATCATACCGTGGCCGGGCAAACGCCCCGCGGTCCGGGCACAATGGCGGGATGAGCAAATCTTCCCAGTGGATCGCCGGCATCAACGCCGTGGCCGCCGCGGTCGAGCACGATGCCGACCATGTGCGCGAAGTGATGATCGAGGCCGGCGCGAAGAATCCGCGCCTGACCGAGATCGAGGAAAACGCCCGCCGCAAGGACATCGACGTGCGCCGGGTCGCGACCAACGCGCTCGACGGTGTCGCCGGCGGCCTGCGTCATCAGGGTGTGGTCGCGCGCTACGCCGCGTCGAAGACCTACACCGACGACGACCTGCCGGCGCTGATCGAAGCCGCCGAAGGCAAGGCGCTGCTGCTGGTGCTGGACGGCGTGCAGGACCCGCACAACCTCGGCGCCTGCCTGCGCAGCGCGGCGGCGGCGGGCGTGACCGCGGTGGTCATCCCGAAGGACAAGGCGGTGCAGGTCAACGCGACCGTGCGCAAGACCTCCGCCGGCGCCGCCGACAGCGTGCCGGTGGTGCGGGCGACCAACCTGGCGCGCACGCTGCGCGAGATCCAGCAGCTCGGCGTGTGGATCTACGGCCTGGCCGGCGAGGCCACGGCGTCGCTGTATGCGACCGATCTGCGCGGCAATGTGGCACTGGTGCTGGGCGGTGAAGCCGACGGCATGCGCCGGCTCACCCGCGAGCATTGCGACGGCCTCGTCACCATCCCGATGCCGGGCCTCGCGAACGCGCCCGGCGTGGAAAGCCTCAACGTCTCGGTCGCCACCGGCGTGGCGCTGTTCGAGGCCGTGCGCCAGCGGGTGTCCGCTTGAATCTGGCGTGGTATGACGGCGTCGGCCTGCTCGGCAGCGCGCTGGTGGTCGGCAGCTATTTCCTGCTGCAGAGCGGGCGGTTGCCGGGCACCGGCCTGCCGTACCAGCTCATCAACATCGCCGGCTCGTCCTGCATCCTCGTGTCGCTGGTCGGCGGCTTCAACCTGTCGGTCGCGCTGCTGCAATGCACGTGGATCGCGATCAGCCTGTTCGGGATCGTGCGCGGGTGGCGTGACCGGTCGAAGATCAAGTCTCCGCTGCCGTCGGCCTGAGCCCCGCGAGCACACCTCGGATGAAAGGACCTTTCGCCTCGGTGTAGGCCGCCTTGTCGTGGGCGAAAGTGCCGGCGAGCCGCAGCTTGAGCGCCTGGTACTCGTTGCGCAGCGCGGGATCGGCCCGCAGCGCGTCCCGGAACGCCAGATGTTCGCGCCAGAACGCCGAGCCAGTCTCGACCCCATGCAGGTGCACGCGCAGCGGGATCACCGAATCGCTGGTGAAGTAGCGCCGCATCGGCAGCGCGCGTTCGTGTTTCGGGACGTAGGCGTAGCCGATCTCGCCCAGCCGTCCGATCCGCGCTTCGATGACCGCCAGATTCGGCGCGCCCAGCATCACGTCGATCACCGGTTTCGCCGCAAGTCCCGGCACCGACGTGCTGCCGATGTGTTCGATCACCGCCTCGCCGGGCGAAAACAGCGCCGACAGACCGTCGCGCACGGCCGCGAAGTGCACCGGCCAGTCACTGGCCCAGGGAACGACGACGACCGACGCCATCGTGCGCTCAACCCAGCCGCGGCCAGCCGTTGACGATCTTGCAGAACAGCTCCGCGGTGCGTTCGGTGTCGTAGACCGCGGAGTGCGCTTCTTCGCCGTTCCACGACAGCCCCGCGGCCATCACCGCGCGCGCCAGCACGGTCTGGCCGTAGGCGACGCCGGCCAGCGTGACGGTGTCGAACACGCTGAAAGGGTGGAACGGGTTGCGCTTGTGCTGGGTGCGCGCGACCGCGGCGTTGAGGAAGTTCAGGTCGAAATGCGCGTTGTGGCCGACCAGGATCGCGCGCTGGCAGTCGTGCTTGCGCACCGCGGCGCGCACGGCGGCGAACACGTGATCCAGCGCGTCCTTCTCGGGCTTGGCGAGGCGGAACGGGTGGTCGAGGTCGATGCCGGTGATCTGCAGTGACTTCGGATCGATCTCGGTGCCGGGCGCGGGAATCAGGTGGGCGCTGGCGATGTCGCCGGGCACCAGCCGGCCGTCCTCGTCGAGGTCGACCGGCTGCACCGCGATCTCCAGCAGCGCATGGCGGTTCCAGTCGAAGCCGCCGGTTTCCACGTCCACGACCACGGGCAGATAGCCGCGGAAGCGTTCGGACATTTTCGTGAAGGCCGGGGCAGGGGCGGTTTCGGTCATCCGCAAAGCCTAGCAGACGCCCCCTCGCCGGCCGTCGTGCCGACGGTCAGGCTTGCCCGGGAGGCGCGTGGCGGGTACCGAGCAGCGTGCCCTCGTCGCGCATCCGGGCCAGCAGCGTGGCCCCTTCGGCGACGAAGCCGTCGAGGTCCGGCGCGCCGGCTTCCGCGGCCAGGGCAACCAGCTGTTCTCGGCCGGACAGGTCCGGGGTCTCGTCCAGCCGCTGCAGCAGCCGGAACGCCAGCGGCGTCAGCGCGTGGAAGCTGACGCGGCCGTCGGGTTCGCGGCGGACCAGCAGCAGCGTCGGCATGTCCGGCGGGACGTCGGGGAGGTAGTCGGGCCCGATCCGGTGCACCGGCCAGGCGTAGGCCAGCGGCCACGCCAGCGTCGAGACCAGCGGCGCACCGGCCATCAGGTCGCCGTCGGGATCGTGCGCGACATCGTCGCGACTGGCTTCGCTGATCTGCAGCGCCAGTTCCACCCACTCGTAATGCGCCAGTTCGCGCAGCCACGGCGGATCGTCGCGGCCGGCGTCGCCTTCGGCGCGTTCGTCGAGGTAGCGCAGGAATTCGCGGCCCAGTTCGGTGAACAGCGGCGTGTGGCAGTCGTGGTCGCGGTAGAACGCGCGGACCAGCGCGCGCCAGCCGTCGTCGCCGTAGACCCGGCGCACGACCGGGAAATTGCCGGCGAGCAGGCCTTCGACGTTGTTGAAGAACAGTTCGCGGTAGATCTTGAGCCGGCGCGCCTCGACGCCGTCCGGCGGCGCGACGCCGTCGGGGTCGCGGATGTGGGCGGCCAGCGCGTCCTGCTGTGCGCGCAGCACGGCGTCAGGCGGCGCGGCGGTGGTCATGCGCGGGCGCTCCGGCGAGACGGCGGCGGACCTGGCCGAGTTCGTCCAGCAGGTCCTCGAACGGGGGCAGGTTGAAGTCGCGCTCCAGCAGCGTGGGGCGCGGCCCGAACCGGCGGTAGGTGTCTTCCAGCAACGCCCACACCGGATCGCCGATCGCGGCGCCGTGGGTGTCGATCTTCAGGTCTTCGGCCTCGTCGTAGTGGCCGGCGACGTGCAGGTAGGCGATGCGGTCGCCCGGCACCGCGGCGAGGAACGCCTGCGGGTCGTAGCGATGGTTGGTGGCGTTCACCACGATGTTGTTTACGTCGAGCAGCAGCAGGCAGTCGGCCTCGGCCAGCACGGCGTTGAGGAAGTCGATTTCGTCCATCTCGCGGAACGGCGCGGCGTAGTACGAGATGTTCTCGATCGCGATGCGCTGGCCCAGCACGTCCTGCACGCGACGGATGCGCGCGGCGACGTGATGCACCGACGCCTCGGTGAACGGCAGCGGCAGCAGGTCGTAGAGATGGCCGCGGCTGTCGCCGCAGGCGCTGAGGTGCTCGCTGTAGAGCGGGCAGCGATGGGTTTCCATGAACCGCCGCAGCTTCAGCAGGAAGGGCTCGTCCAGCGGCGCCGGGCCGCCGACCGACAGCGACAGGCCATGGCAGACCACTGGATGGCGCGAGGCCAGATCGGCGAAGCCGTCGCCCAGCGCGCCGCCGACGCCGATCCAGTTCTCCGGCGCGACTTCGAGGAAGTCGAAGGCGCCCGCGGAGGCGGCGCGCATGTCCGCCAGCAGCGGACGGCGCAGGCCGAGGCCGGCGGCATGGTCGGGAAGCGGAGGGACGGTCATCGGGAACGTTCGCGGGACGGACGACGAGGGATCGGGACCTTCAGCGCGGCCGCCCGTCGTCGGGGCGGCCGCGGGGAAGCGCCGGCGTCGCGAGGGACGCCGGCGCGGGCGGGCATCAGGCCATGCCGCCGCACTTGCCTTCGCCGCACTTGCCTTCGGCCTGGGCCTTGTCGCCACCGCACTTGCCCTCGCCGCACTTGCCTTCGTGGGCGGCCTTCATTTCCTCGGCGCTGATGAAGCCGTCCTTGTTGGTGTCGTGGCTGGCGAACTTGTCGTCCTTGCCGCCGTGGGCCGCGGCGAACTCGGCGCGGGAGAGCTTCCCGTCCTTGTCGGTGTCCATCTTCGCCATGCCGCACTTGCCTTCGCCGCACTTGCCTTCGGCCGGCTTGTTGGCACCGCAGCTGGCTTCCGCGGCGGGCTTGTTGGCGCCGCAGCTCGCTTCGGTGGTCGGCTTGTTCGCACCGCACTTGGCTTCGCCGGCCTTCGCGCCGCCGCAGCTGCCTTCGGCGGCCTTGGCGTCGATCACGGTGTCGGCGCCGAGCTGGTAGCCCTGGCTGAGCGGGGTCGAGGCGAACGCGGAGCCCGACAGCAGCAGGGCGGTGGAGATGGCGAGGGCGACGGGCTTCTTGTTGCTGGACATGGAGTCTCTCCTGGGGTGTGAAGTGTTGCGGAAAGGGAAACGGAAGGGCGGGCGTCAGCCGGAAACGGGCAGTGCCGGCAGTGGGCAGGCGTCGGAACCGGACAGGTACTGTCGCGCCAGGCTCCTTGCACGGTGGATACGGGCCTTGGCGGCTTCGGGATGCAGCGACAGCTGCTGGGCGATCTCGGCGATGGTCATGCCTTCGAGATCGCGCATGAGGATGGCTTCGCGGTAGTGCGCCGGCAGGCGTGCCAGCGCCTGGGCGACATCGCGCACGATGCCGTTCGGCGCGGGGCAGTGCGGGGCCTCGATCTCTTCGAGGTCGGACGGCTGCATCAGCACCAGCCGGGTGGCGCGCTTGAGCCGGTTGCACTCGCGCTTGACGATGCGGAACAGCCAGGACGCGAAGGCGCCCGGTTCGCGCAGGCTGGCCAGCTTGCGCGACACCAGCAGCAGGCTTTCCTGCACCGCGTCCTCGACGTCGTTGATCGCGCAGTGGTATTCGGCGTAGCGGCGCAGGTCCTGGCGCGAACGCACCAGCACGCGCTCCAGCGCGCTGCGGTCGCCCTGGCGGGCGCGATCGAGGGAGTGTTCGAACTGTGAGTCCTGCATGGCCTGCTCCTGAGGGCTCGCACTGTAACGCGGGATTGCGTTCACGGTCGCGCCAAAGGAGTCCCCGTCCGGGGCGGGCGTTGCGCCCGTTTGCAGGTCGGAACCGGAAGGGTTCAGGCCGAATTCAGTTTCCGGGCGTCAGCGGATAGGCCGGTGACCTGCGTACGGATCTTGTAGCCACTCAGGCGGTGAGTCCCGTGGGGAGGGTATCGGGTTCGGACCAGTTCCGGC